>NZ_JAAKTN010000036.1:0-559 GCF_049174455.1 Aeromonas sp. 601027 | reverse complement strand
CAACTGCCTCAACTGCCTCAACTGCCTCAACTGCCTCAACTGCCTCAACTGCCTCAACTGCCTCAACTGCCTCAACTCATCATTCACCTATATGTTCTTCTATAGAAGTAAGCGCTGTTCCCAAACCACTGCTGAGTGGTGAATGGTTAATGGTTGGATCACTTGGCGTGAACATCGTCAGCCAGCTGATATCGCCCTACATATACCCATTTGCCCAATTGCGGACGTTTTCCCTTGTAGGGTCTCAGTCGCAAGTCCATCTTGGCCTCCTTGTTTTCGGCCATTCTAGCAATCCTGAATTGGTTTCTGTGGATAAGTTTGTATAAAAGCTGTGGTTGGAGATGAATAACTAAAAAAGTGCTATTTTTTGCAATTTTATTGCCGATGAGGGGTTGCCAGAAAGAATCTGTTCCCTATAATGCGCCTCCATCGACACGGCAAGCGGCAACGCAAACAACCTCGTCGGTAACCTCGAAAAGCCTTTGAAAATAAGGCTTGACTCGAGAAGGCGGTTGAGTAGAATTCCACTCCCGCAGCAACACACTGTTGCGTCGCTCTT
>NZ_JAAKTN010000035.1:0-647 GCF_049174455.1 Aeromonas sp. 601027 | reverse complement strand
TCCTTCATCGCCTCTGACTGCCAAGGCATCCACCATGTACGCTTAGTCACTTAACCATACAACCCCAAGAAGTGTCGGTGAAACCGGCACGGCTTGTTGTCGTACAACAAGGACCAAATAAAATTTGGTTTTCGCCAAGAAGTTTCCAAAGCACTTGTAACAAATGTTTGAGAACTACTTTTTAAATCAGCTTTCCAGATTGTTAAAGAGCATGTTTGCAACGGCTCAAGGCCGAAGAAAACAGAGTTAAGAATCAGTTTCTTAACTCTGCATTCTTGTTAGCAAGAAGAGAAGTGGCGTCCCCTAGGGGATTCGAACCCCTGTTACCGCCGTGAAAGGGCGGTGTCCTAGGCCTCTAGACGAAGGGGACCCCGGGTCTGCTTTGCAGTGCTTGCGCACTGAGACAACAGGTAGCAGTAAACTGCTATTCACATCCCGTTATCCGGCAGAGGAGGTTTTCTCTCATCCATCCCGAGGGCTGGACAACAGAAGCTGATGCATCTCTGCACCAGGTCTTTGCTCTAACTACTTTGAATCAAGGCAATCTGTGTGAACACTCAACAACTTCGTCATCTTAAGGTAAGGAGGTGATCCAACCCCAGGTTCCCCTAGGGTTACCTTGTTACGACTTCACCCCAGTCATGAAT
>NZ_JAAKTN010000034.1:0-674 GCF_049174455.1 Aeromonas sp. 601027 | reverse complement strand
CTGAATGCGGGTGCGACCGAAACGGATGGCACGGTACAGGTGCTGCTGACCAACACGGTGAGTATCAGCGATGGCGACGGGTCAGAGACCTGGACCAGCCTGGTGTATACCTTCAACAATTTGCCTGCGAATACCACTGCAGTGGGTGGCACCCTGGTGGGTAACGTCCTGACAGTGAACGTGGTGGCGGGGGCATTGCCGCCGGCGTTCGGGCTGGTGTTCCCGGCGGACTATTCGACGGCCGGGGTGTCGGGCAGTGCGAACAACACCGGTGCGCCCATCAGTTACACCGTGGTGGCGACCACCAATGAAGGCACGGCCAACAGCAGTGGCACGGTCACTATCGGAGTGGAAGGGGATATCAGTGTCAGCGCCACCAACCTGGTGCTGGCAGAAACGGATGCACCGGTGGCGGTATCGCTGGCGGCGCAGCTGGGTGTCATTGCGACCGACGCGGATGGTTCGGAGCAGGTGACCGGTGTGACGGTGACCCTGAGCGGTGTGCCGGCAGGTGCGTTGATGGGGGCAGGCTGGGTGGCTGGCGCGGTGGCGGGCAGCTACAGCTGGAGCGGTGCGAGCACAGCGGGCGTACCTGGCTTTAGCTTGCCGGCGGACTGGAGCGGGGTCGTGAATGGCAATGTGGCGGGGACCACGGACGAGGGTGGGGCAGACAG
>NZ_JAAKTN010000033.1:0-830 GCF_049174455.1 Aeromonas sp. 601027 | reverse complement strand
GATGGCCGCTAGTTCATCAGCATTTGCAGCTGGCCCATCTGCAACCCTCCAGGTTCAAGGCTCTGTGACCCAGGGGGCTTGTGTGCCAACCCTTGCTAATGGTGGTGTATTCAACATTGGAGACAAAAAGGTTGATGAACTTCCCAGTAATTACACTCGTAATGTGCCTATAAGGCTTAGTATTGTGTGTTCAGCACCGACCACATTAACCTATTATATAATAGATAATCGCTCAGATAGTTCTGATGGAACGACTGGACATGGAGGCTTAGGAAAAACAAGTACTGGAATTAATATTGGTGTCTGGCGGCATTCACAGGCCCTTGTAAGTGGTTCCAGCAACGGCACAGACAATGATTTAGTAGCTGTATATCAGAGGTCTTCTGGAGAATGGGCGATTCCAGGGGGAAAAGATTCATGGTTCACGAATATGAGTGCAGTGAAATCATTTGCCCACGCATCCTCGAGCTCGTATGACCCCCAGCCTATTATGGAAGCTGTGGTGGATGTATATCCTTGGTGGAAGATTGACAAGAGTAATTTAAATGGAATCTCAGATGTTGAAAATATTGATGGCAACGCAACATTTGTGTTCAATTACCTCTAATTAAATTGCAGATCACAAAGAAAGGGATTTTTTTGTGATTAATGCGCCAAGTTTTCTTTGGGGGGTAAAGTTATTTTATTTGTAATTTTACACTCTCTCACCGTAACCGTTCACCGAGAGTGGCTTGACAGGAAAAGAGAGACGATTGTCGAACTGCTTGAGTAGGCAATTTATTACCGAGTAAAAATGGTAATGCGTAATGGCTCGTGTTATCAGGAGCTAA
>NZ_JAAKTN010000032.1:0-916 GCF_049174455.1 Aeromonas sp. 601027 | reverse complement strand
TGTCGAACTGCTTGAGTAGGCAATTTATTACCGAGTAAAAATGGTAATGCGTAATGGCTCGTGTTATCAGGAGCTAATTTTAATAAGTGAGGAAACAACATGAAGATGAAACCAACATTTAATAAGGCCATGCTGGCTTGTCTGATGATGAGTGCCGGTTCGGCTCTGGCCGCTGGCCCCACAGCGGAGCTAAAAATTACAGGTACCGTTTCACCGGGCGCTTGCGTTCCCACTTTGGACGCTGGTGGTATTGTTGATTTTGGTGAAACATCCATCAATGACTTGCCGGAGACAGGCACGCTGAAGCTGGCAGCAAAGGAACTGAATGGCACTCTGGTTTGCACTGGTGCAACCAAGGTGGCTATTAGCTTTGCTGACAACCGTGCAAGCAGTGTGCCGACTCACACTGATGAACCCACTGATGCCAACACCGCGTTTGGCCTGGGGACCACAACAGATGGTATTAACATCGGTTCTTATAGCTTGGCGTTTACTGCAATTCAAGGTGACGGAATTGATGGTGATTTGCTCAGCAGTGCTAACAAAACCACCTGGGGCAAGATGGCATTCAATGACAAGCTTAATAATCAAAAGGCAACGCAATATCTCTCTTTTGCGACGTCAGGGACGAGCGCACCAACAGAAGCCAGGGCGTTTAACTTTACATTGAAAGTTGAGCCGTCACTGAGCTCCGACTTGAGAGGTATTACCGAAACAGCCAATTTGGATGGCAATACTACGATTAACTTCGAGTACATGTAATCGTATTGACCAATAGCCTTCTTCAACAAGGATTTAATTATGAAAAAGTTGTTTAAATTAATGCCTCTCGCGTGCTTGATGGCCGCTAGTTCATCAGCATTTGCAGCTGGCCCATCTGCAACCCTCCAGGTTCAAGGCTCTGTGACCCAGGGGG
>NZ_JAAKTN010000031.1:0-927 GCF_049174455.1 Aeromonas sp. 601027 | reverse complement strand
ACCGCCTTCTCGAGTCAAGCCTTATTTTCAAAGGCTTTTCGAGGTTACCGACGAGGTTGTTTGCGTTGCCGCTTGCCCTGTCGATGGAGGCGCATTATAGGGAGTGAATTCGTTCTGGCAAGGGGATAATTGCAAAAAGATGGCTTTCATCGTTCAATCGCTCGCAAATCCACCAATCAGCATATTTAACCGGCGAAATTAGCTCGCTGCAGGCACCGCGACGGCAAAATCATACAGATTGTCATATATAGCATCTGCGAGTGCGCTACCCGCTTCGGTGATTGGCTTACCGGTTCTGACCATGATCTTATGCCCAACCCCGGCATTGATGGCGGCTTTCAGATCGGAAGGCTTGTCACCCACCATATAGGAACGGCTCATGTCGATCCCCAGTTCCTGTTGCGCCAACAGCAGCATGCCTGGCTCCGGTTTGCGGCAATCACAGGGGGCTCCGTGATCCGGATGATGGGGGCAGAAATAGATGCCATCGAGGTCCACATCCCGATCCGCCAGTGACCAATCCATCCACTCGGTCAGATTCATGAAGTCATCTTCACTGAAGTAGCCGCGGGCGATTCCGGACTGGTTGGTCACAACAACCAGCAGATAGCCTTTCTTTTTGAGGAGCAGCAGGGCGTCTATGACTCCGGGCAGAAAATGGAAGTCATCGACCTGGCTGACATAGCCAGTGTCTTCATTGATGACACCGTCACGATCCAGAAAAATGGCGGGTTTGCTCACGGAAACTACCTCAATCAATGGTTTTGCCCAGTATCTCACAGGGCAGATAAAGCCCAAAAACAAAAGGGGCGGCCGAAGCCCCCCCTTTCATGTGTGCATTTAAAGTATCGATTAAGCGATAACTTTAGCTACAACACCAGCACCTACGGTACGGCCACCTTCACGGATAGCGAAACGCAGGCCGTC
>NZ_JAAKTN010000028.1:0-1718 GCF_049174455.1 Aeromonas sp. 601027 | reverse complement strand
CGACACTTCTTGGGGTTGTATGGTTAAGTGACTAAGCGTACATGGTGGATGCCTTGGCAGTCAGAGGCGATGAAGGACGTACTAACCTGCGATAAGCTGTGAGAAGTCGGTAAGAGACGCTATTACTCACAGATTTCCGAATGGGGAAACCCACCCGAGATAACTCGGGTATCTGTTACTGAATACATAGGTAACAGAGGCGAACCGGGAGAACTGAAACATCTAAGTACCCCGAGGAAAAGAAATCAACCGAGATTCCCTCAGTAGCGGCGAGCGAACGGGGATTAGCCCTTAAGCATCTTGGAAGTTAGTGGAACGGTCCTGGAAAGGCCGGCGATACAGGGTGATAGCCCCGTACACGAAAACAACCTTGATGTGAAATCGAGTAGGGCGGGACACGTGACATCCTGTCTGAATATGGGGGGACCATCCTCCAAGGCTAAATACTCCTGACTGACCGATAGTGAACCAGTACCGTGAGGGAAAGGCGAAAAGAACCCCTGTGAGGGGAGTGAAATAGAACCTGAAACCGTGTACGTACAAGCAGTGGGAGCCCTTCGGGGTGACTGCGTACCTTTTGTATAATGGGTCAGCGACTTACATTTTGTAGCGAGGTTAACCGTATAGGGGAGCCGTAGGGAAACCGAGTCTTAACTGGGCGTCTAGTTGCAAGGTGTAGACCCGAAACCGGGTGATCTAGCCATGGGCAGGTTGAAGGTTGAGTAACATCAACTGGAGGACCGAACCCACTAACGTTGCAAAGTTAGGGGATGACCTGTGGCTGGGGGTGAAAGGCCAATCAAACTCGGAGATAGCTGGTTCTCCCCGAAAGCTATTTAGGTAGCGCCTCGGACGAATACTACTGGGGGTAGAGCACTGTTTGGGCTAGGGGGTCATCCCGACTTACCAACCCCATGCAAACTCCGAATACCAGTAAGTAATATCCGGGAGACACACGGCGGGTGCTAACGTCCGTCGTGAAGAGGGAAACAACCCAGACCGCCGGCTAAGGTCCCAAAGTTCTGGTTAAGTGGGAAACGATGTGGGAAGGCTCAGACAGCTAGGATGTTGGCTTAGAAGCAGCCATCATTTAAAGAAAGCGTAATAGCTCACTAGTCGAGTCGGCCTGCGCGGAAGATGTAACGGGGCTCAAACCAGGCACCGAAGCCGCGGATTCACACTTATGTGTGAGTGGTAGGGGAGCGTTCTGTAAGTCTGCGAAGGTGTATCGAGAGGTATGCTGGAGATATCAGAAGTGCGAATGCTGACGTAAGTAACGATAAAGGGGGTGAAAAGCCTCCTCGCCGGAAGACCAAGGGTTCCTGTCCAACGTTAATCGGGGCAGGGTGAGTCGACCCCTAAGGTGAGGCCGAAAGGCGTAATCGATGGGAAGCAGGTTAATATTCCTGCACGACTTGTAATTGCGATGGGGGGACGGAGAAGGCTAGGTGGGCCAGGCGACGGTTGTCCTGGTGAAAGTGCGTAGGTGGTGTTTCTAGGCAAATCCGGAGACACAACACTGAGACACGAGACGAACACACTACGGTGTGGAAGCCATTGATGCCCTGCTTCCAGGAAAAGCCTCTAAGCTTCAGATTACAAGTCATCGTACCCCAAACCGACACAGGTGGTCGGGTAGAGAATACCAAGGCGCTTGAGAGAACTCGGGTGAAGGAACTAGGCAAAATAGAACCGTAACTTCGGGAGAAGGTTCGCTC
>NZ_JAAKTN010000027.1:0-10078 GCF_049174455.1 Aeromonas sp. 601027 | reverse complement strand
GTCAGAAAGCCTCGAGTGTAACGGTAACCAGGAGCTGGGGAAGTCATGACTTGCTCGTTGATTTGGGCAACAACGCCGTAACGATGGATACATCTACGTGGCCTGATGCTGGCAGCACTATCTCAACGACAGCTGATGTGGAAGTGACCAATGCTGTAGCTTTAACGCTGACCATCGAAGATTTACCGCTAGATGGCACCATGGTGCTGGTAAGTGAACATAAATTCAAAGCTAAAGCTCTGATGTCGGATGGCGTCGAAGAGGATGTGACCGATTCAGTTGAGTGGAAGGTTGCCGTCACCCCGGATGCGACATCCGCTGTTGATTGGGATGTCACTGATGACACTGTTGCAGCCATTGAGAACGGCGTGCTTTCGACAAAAGCGAAAGCTGGTTTTGTTCGGGTAATGGCTTACGCCCCCGCAGGTAGTTCTATTGGAAACATCGGCGCTCTTGAATCATCGGAGGAATCTGTGCAGATAGAGCGATGGATACCAATTATAAACTCGGTGAGTGGGATGCCCCGGGAAGTTATGGTTCAAACTAACACTGGCAAAGCGAACTATGGTGACGCTCGTGATGCTTGCGCGCGCGTAAAAGATAGATCACTGGCAAGAACAGAAGAGCTGGGACCACTTTATAATGCTTACCCTAACAATCAACTCAAGACAATGTTTGGGTTCTATACGGGGGAATGGTATTGGACTTACTCACATTTGTATACCAGCGGCCCCGTCGCGATTAAGAGCCTGCTTACTGGTGCCGTATTGGGCTCTGGATCGCTCGAAGAGGGGTGGGTTTTTACCTGTACCCGCCCCGGCCGATCATAATTTTGGTTGTTTTGTTGTGCTAGCGCTCTAGGTAGTGCAAGCCATTAACTAGTGAGACTAGTTACACTTAAAAATAAAAAGGAGGCTGAGTCCTCCTTTTTATTTTGCAATTGCGCGGTCATCTACCACATAGTGACTGCCCACATATTATCAGCATTGATGGTTTTTGTTATCGCGGTCATTTTTGCTGGCTGGTGGCAAAGTCGCTCTCGGTCGGGTCGTTAAACATTAAATGAAATTTATGCAACCTAGCTTTTAGTTTGTCTGGCTTGTTGATTTTTATTGTTCCGCGCTCAAGAGATAACTCACCAGAAACTACCAAATCTTGCAGCACTTCATTAAGCCTTGGGCGACTAATGCCGACGATTTGACTTAGTTTTTGCTGTGTTATTTTTATTGTCAACGGTGTTGCATTATTCTCTGAGCTCTTCGCGGATAACTCTAGCAAAACATAAATAATGCGAGATATTAAGCTGTGAAGTGCATTGCTGCCCATTTGCAGACTAAGACGGCCTATACGCTGTGAGATAAAAAACAAAAATTTATATATTTCAATGTTTTTTAACAAACTCCTTTCTATCTCGGCTTTTGGGAGTAAGAAAAGCTGAGTTGGCCTGAGAGGCTCATACATAATTTGAGGGTTGTATCTATTATTATGAATCACTTGGATGCCAAACCAACTTCCTGCGCCATACAGCAGCCCTAATGAGTTGTCCAAGGTAACGTTGCTTGCATAGCTGACAAGACACCCCGAATGAACATAAATAATGCCAGGTAACCCACTATCAAGTTGCCTGATCTCAATGGATTTAAGCATTGCAAGCAGATGCGCTTGGGTGGATTGTTGGAGAGTGCAGGGCCATTCAATCACTGTGGCCAATGTTGATATCTCAACCTTTTTTAGCGAATCCATTCTTCTTCCTCATGTGGCGTGGAAATTGTTTACATGATAAATTTAAGGTGATGGGTATACACGATTGAATAGTGCTATTTATCAGATATGGTACAAACATCTTGCGCTTGATAAAGCATTTGTCCAATAAAACTTATACATCATGACGATGGGTTGTTTTTATGTCTAGATATTAGGTTGCAGTTGATTATATGGGGTAATGTTGCGCAAGATTATCTTGAAATTTTTGTCAGTATATTTTTCTTGCAAAATAACCATGGTTTATTCAGATTGCGGGGTAGGATCTTCGCCATCAGTGAAGGCTAGATTTTAATAAATTTACAGCCGCCAATGATGTATTGATTTTTATTATTTCTGAAATGTCATTATAATTGCTGTTCTAGTTTACGCCGAGACTTGTCTAAATAACTGATCCCAATAGTGCTACACCTTCGTTGTGCCATAGCCATTCCCCGGGAAAGGAGACACTGTGTTCATGAAGTGTTTCACTCGGGCCAGCAGGCAGGCCATTCCTCTGTCTTGATGATTGCGCGTGATGGTTTTGTGCCACAGCCGTTCTATGTGATTAGCCCAAGGGCTGTAAACTGGCTGGAACACCAAGCAGAACCCTGGGTTCTTCTTCAACAATCGCGCGGTCTGTTTGCTTTTATGGATGATGTAGTTATCGAGGATCAGCGTGATGGTTTTGGCTCGTCGGTAGTGGCGAGGCAGCTTTTCCAGCATGGCGATAAACAGGGATGACTTTTTCTTTATCCCGCTGACGTAAAGTACTCTTCCGTTACCTGCATGGAGAACGCCTGCCAGGTAATGTTTGGCGTTTTGTCCCGGTGTGACAACCCGCTTTTGCTGCGCACTGAACATCCAGTCGGCCCCTAATTTGGGGTTGAGGTCTATATCGACTTCATCTTCATAAAACACCGGATTATCGGCGCCACAGCGAGCCAGCGCAGCGTCGATATCCGCCATTTTCTCCTGATAGGCCGGGTCTTTTATCCGTAAGGTCGGCATGGGCTTGCGCCAGACAATGCCCATACGAGGTAACCATCTTCGGAGCGTGGAGGCTGCCATGTTGAGCCACGTTAACCTATTGATTTTGATAGCCAATAGTTCGGTACACCAGCGGCTGCGCTGATAACCAAAATCTTGCGGAGAAAACTGCATGAGCAGCACCAGTACGGTGACAATCTTGGCGACTGGTAAGACAGGGGCATGGCCAGCCGGTAAGGTCTCTAACGCCCCCACACCTTCATCTCGATACTACCGAAGCCAACGACCGATGGTCGAGCAAGCCGCGCCGGTAAGGTGATGAACATCAGTGATCGTGCGTCCTTCATGTAACAGCAAGATGGCCATCAAGCGACGAGCATGCCCTTTATCACGCGTGGCATGGATGATTTTGTGAATGCGGCGCCGTTGTGGTCGTGGCAGGGGTGGTAGGATAGGCATCAATTCAGTCCTTTGGGTGCGGCTTGTTTTGTTTGGCGACTAATGAGATCGCACAAACTGAACTGAGTTCCCTACCTCCGGTGATCTAATATTCGGAACAGCTATTTAGCTAAATACCGACTGGCTTCATGGGAGGAGGGCTTTGTAAATTAAATATCTTTGATGCTTATGTAGACGCGAACCTTGATGTTAATGCTACACCCGCAGTGTGAACAAAGCGCCTTTATTAGGCGTCAACTACTCTGGCCGCCAAGGGATAATTACTTAACTGACTGTTGGGTTACCGTTTTTGACGTCTTCTTCCTGTAGCTCTCTCCCGTTACCTCGAAAATGTATCCATGGTGGATCAGCCTGTCGGCTGCGGCCACCGCCATCGTCTCATCCACGAAGATGCTGCCCCATTCACTAAACGGATGGTTACTCGTAATAATCAAGCTACCTCTTTCATATCGATGTGCGATCAACTCGAACAGCACCCCCGTCTCAGCATTGTCACGTTTGACATAGCCAAGGTCGTCTATCACTATCACCCGGTAGCGATCTAGCTTCAGAAGCACCTCATTAAGTCTCAGCAATGATCTGGCCTTACTGAGTTCCTGTAGCAATTCACCGGCACTGTAAAACCGGGCTCGATGCCCCTGACATACAACGCCGTCAACGATCGCTGCGGCAAGGTGACTCTTGCCAAGACCGCTGGCCCCGAACAGCAGGACGTTTTCACCGCTGTCCACCCAGTCCGTCGTTGTACTATAGCTGGCGCACCTGCATTGCGTTCAGCTCCGGAACCTAGCCGAAGTCATATTCGGCCAGTGTTTTACCCGTCGGCAGACGCGCCTCTTTTATATATCGCCGCAGCCGTTCAGTTTGCCGGTGTGCTGCTTCTTCGCTACAAAGCGACAGCAGATAACGCGAGGGGGTCCAACCTTCGGCTAAGGCTCGTTTTTCCTGACTGTGTCATTCTGACGCCACACGCGTTAGACGCAGCTTTCTCAGCAGTCTTTCAAGGGTATGAATATCGGTCATTGTAAACCTCCCCTCTGGAGAAGGAGGTCATAGCTTTGCAGGCTATGCTGGACTACTTTCCCATCCGGCAAGGGGTGTTTTTCTTTAACGCCAAGCCACTTCAGTAGCTTTTTGCAGATCCGGTTCTCCAGGCTCCAGTAATAGCTCGCTCACTCTCTTTGCGATCAGAGATATGTCCTCCTGCTCTGCTGCCAGCTTGAGGGCGTTCACCATAAGCCTGCTGGCTAGTTGAGGCGTCAAACGTGAACACATTCGCTGCCACAGCTGGCGCCATTCATCATTAGGCAGGATGTCATTGCGAAGCGCTGCGTGGTAGAAGGCTCCCGGCTTTTTCACCAGACTGCCTATGACGTGACGGAAGTTGATGCAACGGGCACGACGTTTCCCCTTTGCCGCCCTGACCCTATGGCTACTCATCACCTCATCGCAACCCACGTAGCAGCTCAGGCGATCATCCCAGAGGCGAACTTTCAGCATCTGCCCAATCAGTCGAGAGGGAACGCTATACACAACGAATTTCACATTGATAGTGCTACTGCTGCTTACCCGAACGGAGATTTCTTCGTAGTCAGCACAGCGATTCCGGGGCAGTAGTGTCAGAAACGCCAACTCTTGCTGGACCTGATCCTGATTGCGTTGGGTATGACGCAAAACCTGTTGGGTTACAAATCGTCGGTACTCTTCCAGCGACTGGAAGTCATTACTGCCACTAAGCAGCAGGGCTTGCCGGATACGTTGCTTAAGATGGCCGTGGGCTGATTCAACCGAGCCATTTTCATGGCTCCTCCCTGGGTTGTTGCGTGACGGCGTCATGCCGTAATGTACGCAAAGTTGGGCATAGCGCTCGCTTGATCATGATGGTCATCTTCACTCAGGTTCTTCCATGCGGCTGCCAAGCTATCTGTACGGTGCTCTTGCGGTACACCGCCCAGCTGACCAAGAGCTTCCTGGAGCCCCTCAGGCAGAGCGGTAAAGCTCTCTCCACCAGTAACGACGCGCACCCAGCTCCAGCGGCTCCATTCAAGCCTGAAATGGAAAAGTTTATGTTCCAGCGGGCGACCATTAAGAGTGATCACCGTGTTCTTCAGCTGGGTAAAGTCAGACAGCGCTCGTAGCCCTGGTTTGTGCTCCTGGCGGAACATGATTTCCAGCTCTTCGCCATGACAAGCTTTCCAAGTGCGGATGCGTCGTTGGAGCGCCCGCCGCACGGTATCAGGGTACTGGCCTGGGTATTTATCTTGTAAGTACTCAAGAACGGTTGTCGGTGAAAGTCGTGGACGAGATGCGAGCAGGGGGAGGATCTCGTGTTCCCAGACCAGCTCCAGCGGGTCCTGACGTGTACGCCAGTGTCGCTCGTTCGACTGCTGCCATTGTCGTTCTTTCTCGATACGCCGCCCAGACCGGACGGAGATCCCAGCGGTAGTTGACGCCGCATCCTGACTAAGACCTTTCTTACGTTGAGCCATATAAAAACTGACCTACCTAATGTTCAGCGTCACAAGGTCTCCCTGGAAAGAAGAAACAGGACTCTTAGATTACAAACAGGCCAGAGTAATTGTCGCCTAATAGCAGCCCATTAGGTGTCGTGAGACTCTCTAATCTCATAAACCATGCGGAATGCTCGCTCACGGATTTCGGGGGAGAACTTGTTGGATGAGCTAACAATGACTCCACTCTATCAACAGGTGAAGCCTCCGCGATACCTGGGGCGGTTCACTGCGCAAAAAAACATTCATTTGTTCCTCAGGGAACATTAATCGATGTGCGGTTCTAATATCATTGAATGACATGTCAAGGCTTTATGACGAAAGAAATTTCGCGTACAGCAACCTTTTTATTGCACTTTGTTTGTGCAAACTGGCCAATTAATGGTCTGGGTTAGCGTTGGAGTTTTATTTTTATGATGAGTAAATCGCGGGCGTTTAAATTTGCCCTCACTTTGGCGATAGCGACACTTTCAATGCAGTCTCATTCATCCGGAATGGTGCCGGAGGCAACCGTGCTTCTCATTAATGAGGCTGATGGTGGTGGTAGCATGAAAGTAAAAAACACAGATGACAAAGCTGCTCTTTTATACACCACCATTCAGAATGTCGATGGTGATGGTGCACAAAAGAGCGACAATGCTAGCGATGTTATGCTGGTTGCCACTCAGCCCATTGTTCGCCTTGAAGGGGGTCAAACTCAACTCGTGCGTTTTGTGCTCAATAATGTCGAACCGCTGCAAGTTGAGCAGTACAAGCGTGTCACTTTTGAAGGGATCCCTCAAGCGAAGGTGGCGGGTGGGAAGCAAATCGCTACAACCATACGTCAGAATCTCCCTGTCATCATTCATCCGAAAAATTTACCGGTGCTCACAACGCCTTGGGAAAAGCTTGAATGGAAAGTGCAGGGGAATAAATTAACTGTCACCAATCCGAGTGCTTACGTAGTTCGCTTGTCGCCAAAAGTGGTAACTCAGCCATCAAATATCAAGGGCTCTATTGGCAAGACCTTTATTCTGCCGGGGGAGACGTTGAATGTCACACTTGAGTCAACCACGACCGACAAGCAGGTGAAAATTTCCCCTGTGTCGCGCTTTGGTATCGGCGTGGGTGACTATTTGGCTGCGGTGAAGTAATGATGGCGCTCTCTGTATTGCGAGGCTCCTACTTGCATTCATTAGTGGCACCCTTTCCCTTAAAGATGGCCGCTTTAGTGGTGAGTTGCGTCTTGAGTGGTTACGTTTGTGCTGCTGAGACAAGCAACACTGATGAGGCGTTGAATTTTGATGTGGAAACGTTGCGCGCTCGCGGCATAGATGTTTCCGTTGCAACTTATTTTTCTCATAAGGCGCGTTTTACGCCAGGGATGCGCACGGTAAGTGTTTTATTGAACGGTCGCGATATCGGCAACATCTCTGTCTTGTTTGATAAGGCGGGGCAGCCTTGTGTTAGTCGCGATTTTTTGAATGCCGCTGGGTTAAAAATGCCGCAGCAGGCAAAGGATGTGCTTTCTTCATCAATAATGGGTGACGGAGGTAGTGACTTTGCTGATGTTGCCAAGGATGAGCGGGGTGAGAGTGAGGTTGTTAGTTGCATTGATTATGCGGACGCTTTCCCCGGGACGGTATTTTCTTTGTTTCCTACGGAGGAGCGGATTGAGGTGCTTACCCCACCAGAAGCACTGATATCGCAAACGGAAAAGCAAGATAATTTCAGCACCGGCGGTGTTGCGGCATTGTTGAATTATTCGCTGTTTACCAGCCAAAACCAATTTGATGGTGGTGGGAGTAGCGACTACAAGCAAGGCGCGTTCGAGGCAGGCGTTAACGCCAATGACTGGCTTTTGCGTAGCAAGCAGATGGTGAGCCAAAGTAATGGCAAGGTGAATCGTGATTCGCTCTACACCTATGCACAGCACACTCTTCGTGATGCGCAAAAAATTGCACAGATAGGGCAAATCAATGTCAGTGATACGCTGTTCTCTGGTTACGCCATTAATGGCGCACAATTAATTCCAGAGACCGCGCTGGAAGGTGATGGTGGTAGTGGTATTTCAGTGAGTGGTATCGCTCAGACTGCTCAGGCGCGTGTCGATATTAGGCAGTCGGGGGTCTTGATTTACTCAACGCTAGTGCCTGCTGGCCCATTTACTCTCACCGATATTCCAGTTATCAGTGTCAATACGGACCTGGATGTCACGGTGACAGAGAGCTCTGGCGCGACCAACGCATTCACGGTTAGCGCGGCAAGCCTCGTTGGTGCCAAGCTTGGCAGGCCTTTGGCGTTATCAATGGCGCTGGGTACATTGCGAGATATTGACACGCCGTTTGATACTCCATGGCTTGCTACTGCCTCAAATGGTTGGCAGGCCACTAATTACCTGAATCTGGTTGGTGGGGTAATGGTGGCAAATAAATATCAGTCGCTGGCGGGTGGTGTGGATTTTATGCCGCAGGATAACCTGAGGTTGAGTGCCAACTTGCTAGGGTCTCATGAGCAACTTAATGACAATAGCGGAGTGCGATTCAGTGCGTCGGCAAGTTACACTGCGCCCAGTAATGTCTATGTTGCCACATCCTGGGAGCAAAATAGCGAAGGCTATCGAGATTTGTTGGATACCTTTTCTGAGGATGCACTGAGTTCGCGAACAAAAAATAGTTATTCGCTCTCTGCTGGTTGGTCGAATGACTTGCTAGGCTCGCTCTCGCTAGGATATTCGAATTCCACTGGATATGGTGACAATGATAATACCTCAAAACGACTGATTGCATCGTGGGGAAGGAAATTCAAGTCCGTTTCGGTGAATGCAAATTGGCAGCGTGAAATAGATGCTGACTCAGGCAATGGCAATGGCTATGGCCGTAATAGTGGTGATACCTTTTATCTCAATGTCAGCATTCCGTTCGGTTCGCAGAGCGTTAATACGTTTGTGCGAGGGGATAATGGAAGCACAACTTATGGGGCGCAAACATCGGGAAACATTACACAAGACCTGAGTTACAACGTCTCGGCGGAAACCTCAGGAAATAATGGCCGGGTTGTTAATGGTGGGTTGAATGCCAACCTACATTATACACGTCTGGGGGTGAATGCTGGCTCGTCAGGGAAGCACTCTCGCTATACCTCGGCCACGCTTGATGGTGGCATCGTTGCTCACAGTGAAGGTGTGACATTTTCGCCTTATGCCGTGCAAGACACCTTTGGTGTTGTCTCGCTGGGCCAAGATGTGGCAGGGGTTGAGATTAGTACGCCACAAGGGACGGTGTGGACAGATAAATGGGGAAATGCGGTGGTGCCGTCACTTAACGCATATCAGAACTCCAATGTCATGATTAACACTGACTCGCTGCCAAAAAACGTGGATGTTAACAATGGCATGAAAACCGTAAATGCGGGTCGAGGGGCCGTTCATCAATTGCAATTTGGCGTGCTGTCGGTACGTAGGGCAATGCTGAGACTCACTATGCCTGACGGTAAATTGGTGCCCAAGGGGGCAGTGATATTTGATGATGACAATCAATATGTCACTACCGCAGTGGAGGATGGCGTGGTGTTTATCGCTGATGTGGAAAATAGTGAATATTTGTACGCACTAGCAGATGAGGCTGGTCGAAAATGTCAGCTCAAATTCAAGCTTCGTGACATGCCATCACTAGATGAATATTACGAAAATGTCGATGCAACCTGCGAAATGTAATAGATGGAGTGTCGCGACATTCAATTCAGCTTATCAACAAACCCAGGAGAGACCATTATGTTAATTAGCTGGTTCAGTTTACGAAATGGTGCCCTGTTGGCGGTGCTGCTCTTTTTGCTTGGTAATCAAGTGCAAGCAAATGTAAGTGATTGCATCATAAATATTTCCCCATTAGAGCAAGATTACGGTAACCAACGCCGGGATGATTTGTCTTTTTTTAATAGCCCACAAGGTCGTGCTACAAAATGGGATGAGCGTACAAGCAATTTGACCATTAGCTGTCCTCAGGAAGAACACATGGCGTTGCGTTTTTCAGGTGTTAGCGGTGCTGATGGCGACATTGCGCTGGGCAATCAAGGAAAGGTAATTATTGTAATAAGTGATGCCGTGTTGGATGGTAAAAAAATGCAACTGATAAAAACCAGCGACAGGGGCGCGATAACAAGTGTTACCGATAACTCGCACCAAGTGCGGGTAGGAGATGACATCGCCGTGGGAGAAAGCCTTGAAAAAGGCCGGGTGCTGAATGCGACCATCACCACAACACCGTATTTGCTGGAAAGTGCATTTATCGTACCGGACACACAAAGGGTTGAGGGCCGTCTTAGTGTCGAACTGCTTGAGTAGGCAATTTATTACCGAGTAAAAATGGTAATGCGTAATGGCTCGTGTTATCAGGAGCTAA
>NZ_JAAKTN010000026.1:0-15677 GCF_049174455.1 Aeromonas sp. 601027 | reverse complement strand
CCCGTAGCTCAGCTGGATAGAGTACCTGGCTACGAACCAGGTGGTCAGAGGTTCGAATCCTCTCGGGCGCACCATATAGACAGCCTCGACTTCGGTCGGGGCTGTTTTTTTATGGGCGACATTTACCCCTATCGTGTGGATCCGCGTTCGCTGTGGCGGCCGGGTCACCCTCCTGCCTGTCTGTTCTTGTCCTCTTTTATACCTCTTCTGTTATTGAGCCGCGTTCTTCTGAACGGTACAAGCCTTTGCCTCATCTGCAAGCGGGCTGTATGCCTGCTGTTGCTGCGGGGGACTGCGCGCAGCTCATCACTCAGGGTTTGGCTATCAGCATCCTGTAAGGCCTGCTGAGGCGTTCTGCGGGCAATAAAAAAGGATGCCGCAGCATCCTCTTGTGTTGAGATATTTACTCAGCTTTTCAGCCATTTGCGAATGCGGTTGGCATCGCCGATGGGGGTGCGTTTGCCCACCGAGTTGAGCAGCACGATGGCGAGCTCGCGGCTGTCCGGTTTGGCGCGCATCACCAGACAGCGCCCCGCTTCGTCAGTGAAGCCGGTCTTGGAGAGGCGCACGTCCCAATCCGGGTTCTTTACCAACGGGTTGGTGTTGTTGAACATCAGGCTGTAGGCGGGGGCGCTGAAGCGCATCTCCCGGTTCTCATCCTGAGTGAACTGACGGATCAGCGGCTGACGATAGGCTGCGGCGGCCAGCTTGCCGAGATCCTGGGCGGTAGAGACGTTGCGGGTGGAGAGGCCGGTGGAGTCGTAGAAGTGGGTATTACGCATACCCAGCTGTCTGGCCTTGTTGTTCATGGCTCGCACGAAGGCGCTGCGACCGCCCGGATAGTGACGCGCCAGTGCCGAGGCCATCCGGTTTTCGGAGGACATCAGCGCCAGATGCAGGGCGTCGCGGCGGGTCACCTTGGTGCCTATGCGGATGCGGGAGTGGGTGTGTTTGACCCGATCCAGATCGTTCTTGTCGACCGTGATGGTCTGGTTGAGATTCTGCTTGGCATCCAGCACCACCAGCGCTGTCATCAGCTTGGTGAGGGAGGCGATGGGACGCACCTTGGTGGCATTCTTCTGGTAGAGCGTCTTGCCCGTTTTTACATCCACGACCAGGGCGCTGCTTGAGCGTACTTCCAGTTTGGCAGGGTTGGGTGCCGCGCTGACCGCAGGCAATCCCACTATTCCCATCAACCCGACAACCAGCGCTGCTGCGCGAATCCGACACCACATACAACCGACTCCATTCCCATCCAAAAAAAGGCGCTAGATTCACTCATTTTTACCCCGGCTTTACAAGGGCCGAGCGGGACTATTTCTGCTATTTGCGCAAAATTGGCGATCAAAAAAGCCCTCTGGCGAGGGCTTTCGGGTCGGGCGTTGGGCGAGGGGTCAATCCCGCGGCTGCGCGGCCCTGCGTTTGCTGATCCAGCGCCAGACCAGTGCCACCATGCCACCCACCAGCAGGGCCACCGGCAGATAGATGATGATATTGAAGAACTGGGTCTGGTATTCGGCGGCCAGCTTGGTGTGGCTCAGGTAGTAGCCAAACCCGACCAGCGGGCAGATCCACATGATGGAGCTGATCAGATTGACGATGAGAAAGCGCCCCTGGGGCAGTTCGGTGGCACCCACTATATAGGGGTAGGCGGTGCGTACGAAGGCGATATAGCGCGCGGTGATCAGGGTGATGATCCCGTACTTGTCCAGCAGGTGGTAGACCTTCTGCTGGTGTCGCTCTTCCACGTGGGACATCAGCCGATGGTAGAGCTGGGTGTGGCCGAGAAAGCGCCCCTGCATGTAACCGAGCCAGGTGCCGACAAAGGTGGCCATGATCAACAGCGGGATAACCCCGAGAGACAACACATCCTGATAGATGAGTACGCCGGTGAGGATCAGCAGGCTGTCACCGGGCAGAAAGGCGGTAGGGATGAATCCGTTTTCCAGTACCAGAAACGTCAGAATCACACCACAGATCATGAAGGCCATCTTGGGATCGGAAAGTGTGTTCAGATCGTGATTCATAAAGGCGTGAGCCAGTTGGTAAAACTGCTCCATACTTGCAAACTCCGCAGGTTAGCTGGGTTGATCGGTCAAGGGCATGGCGAGCACCTTGTCGATGCGCAGGCCATCCATGTCAACAATTTCCAGTTGCCACTGTTCCAGTGTCACCAGGTCTCCGGTTTGTGGAACACGACCAAGGAGCAGCATGATAAGCCCTCCGAGGGTGTGATAGTGATGTTTTTCTTCTTCTGGCAGACGAACCAGCTCCAGACAGTCCTTTAATTCCGGCAACGGGATCAGGCCGTCGAGCAGCCAGCTGCCATCGGCGCGCCGGAAGGCCCAGTTGTCCTCGCCATCCTCCTGCTGGAAATCCCCCGCCAGCGCCTCCAGCAGATCCTGCTGGGTGACCAGTCCCTGCAACTCGCCATATTCGTCCACCACCAGCGCCATCTGTTCGCTGTGGGTGCGGAAGTGGTTGAGCAGCTCAACGCCGTTGAGGGTCTCGGGCAGCAGGCTGCCCTCTTGGGTCAGGGCAGCCAGATCGATGGGCTCCCCCTTGATATAGGCGTGCAGCACCTTGCTGACATTGATGATACCCACCAATTCTGACAGGTTGCCGTCGCAGACCGGAAAATAGCTGTGGCGATACTCCACCAGTCGCTGCAGGTTGGTCTCCAGCGGCAGCGCCAGATCCAGATAGCGGATATCGCTGCGCGGCACCATCAGGGAGGAGAGGCTGCGCTCGTCGAGACGGAAGACGTTGCGCAGCATGGTGTGTTCATGATCCTCGATCACCCCGGCTTCAGAGCCCTCCACCAGCATGGCGTGGATCTCCTCCTCGGTAACGTTGGCGCTGCCGTTCTGGTTGACCCGCAGCAGCCGCAGGCTGGCATTGGTAGAGGCCGACAGCAGCCAGACGAAGGGGCGGGTCAGGGTGGCGAGCCAGTGCATGGGGCGGGCCACCAGACAGGCGATGCGCTCGGCATTGAGCTGGCCGAGCCGCTTGGGCACCAGCTCCCCCACCACGATGGAGAGGTAAGTCACCACCACCACCACTATGATGGTGGCGATCAGGCCACTGCTCTTGGAGGGGAGTCCCCACTCCTGCAACCAGAGGGAGAAGGGCTGGGCCAGCAGGGATTCGCCGTAGATACCGTTGAGCAGACCTATGCTGGTAATGCCGATTTGGACGGCAGAGAGAAAATGGGTCGGGTCTTCGCCCAGTTTGAGGGCAATGGCGGCGGAACGGTTGCCTTCAGAGGCAAGCTTGCCGAGGCGAGCCTTGCGTGCGGTGACGATGGCGATTTCTGACATGGCGAAGACGCCATTAAGCAAAATCAATCCCAGCAGGATCAATATTTCCATACAGCAACAGCACTCCTTGAGTGGATAAGATCGCTGGCAGTGTAATGAATTTGGCGGCGATGCGCTTGTGAAAGCGGGTGATCCGGCTCGCTAATTTGATGACAGCGCTCTGGGATGGCTGAAAAAGATGGCCGGAAAAGGGAAGGATGACCTCGCCAAACGACGTAATAGGCGAGGCGGCATTGCAGGATGGAAAAGGGCGGGAAGTCCCGCCCTTGCTTGTCACTTGTCAGACAACCGTTATCAGAACTGCTGGAACCAGCGCTGGATCTGGGCTGGATCCTTGCTCTGGGTCAGGGAGAGCATCAGCAGCACCCGAGCTTTCTGCGGGTTGAGAGTGCCGGAGGCCACGAAGCCGTACTTGGCATCATCGATCTCGGCATCCAGGGTGGTGGCGCCGGTCGGCACGCGGGCGGAGCGCACGACGCGGATGCCATCCTTGCTCGCCTTGGCCAGGGTGTCGAACAGGGTGTGGTAGAGGTTGCCGTTGCCCACCCCGGCGCTGACGATGCCGTCGAACTTGGCATCCACCATCGCCTTGGCCGGCAAGTCGGTGGCGTTGGCGTAGCTGTAGACGATGCCAACTTGCGGCAGCTTGTCGAGCTTGCTCACGTCAAACGGCGTCTTGCTGGTGTGCAGACGGGCCGGGCTGCGCTGATAGTCGATCTTGCCGTTGTGGATGTAGCCGAGCGGGCCAAAGTTGGGGGAGGCGAAGGTTTGCACCCCGGTGGTGTTGGTCTTGGTGACGTCGCGGGCATCCAGCACGGTGTCGTTCATCGCCACCATCACGCCACGGCCCTTGGAGGCGGGGTCGGAGGCGGTCACTACGGCGTTGTAGAGATTGAGCGGGCCATCGGCACTCATGGCAGTGGAGGGGCGCATGGCGCCGACCAGCACCACCGGCTTGTCGCTCTTGACGGTCAGATTGAGGAAGTAGGCGGTCTCTTCCATGGTGTCGGTGCCGTGGGTGATGACAATGCCATCCACGTCATCCTTGGCCAGCAGCTCGTTGACCCGCTTGGCCAGCTTGAGCCACACCTCGTCGTTCATGTCCTGGGAGCCGATCTTGACCACCTGCTCACCCTGCACGTCGGCCACGTTTTTCATCTCGGGCACGGCGGCGATCAGGGTTTCGATGGCCACCTTGCCTGCCTCGTAGTTGGACTGGGTCGCGGACTGGCCTGCCCCGGCAATGGTGCCGCCGGTTGCCAGAATATGGACGTTGGGCAGGGCCATTGCCATGGGGGAGAGGGTCAGGCCGACGACGGCGGCGAGCAGGGTCTTGCGGATCGGTAGGGTCATGCTGCAAATCCTTATGGTTGGAATAATCGCAGCAAGTTTGCCCGTTTAATAACCCGGGTCTGTGATAAAACTCACCAAAAGACAGGTGAGTACAGATTTTTAACCTGTTTTATACCTCTATGGAGATAATTTAACTCGCAGAGAAACCCTTGTCTTCGATCAGGGCGATCAGCTCGGCCTTGCTCAGCTCGCTCTCGATGACGGCCTTGCTGCTGGTGAAATCGACGGTTGCGGTGGTGACTGCAGGCTGGGCCAGCAGGGCTTTTTGCAGACTGGCGGCGCAGCCACCGCAGGACATGCCGGACACGGTGAGTTCGATGGTCATGGGATATCTCCTCTGTTGATGAGCGCCAGCCTAAAGCTGCCGCCTCCGGCAAGGTCAAGCCTCAGTACATAAGACCCAGATAGTTCATCAGAGTTGCCCCGAGGCTGGTAGTGACCAGCGAACCGAGGGTGGTGGTGGCGATGATGTTCGCGGCCAGCACGCTGTCGCCCCCCATGGCACGGGTCATCACATAGCTGGCGGCGGCAGTCGGGGTGGCGCTGATGAGAAACAGAATACCCAGCTCCAGATGGCTGAAGCCGAGCAGGGCCGCCCCAAGAGTGAACGCAGCCGGAATGAGACAGAGCCGCATGATGCTGGCCCAGCCCGCAATGGCTGCACCACCACGCAGAGCATCCAGGCTGAGGGAGGCGCCGGTGCAGAGCAGCGCCAGCGGCAACGTCATGTTGGCGAAGTAGCTGCCGGTGGTGAGCAGCAGTTGCGGCATCTTGATACCGAACAGGGTAAAGGGCAGCGCCGCCACAATGGCGATGATCAGGGGATTCTTGATGATGCCGAGCAGAATGGGGCGGATACCGGTGGCGCCGCCGAGACTGCGGGTGAGGGTGATCACTGCGAGAATGTTGTAGAGCACGGTCACCGCGCCGACATAGAAGGCCGCCGCCCCCAACCCCTCGTGGCCGTAGGCGTTCTGCACATAGGCGAGCCCGATAATGGCGCTGTTGCCGCGAAAGCTACCTTGCACGAAGATCCCGCGCAGTCGCTGCTCCCCGATAAAACGTCCGGCCAGCAGTTCCAGCACCAGATAGCTGATAACGGTGGCGAGCAGGCCATAGCCGATAAAGCAGAGGCTCGGCATGGTGGCGAAGTTGGTACCCAGAATACTGAGAAAGAGCAGGGCGGGCAGGGTGACCTGAAATACCAGTCGCGAGGCGGATTCGGTAAAGGGATCCGGCAGCAGCCCCAGCCGCTTGAGCAAGATGCCGAGCAGCAGCACCACGCAGATGGGGCCTGTGATGGAGAGGGAGAAGAGCATACTGGCCAGCAGATCCATGATGGGCATCCTGTGCTGTGCCCACACACCCTGACGGCGGGGCAAAAAGGGCATTCTAACGCCATGGGCTTGTATTCACAGGGGTTAATCACAACAATGTGGGCAATTCCACCGCCTAGCCTCCTGTGAGCCAATTCATGGACAAGAAACTGACCATCCTCGATATCGCCAGACTGAGTGGCGTCGGCAAGTCGACCGTCTCCCGGGTGCTCAATCAGGATCCCAAGGTGAAGCAGGAGACCCGCGAGCGGGTGGAGCAGATCATCGCTGAACATGGCTTCGTGCCGAGCAAATCGGCGCGGGCCATGCGCAGCCAGAGCCAGCAGGTGGTGGGGATCATTGTCTCGCGGCTCGACTCCAGCTCGGAGAATCAGGCGGTGCGCGGCATGCTGGAGACCCTCTATCAGCGCGGCTACGATGCTGTGCTGATGGAGAGCAAGTTCTCCCCCGCCAAGGTGCAGGAGCATCTGGCGGTGCTGGAGCGGCGCGGAGTGGATGGCATTATCCTGTTCGCCTTCAATGACTTGGACTATGCCGCCATGACGCCGCTGAAAGAGAAGCTGGTGCTGGTCGCCCGTGAATATCCCGGTTTCTCCTCGGTCTGCTTCGACGACGCCGGTGCGGTGCGCACCATGCTGGCGCAGCTGGCAAGCCGTGGCGCCCGCGACATCGCCTATCTGGGGGTGGATGCCTCGGATCTCACCACCGGCCAGCGCCGCCTCGACGCCTATCTCGCTTACTGCGCAGAGCAAGGGTTGCGCCCGCGCAGCGCCCTCGGCGATCTCAGCCTGCAGAGCGGCTACCGGCTGGCGGCCGAGCTGCTTACCCCCTCCACCCAGGCGTTGGTCTGCGCCAGCGACACCCTCGCCATCGGTGCGGCAAAATACCTTCAAGAACAAGGGCGTAGCGAGGTGCTGGTGACCGGCCTTGGCAACAACCCCATGCTCAGCTTCCTCTTCCCCAACGCCCTCACTCTCGATCTCGGTTACAAAGGGGCGGGGGAGCAGGCGGCGCGTCAGCTGCTCGGCCAGATTGAGCAGGATCAGCCTCCGCTGGTGACAATCGCCCCCTGTCGAACCCTGTGAGCCCCATCACTTCCGACTGAACAAAAAGTGTGCTTTTTGTGACGCTGGCCACGAATTGGGAACGTTCCCATTTCGATCTGGCCAGATTGTCGGCATGCTAAATGGGAACGATACCAAAAACACTCCGGCCGACAGACTGGCTCAAAAGGGCGATACAGACCACTATTCAATGGCGTCACAGAGGGAAGACCCATGTCCAAGATCAACGCACAGCAGCTTGCCACCCTGATCGACAAGATCGGCGGCAAGGAGAACATCGCCACCGTCAGCCACTGCCTGACCCGGTTGCGCTTCGTCCTGAACGATCCGGCCAAGGCCGACAGCAAGGCCATCGAGACCATTCCGGCAGTGAAGGGAAGCTTCACCCAGGGCGGTCAGTTCCAGGTGGTGATCGGTAACGAGGTAGAGCAGTGGTACAAGGCGCTGACCGAACAGCTCGGCGTCAGCGGTGGCAGCAAGGAGACCGCCAAGCAGGCGGCACGCCAGAACATGAACCCGCTGGAGCGGGGCATCTCCCATCTGGCGGAGATCTTCGTGCCGCTGCTGCCTGCCATCATCACCGGTGGTCTGATCCTGGGCTTTCGCAACGTCATCGGCGACATCAAGATGTTCGACGATGGCACTCACACCCTCACCGAGATCAGCCAGTTCTGGGCTCAGGTGCATGCCTTCCTCTGGCTGCTGGGCGAGGCGATCTTCCACTTCCTGCCGGTGGGCGTCTGCTGGTCTGCAGTGAAGAAGATGGGCGGCACCGAGATCCTCGGTATCGTGCTCGGCATCACGCTGGTGTCGCCACAGTTGATGAACGCCTACGGCATCGGTCAGCAGACTCCCGAGGTGTGGGACTTCGGCCTGTTCGTGATCCAGAAGGTAGGTTATCAGGCCCAGGTCATTCCGGCGCTGCTGGCGGGCGTGTTCCTCGCCTGGGTAGAGACCAACCTCAAGCGGATCATTCCGGCCTATCTCTATCTGGTGATTGTGCCGTTTGTCTCGCTGCTGCTGGCGGTGATCGTGGCTCACGCCTTTATCGGCCCGTTCGGCCGCTGGATTGGTGACGGTGTCGGCTTCGCTGCCAAGGCCGCCATGACCGGCTCCTTCGCCCCTATCGGTGCCGCCCTATTCGGTTTCCTCTACGCGCCGCTGGTCATCACCGGCATCCACCACACCACCAACGCGGTGGATCTGCAACTGATGCAGAGCATGGGCGGCACGCCAATCTGGCCGCTGATCGCCCTCTCCAACATCGCTCAGGCTTCTGCGGTCGTCGGCATCATTCTGATTAGCCGCAAGGAGAACGAGCGGGAGATCTCGGTGCCTGCCGCCATCTCCGCCTATCTCGGGGTGACCGAACCGGCGATGTACGGTATTAACCTCAAGTACAAGTTCCCCATGCTGTGCGCCATGGTGGGCTCCAGCCTTGCGGCCCTTATCTGCGGTTTCGCCGGGGTGATGGCCAACGGCATCGGGGTTGGCGGCCTGCCGGGTATCCTCTCCATCCAGCCGCAATACTGGGCGGTGTTTGCCATCGCCATGCTGGTCGCCATCGTGGTGCCGGTGGTGCTGACCCTGCTGGTCTACAAGCGCCAGCAAGCCGCTGGCAAGTTGGCCCAAGCCAGCGCCTGACACTGATTATCAGGGCGACCCGCGGGTCGACCTCTCCATTTCATATTCGAGACAAGAGAAAGACCCATGAGCCAAACACCCTGGTGGCAGAGTGCCGTGATTTACCAGATTTACCCCAAGAGCTTTCAGGATTCCGGAGCGCGTGGCACCGGCGACCTCAAGGGGATCATGGCCCGCCTCGACTATCTCAAAACTCTGGGGGTCGATGCTCTCTGGCTGACCCCGGTTTACGTCTCGCCGCAGGTGGACAACGGCTACGACATCGCCGACTACTACGCCATCGATCCCGCCTACGGCACCATGGATGATTTCGAGGCGCTGCTGGCCGCCGCCCACACGCGCGACATCCGCATCGTGATGGATATAGTGGTCAACCACACTTCCACCGAGCACGCCTGGTTCAAGTCGGCGCTTGGGGATAAAAACAGCCCCTACCGCGACTACTACATCTGGCGCGATCCGGTGGATGGCGGCGTGCCGAACAACTGGCAATCCAAATTTGGCGGCAGCGCCTGGGAGCTGGATCAGGCCACCGGTCAGTACTACCTGCACCTGTTTGCCCGCGAGCAGGCGGATCTCAACTGGGAAAACCCGGCGGTGCGCGCCGAGGTGAAAAACATCATCCACTTCTGGGCCAAAAGGGGGGTGGACGGTTTCCGCCTCGACGTCATCAACCTCATCTCCAAGGATCAGGCGTTCCCGAACGACGAGATTGGCGATGGCCGCCGCTTCTATACCGACGGGCCGCGCATCCACGAATTTTTGCAGGATGTGAGCCGCGACGTGTTTGCTCCTGTCGGCGCCATGACGGTGGGGGAGATGTCCTCTACTTCGCTGGAGCACTGCAAGCGCTATGGCGCGCTGGATGGCTCCGAGCTCTCCATGGTGTTCAACTTCCACCACCTCAAGGTGGATTACCCCAACGGCGACAAGTGGACGAAAGCACCGTTCGATTTCCTCGAACTCAAGCGCATCTTCAACCACTGGCAGAGCGGTATGCATGGCAAGGGGTGGTCGGCGCTGTTCTGGTGCAACCACGATCAGCCGCGCATCGTCTCCCGCTTCGGTGATGAGGGTGAGTACAGAGTGGTCGCTGCCAAGATGCTGGCCAGCACGCTGCATGGCCTGCAAGGCACCCCCTACATCTATCAGGGGGAGGAGATCGGCATGACCAACCCCGGCTATCAGCACATCGATGACTATCAGGATGTAGAGAGCCGCAACATCTTCGCCATCAAGCAGGCGGAAGGGATGAGCGAGGCCGAGATCCTCGCCATTCTCGGTGCCAAGTCCCGCGACAACTCGCGCACCCCGATGCAGTGGAGTGCCGCCCCCAATGCCGGTTTTACCAACGGGACGCCCTGGCTCACGCCTGCCGCCAACTATTCCGAGATCAACGCCGAGGCGGCGCTGGCCGACCAGCACTCGGTGTTCTGGCACTATCGGGATCTCATCGCCCTGCGCAAGGCGCACCCCATCTTCACTCAGGGGGATTATCAGGAGCTGCTGACCGGGCACCCGCAGATCTGGGCCTATGCCCGTCGCGCCAACGGTCAGATCCTGCTGGTGGTGAGCAACTTCTACGGCGAGCCGGTGGAGTTTACCTTGCCTGCCGAGCTGCAATGCGGGCAAGGTCGCCTGCTGCTTGGTAACTACCCGGATAGCCCGGCCCAACCGCAATCGGGTATGCTGCGCCCTTATGAATCCCTGATCTGGCTGATGGAGTAGGTAATGGAGAAGGTGGTGCGCGGCACAGAGTGGCAGAAGATGGTGGCGGGGGAACCTTATGATGCGGGCGACCCTGAGCTCAAAGCGGCGCGCGAGCGCTGCCGAAGGCTCTATCACACCTTCAACACCTGCTGGCAGGAGAAACCGGATCGGGATGCTTTGCTTCACGAGCTGCTTGGTGGCCGCGGCCAGGAGTGCGCCATCAACCCGCCGTTCTTCTGCGACTATGGCGCCAATATCTTCGTCGGCGAGAACTTCTACGCCAACGTGGGCTGCACCATCCTCGACGTCTGCGAGGTGCACATCGGCGACAACGTGCTGCTGGCGCCCGGGGTGCAGATCTACACCGCCGCTCACCCGGTGGCGGTGGCGCCACGTATCAAGGGTGTCGAGTTCGGCAAGCCGGTGCGGATCGGTCACAACGTCTGGATTGGCGGCAGCGTCGTCATCTGCCCCGGCGTCACTATCGGTGACAACAGCGTTATAGGCGCAGGCTCGGTGGTGACCAAAGATGTGCCCGCCAATGTGGTGGCGGCCGGCAACCCTTGCAAGGTGCTTCGGCCGATGACGGCACAGGAGCTTGAAGGCATCATCCAGCGGTGAACAGGGGCCATGAATGCTATTGCTATCTGATTGATAGAAAAGCGACTTTCAGATTGTTTTGCATTCAGGGCTTATGTTCGGGGCCGCTTGGCCGATACTGTTGAGTGCAGGAGGAACCCTATGGATATATCAAGTTCTGCAAATGCGTCGTTTGGTTCTGCTCTGATGACGGCCAGTTTGGCCAAGAAACAGCAGACCCAAGAGGGCGAAGCTGCGCTGAAGCTGCTGCAAAACGCAGCGCAATCAGCGCCGGTTGCACCGACATCGGCCAGCGCTTCTTTGGGAAGCAAGATCGATATTCGCGTCTGACCCTAATGAAAAAGCCCCCATCTCGCGATGGGGGCTTTTTTATCTCTGCGATTTGCGGGATCAGACCGGGAAAGGAGCCGGCGCCTCGAAGGTCATCCGTTCCCCGCTGCGGGGGTGGCTGATGGTCAGCATGGCCGCATGCAGGTAGAGATGGGGGGCAGCCGCCAGCGCATCCGGATGGGCGTAGAGGTTGTCACCCAGGATCGGATGCCCCAGCTCCAGCATATGGACGCGCAACTGGTGCGAGCGACCTGTGATGGGAGTCAGCTTGATCAGGCTGTTGCCGCTCTCCACTTTCAGTTTTTCCCACAGGGTCAGGGCGTGACGCCCCTCCTCGTGATCCACCTTCTGCTTCGGGCGGTTGGGCCAGTCGACGCAGAGCGGCAGGTCAACCTGTCCCGACTCTGCTTCCGGCTCACCCCATACCCAGGCGAGGTAGTGCTTCTCGGTCTCCCGCTCGCGAAATTGCCGACTCAGCTCCCGATGAGAGTTGGGATTGAGGGGAATGACAATGACGCCTGTGGTGGACATGTCGAGGCGATGAGCTGCCGCCGCCTTGGGGTGCTGCTGTTTCACCCGATGCAGGACGCTGTCTTCATTCTCGGGGCCGCGCCCGGGGACGCTTAGCAGGCCAGTGGGCTTGTTGACCACCATGATGTCCTTGTCCTTGAACAGGATATCGAGCCAGGGTTCCAGAGGCGGTGAGTATTCAAACATAAATGTCTCGCATCAGAAGGTGGGGGCAAGCCCCCATCAGTTATGGGTAACCACGACAAAGCGGCCTTGGGTATCCAGTTTGAGCTGGGTCTGGCCGCTGTCGGTCGGTACCTTGTCAGTTATGGGTGACCACGATAAAGCGGATGGCATCCAGCTTGAGTTGGGTCTGATCGATCAGGTGGTGCAATTCTGCCTGCAGATTGCGCAGATAATCCAGTTCGCTGTCGCGCACGTTCGGGTTGACTGCCTTGAGCGCTTCCAGACGATCCAGATCCTGCTGCAGGGTCTGCGCCATCTGGGTGCGGGCCTTGTCGACAATCCCGGCTTTCAGCTCTTCGGCAATGGCCTGGCCCTTGCCGATCAGACCGTGGATCACCGGTTGGGATGCAGTCACGAGCTTGCTGCCGAGGTGGCGATTGACCGGCGTCAGCTGGCGGTTGAAGGCATCGAACGCCACTTTCTCACCCAGATTCTGGCCGTTCTTGTCCATCAGCAGACGGATCGGCGTCGGCGGCATGAAGCGGTAGAGCTGGGGATGGGCCGCAGACTCGGCAACGAAGATCAGCTCAAGCAGGATGGAGCCGATGGGCAGCGCCTTGTTCTTGAGCAGGGCGACCGAGGTCGCTCCAATCTCGGAGCCCAGGATCAGGTCGATACCGCCGCGCATCATGGGGTGATCCCAGGAAAGCAGCGCCATGTCATCCCGCGACAGAGCTGTGTTGCGATCGAAGGTGATGGTCATGCCATCTTGCGGCAGGCCCGGGAAGCTGGAGACCAGCATGTGATCTCCCGGGGTCAGCACCAGCGCGTTCTCGCCACGGTCATCCTGATTGACGCCGATCTCGTCGAACATCTTGAGAGCGAAGGAGATCATGCCGGTGTCGTCATCTTCGGCGGCCAGCTTGTCGACCAGCTGCTGGGCTGCGGCGCCACCGCTGGAGTGGATCTCCAGCAGGCGATCGCGACCCTGTTCCAGCCGGGCCTTGAGCGGCTCGTGCAGTTCGCGAGTCTTGACCAGCAGGGCGTCGAGGGGGGCCTGATCGCCTGTGTTGGCGGCCAGCAGCTCGAACAGCTCGTCACGCACCGCTTCAAATACCGGACGGGCAGTCGGGCAGGTCTGCTCGAATGCATCCAGACCATCGTGATACCAGAGCTGCAGGGCGCGCTGGGCAGTCCCTTCTAGGTAGGGCACGTGGATCTCGACGGTATTCTGCTGACCGATACGATCCAGTCGACCGATGCGCTGTTCCAGCAGATCCGGGTTGAGAGGCAGATCGAACAGCACCAGATGGCTGGCAAACTGGAAGTTGCGACCCTCTGAGCCGATCTCGGAGCAGAGCAGCACCTGGGCGCCACCCTCTTGCTGGGCAAAATAGGCGGAGGCCTTGTCCCGCTCGAGGATCGACATCCCTTCGTGGAACACGGCACCACGGATCCCTTCACGAGTGCGCAGCGCCTCTTCCAGCGCGATGGCGGTTGCCGCTTCGGAGCAGATCACCAGCACCTTCTGCTGACGGGCTGAGAGCAGCAGCTCCAGCAACCATTCTACGCGCGGGTCGAACTGGGTCCAGGTGGCGTTGTCACCTTCGAACTGCTGGAAGATCTTCTCGGGATAGAGGTAGCGCAAGGCACGGGTCTGCAGATCGCCACCGTTGCCACCCATCATGCCCATTACCTTGATGGCTGTCTTGTACTGCTCCGGCAGCGGCATGGGGTAGACGTTGAGGTGACGCTCGGGGAAGCCCTGAATATTGGCGCGGCTGTTGCGGAACAGTACCCGGCCGGTGCCATGCTGGTCCAGCAGCTTGGCGACCGCCTGCTGGCGGGCCTCTGCATCGCTCAAGTCCAACCCTTCCAGCTGGCTGGCGAGGATCTGTCTGGCTTCATCGCTCAGGGTCTCGCCATCCAGCAGCTCTTGTGCGGCGCTGGCGACCTGACCATAGGCCTGCTCCTCGGCGAGGAAGGCCTCGTAGTCGTAGAAACGCTCGGGATCGAGCAGGCGCAGACGGGCAAAGTGGCTCTGGTGGCCCAGCTGATCCGGGGTGGCGGTCAGCAGCAGTACCCCCGGCACCTGTTCGGCCAGCGCTTCCACCATTTCATAGGCACGGCTCGGCGCCTCTTCACTCCACTCCAGATGGTGGGCTTCGTCGACAACCAGCAGATCCCACTCGGCTTCCAGCACCTGCTCGAAGCGACGGCGCTTCTTGCGCAGGAAGTCGAGGCTGCAGATCACCAGCTGTTCGGTCTCGAAGGGGTTCTCCGCATCGGCGAACGCCTCGATGCAGCGCTCCTCGTCAAACAGGGAGAAGTGCAGGTTGAAGCGGCGCAACATCTCGACCAGCCATTGGTGCTGCAAGGTTTCGGGCAGCAGAATAAGCACCCGATGGGCGCGACCGGAGAGCAGTTGCTGATGAATGATCATGCCCGCTTCGATGGTCTTGCCCAGACCCACTTCATCGGCCAGCAGTACGCGTGGGGCGTAGCGGTGACCCACTTCATGAGCGATATAGAGCTGGTGCGGGATCAGGCTGACCCGGCCACCGGCCAGACCGCGAGTTGGGTTGCGACGGCGCTGGTGCTGGTTCACCAGCGCCTCGTAGCGCAGGGTGAAGCGGGACATCCGATCGATCTGACCGGCGAACAGACGATCCTGCGGCTTGTTGAATTTGATAAAGTTGTTGAGAAACACTTCCTTGAGGGCAACGGGCTCATCATTGTCGGTGCGCACACCTACATATATAAGCAGGCCGTCTTTCTCCTGCACTTCTTCGACCGTCATGGTCCAGTCTTCGTGACTGGTGATCTGATCGCCCACATTGAAGCTGACCCGGGTGACCGGCGCCTCTTCTTTGGCATACATGCGGTTTTCACCGGTAGCCGGAAACAACAGGGTAACCATGCGTCCTTCAACAGCAACGACAGTCCCCAACCCCAGATCCGTCTCTGTATCACTAATCCAACGCTGGCCAAGTGCAAAAGGCATTAAACTCTCCAAAGCCCAAGAGTGTGTGAATCGCAAAGGGGCGCTATGTTACCCGAAGGCGTGACCTCGATCACCATGCATATAGATGTAGAGAGACCAAATCGCCACAACCTTGATCTGCTACCACCGCCACGCCATCTAGAGGATAGCGAGCTCGTCAAACGGGTGTGTTATTGCAGGATAAATGCGCTTTTTGGGTGATTAGTGAACGATTGAACCAAAAATGCGAATTTTATTCGAAAAGACCCTTGCCAGCGTGATCCAGATCTCTATAATGCGCCTCCATCGACAGGGCAAGCGGCAACGCAAACAACCTCGTCGGTAACCTCGAAAAGCCTTTGAAAATAAGGCTTGACTCGAGAAGGCGGTTGAGTAGAATTCCACTCCCGCAGCAACACACTGTTGCGTCGCTCTTTAACAATTTGAATCAAGCAATCTGTGTGGGCACTCACAGCATCGAACATCAAAAACAATTTTTGATTTTCAATGTCTGGTGAAGTGACCAAGACGATTTCTTAGCAATAAGAAGTCGAACAGTTTATTTCAGCAATTCATTGAGCCGCTTTTCGAAGCAACCAAACTTAAATTGAAGAGTTTGATCATGGCTCAGATTGAACGC
>NZ_JAAKTN010000025.1:0-18725 GCF_049174455.1 Aeromonas sp. 601027 | reverse complement strand
CCACCGAAGTGCTTGGCCAGCACGTTGGTGATAGCTGCAGTCAGGGTGGTTTTACCGTGGTCAACGTGGCCGATGGTGCCGACGTTTACGTGCGGTTTATTACGCTCAAATTTTTCTTTAGACACGACGTAGTCCTTCTAGGTTAAACCCGCCTACCGTCGTAGGCGGGGAATCTTAAATTACTTGGATTTGCGCTCTTCGATCACGGCTTGTGCAACGTTGGTCGGTGCATCGTGATACTTGGCGAATTCCATGGCGTAGGAAGCGCGACCCTGGGTAGCGGAACGCAGTGCAGTTGCATAACCGAACATTTCGGCCAGCGGCACCAGAGCACGTACGATCTTGCCGGACGGGCCATCTTCCATACCTTCGATCAGGCCACGACGACGGTTCAGGTCACCGATAACGTCGCCCATGTAATCTTCCGGAGTTTCAACTTCTACTTTCATGATCGGTTCGAGCAGAACCGGGTTGGCCTTCATGAAGCCAGCCTTAAAGGCCATGGAAGCAGCGATCTTGAACGCCAGTTCGGAAGAGTCGACATCGTGGTAAGAACCGAAGTGCAGACGCACACCCAGATCCATAACCGGGTAACCAGCCAGCGGACCAGATTTGAGCTGCTCACGGATACCTTTATCAACACCCGGGATGAATTCACCAGGAATGACACCACCTTTGATGTCGTTGACGAATTCGTATGCTTTGCCTTCTTCCAGCGGGTACATGTCGATAACAACATGACCGTACTGACCGCGACCACCAGACTGCTTGGCATGCTTGCCTTCGATGTCTTTAACTGTGGTACGGATGGTTTCACGGTAGGCAACCTGCGGCTTACCTACGTTGGCTTCAACCTTGAACTCGCGACGCATACGGTCAACGATGATGTCCAGGTGCAGCTCACCCATACCAGCGATGATGGTTTGACCTGACTCTTCGTCAGTCCATACGCGGAAGGACGGATCTTCCTGAGCCAGACGGCCCAGTGCCAGACCCATCTTCTCTTGGTCAGCCTTGGTTTTCGGCTCAACCGCGATAGAAATTACCGGCTCCGGGAATTCCATACGCTCGAGGATGATCGGTGCGTTCGGGTCACACAGGGTGTCACCAGTGGTCACGTCTTTCAGACCGATGGCAGCAGCGATGTCACCAGCGCGTACTTCTTTGATCTCTTCACGCTTGTTGGCATGCATCTGAACGATACGGCCAAAACGCTCGCGCTTGTCCTTGACGGAGTTCAGCACGGTGTCACCGGAGTTGATCACGCCAGAGTAGACACGGAAGAAGGTCAGGTTACCAACGAACGGGTCGGTAGCGATCTTGAACGCCAGAGCAGAGAACGGCTCGTCATCGGAAGCGTGACGCTCGTCTTTGGTCTCGCCGTCCATTTTCAGGCCGTCGATAGCAGCAACGTCGGTCGGAGCCGGCAGGTACTCGATCACGGCATCCAGCATTGCCTGTACGCCCTTGTTCTTGAACGCGGAGCCACAGGTTACCAAGATGATTTCGTTGTTCAGCACGCGCTGACGCAGAGCACCTTTGATCTCTTCCTCGGTCAGCTCTTCGCCGCCCAGGTATTTTTCCATCAGGTCTTCAGACGCTTCAGCAGCGGCTTCAACCAGATTCATGCGCATTTCTTGCGCCTGTTCCAGCAACTCAGCCGGGACGTCTTCGTAATCGAAGGATACGCCCTGATCAGCTTCATTCCAGTTGATGGCTTTCATCTTGACCAAGTCAACAACGCCCTTGAAGTTCTCTTCAGAGCCGATGTTCAGCTGAAGGGGAACCGGAGTACCTTTCAGACGGGTCTTGATGTGCTCAACACAACGCAGGAAGTTGGCACCGGTACGGTCCATCTTGTTGACGAACGCGATACGGGGAACCTTGTACTTGTTAGCCTGACGCCATACGGTTTCAGACTGTGGCTGTACGCCACCTACGGCACAGTACACCATCACGGCACCGTCCAGAACACGCATTGAACGCTCTACTTCGATAGTAAAGTCAACGTGGCCCGGGGTATCGATGATGTTGATACGGTGCGGTTGGAACTGTTTACCCATACCGGACCAGAAAGCGGTGGTCGCGGCGGAGGTGATGGTGATACCACGCTCTTGTTCCTGTTCCATCCAGTCCATGGTGGCAGCGCCATCGTGAACTTCACCGATCTTGTGACTTACACCGGTGTAAAACAGTACGCGCTCGGTAGTAGTAGTCTTACCGGCGTCAATGTGAGCGGAGATACCGATGTTACGATAACGCTCAATGGGGGTTGTACGAGCCATTGTCATCCTCTTACTAAGGCGCTTGTCCCTAGATAATTAAAGGTGCGCAGAGCCAAAAGACCCTGCGCAAGCGGATTACCAGCGGAAGTGAGCGAAGGCTTTGTTCGCTTCAGCCATACGGTGAACGTCTTCACGTTTCTTGACAGACGAACCCTTATTGTCAGCGGCATCCAGCAGCTCGCCAGCCAAACGCTGAGCCATTGATTTTTCACCACGTTTACGAGCGGCATCAACCAACCAGCGCATTGCCAGAGCATTGCGACGTACCGGACGAACTTCTACCGGAACCTGATAGGTTGCACCACCGACGCGACGAGATTTAACCTCGACCGCCGGACGAATGTTATCCAGAGCTTCTTCGAATACGGCCAGGTGCTCTTTGCCAGATTTGGTGGCAATGATGTCCAGGGCGCCATAAACAATGGCTTCTGCAACAGATTTCTTACCGTCAACCATTACTACGTTGACAAATTTAGCCAGCAGCTCTGATCCGAACTTGGGATCTGGCAGGATTTTACGCTGACCAACAACACGACGTCTTGGCATTTCAAATTCTCCGTAACTTCAGGGATTACCCAAAACTAGAAAGCTATCTAACTAGAAACGAATTAACGTTTGGCCTTACTTAACGGAGAACCATTAAGCTTTAGGACGCTTCACGCCATACTTGGAGCGAGCCTGCTTACGGTCTTTAACACCGGCACAGTCCAACGCACCACGAACGGTGTGATAACGAACACCTGGCAAGTCTTTTACACGACCGCCACGGATCAGAACAACAGAGTGCTCTTGCAGGTTGTGACCTTCACCACCAATGTAGGAGGTGACTTCGAAGCCGTTGGTCAGACGTACACGGCACACTTTACGCAGTGCAGAGTTAGGCTTCTTCGGGGTGGTGGTATATACACGAGTGCATACGCCACGCTTCTGAGGGCACGCTTCCAGCGCCGGCACGTTGCTTTTCACAACGAGCTTGATGCGTGGCTTGCGAACCAACTGGTTAATAGTTGCCATCAAAAGGCTCCTGATAATGACTTCATAAACGTGTGGAAAATCCTCCCCGCAGATACGGGGACGCGAAATTTTATGCCCTGTTGTCTGGGGAGTCAAGATTTATACAATTTGCGTCACAAAAGGGCAATTCGGATCCGCTTGCTTTCACGACATCACCTTGAATTTTCTTGGAAATGTGCTTCTCAGCCACCCCAGGTGCGCGGGGAACCTTTTTGCGCAATCAGTGCCACCAGACCCGCCATATCGAGCACATTGCCCACCCGATGCAGCAAACCGCGGGCTTGCAGATCTTCCTGCATCACATACAGCGGGATACCCGCCAACCGCTCGATCCACTGGGGAGCCGATGCCGCAATCACGGCATCCTGCATCAGTACCAGCTCATCCTCGGGCTGAAGGTATGAGAGCGCCTCTGCCAGAGCCTGACTCTGAAAGGGGGAGTTCAATATCAGATGCAACATGGAGACCTCAAAAGCTGATGTGAGTCGAACATTGTGCCCAGCGCCGAGCCAGTTCCTGGCGCGGCAAACTCTCGACGGGGATCAGCAGATCATCCACTGTCACGCCACGCTCTGCCAGCGAGTCAGCACAAACATAGACCTCTTCGATGTCATAGAGTTCCAGCATCTTGAAGGTGGGCGCGTAGTGGCGCTGCAAAATGGCGGCAGGCTGCTGCTCCTTGAGCAGTTGCAGCACACCGTCCCCAATCAGGAAGAGGGCCAGCTCATCGGTCATGGCCGAGGTGGCCAGCAGGGCATCCAGTCCTTCCCGGCCGGCGGCATGACCATGGGGGCCACGACTGCAGATAAAGGCGATTTTCTTGCTCATGACTCCCCCTAGAACTGAACCAGCCGATCGGCGGTGAGCGCAGCCTCGGCCAACTGGCCCAGACCGCTCAGACAAAATGGCGCTTGCAGATTGAAGTGCACCAGCCCCGCCCCCTTGGCCTCCTGTTCATCGAGCACACCGCGCCGCATGGCGGCGGCGACGCAGACGTCGATACGGATCCCCTGCTCTTCTGCCAGCTCTCGCCACAGACGCACCAGGTCGGTCTCATCGGATGCTGGCAGATGCAGACCGTTGCCGTTGCAGACCCCGTCCTGATAGAAGAACAGGTGGGACAAGGTATGCCCCTGTGCCAACAGGGTGCGGGCAAAACGATAGGCTGTGCTGGCCGATTGGGTGCCATAGGCAGGCCCCGTGACCAGGATGGCAAAACTCAGACTCATAGCAGGACTCCTGTGCTGACCCGGTCCATTTTACGCCAAAAACAAAAAAGCCCCTGCCAGGAGGGGCTTGATTCGATCTGTTGATCAGAGATGGGCAATCGCCTCAACTTCGACCAGCACATCTTTCGGCAGACGGGCCACCTCCACGCAGGAGCGGGCTGGCGCAGCATCACCAAAGTAGCGGGCATAGACCTGATTGAAGGCAACGAAGTTGTTCATGTCGCTCAGGAAGCAGGTGGTTTTGACCACTTTGCTGGCATCGGCACCCGCAGCGTGCAACACGGCAACCAGATTCTTCATCACCCGTTCGGCCTGCTCTTCGATGCCGCCAGCCACGATCTCCATGGTGGCAGGATCGAGCGGGATCTGCCCGGAGGTGAAGATCATCTCGCCAACCTTGGTAGCCTGAACATACGGACCAATCGCGGCAGGCGCCTTGTCGGTTGCAATCACTTCTTTAGCCATTCATCTATCCCCTTCTGGAATGAGTTACTCGTTCTCGTCTTCACCCTGCTTGCGCTGTCGGATGTAAAGATAAACGGTATGTTTTGAAATATTGAGTTTGTCCGCCACCAGATTGATCGAATCCTTGATGTCGAAAATGCCCTTCTCGAACAGCTGGGTCACGATGAAGCGATTCTTGGCATTGTTGGCCACGGTGGGATCACGGTTGATCTCGTCGATAGTGTTATCCACCGTCTGGGCAACCAGCTCTTCCACACTATTGGCGAAGGTCTCTGGTGACTGACGCGCCGCCTGCTGGGGCGTCGGGAAAAATTCGGCCACGAACTCGTGGAAAGGCGCATTGATGTGCAGGTTGATGCAGATAAGCCCCACCACTTGCCGCTCGCTGTTGCGAATGGCGATAGTGCTCGACTTCATCAGCGCGCCGGTACGGCTGCGAGCGAAATAGCTCTGGGTGTAATCCTGGCCGGTGCTCTCGATGTCCTTGAGCATGCGCAGGGCGAGATCGGTGATGGGCGCCCCGAGGGTGCGTCCGGTATTGAAGCCGTTGGCGATCTTGATCACCGACTCGTGCAGATTTTCCAGGGAGTGGAGTACCACTTCACAATGCTTGCCGAACAGCTCGGCCAAGCCATCGATGAGCCCATCGTATGAGCGCAACAATTCCCTGTCTTCATCTGTAAAAGTGCGGCTGATCAGCTGTTCTTCGGGAAGCATGGCTTCCTCGATACCGACAGTCATGTTCTACCCCTGTAATAACCATTCAACTTTCCCGAGTGTTAAATTGCAGGGGAGTAAAGTCAACTTTTTTTGATTTTTTACTCTACAACTTTGCTCTGGATCATCCTGAAACCCGCGCTGCGTCTACCTTTGCCGAGGAATTGGCCAACAAAAAGGGCTCCTTGAAGGAGCCCTTTTCAATCACGGATGACGAGTTACTCTTCGTCGAAGCTACCGGCTGCGTTCAGCAGATCCGCCAGGTTCTGCTCCGCTTCATCAGCGGTCACCTGCGGGGTACCAACAGCACGAGCTGCGGCAGCACGCTGGTTGATCCGGCTGTGGTGGTAGGCAAAGCCGGTACCAGCCGGGATCAGACGACCCACGATGACGTTCTCTTTCAGACCACGCAGTTCATCACGCTTGCCACCCACGGCGGCTTCGGTCAGAACGCGAGTGGTTTCCTGGAAGGAAGCCGCGGAGATGAAGGACTCGGTGCTCAGAGATGCCTTGGTAATACCCATCAGTACATGACGGTAGGTCGCAGGGGTCTTGCCCTCGGCAACCAGCTTACGGTTGGCAATCTTCACACGAGCCACTTCAACCTGTTCGCCTTCGATCAGATCGGTATCACCAGCGCTCAGGATCTCGCACTTGCGCAGCATCTGACGAACGATGACTTCGATGTGCTTGTCGTTGATCTTAACGCCTTGCAGACGGTAAACGTCCTGCACTTCGTTGGCGATGTAGTTGGCGACCGGGCTGATACCGCGCAGACGCAGGATATCGTGAGCAGACTCGGGACCGTCTGCCAGCACTTCACCCTTCTCAACTTTTTCACCTTCGAACACGTTCAGGTTACGCCACTTCGGAATCATCTCTTCGTAGACGTTGCCACCATCGGTCGGGGTGATGACCAGACGGCGTTTGCCCTTGGTCTCTTTCCCGAAGGAGATGGTACCGGAGATCTCGGCCAGAATTGCCGGTTCCTTCGGTTGACGTGCTTCGAACAGATCCGCAACGCGCGGCAGACCACCGGTGATGTCCTTGGTACCGCCGGACTCTTGCGGGATACGCGCTACCGCGTCACCCACGCCCACGTTGGCACCATCTTCCAGGTTCACGATCGCCTTGCCCGGCAAGAAGTACTGGGCGGCTACATCGGTACCCGGGATCATCACGTCTTTGCCGTTCAGGTCGACCAGTTTCACGGTCGGACGCATCTCTTTACCGGCGCTCGGACGCTCGTTGACGTCCAGAACAACGATAGAAGAGAGACCGGTCAGCTCGTCGGTCTGACGAGTGATGGTCACACCATCGATCATGTGTTCGAACTGCAGGCGACCTGCCACTTCGGTGATGATCGGGTGGGTGTGCGGATCCCAGTTGGCAACGGTCTCGCCAGCGCTCACGGCCTGGCCGTCCTTCACTTCCAACACGGAACCGTAAGGCAGCTTGTGGCTTTCCTTGGTACGGCCCATGTCGTCCATGATGGTCAGTTCGGTAGAACGTGAGGTGATAACCAGTTTGTCATCGCTGTTGTGAACGAACTTGGCGTTCTGCAGCTTGATGGTACCGGTGTTCTTGACCTGGATGCTGCTTTCAGCAGCGGCACGAGATGCAGCACCACCGATGTGGAAAGTACGCATCGTCAGCTGGGTACCCGGTTCACCGATGGACTGGGCGGCGATAACACCGACAGCCTCACCCTTGTTAACCAGGTGACCACGGGCCAGATCACGGCCGTAGCAGTGAGCACAGTTACCGAAGTCGGTTTCACAGGTGATGGCAGAACGTACCTTCACACGGTCAACGGAGTTACGCTCCAGCAGGTCACACAGCTGCTCGTCGAGCAGGGTGTTGCGAGCGACCAGGATCTCGTCCTCGGTACCCGGCTTGATGACATCTTCTGCCACCACACGACCCAGCACGCGCTCACGCAGCGGCTCGACCACGTCGCCACCCTCGATCAGCGGAGTCATCCACAGACCGTCGGTAGTGCCGCAATCGTCCTCGGTGATCACCATGTCCTGCGCCACGTCTACCAGACGACGAGTCAGGTAACCGGAGTTCGCAGTCTTCAGTGCGGTATCCGCCAGACCCTTACGAGCACCGTGGGTAGAGATAAAGTACTGCAGTACGTTCAGACCTTCGCGGAAGTTCGCGATGATCGGGGTCTCGATGATGGAGCCATCCGGCTTGGCCATCAGGCCACGCATACCGGCCAGCTGACGGATCTGGGCGGCGGAACCACGCGCACCAGAGTCGGCCATCATAAAGATGCTGTTGAACGAGGCCTGCTCTTCTTCTTCACCCAGCGAGTTGACGTTACGCTCTTTGGACAAGTTCTCCATCATGGCCTTGGAGACGCGCTCGTTGGCGCTGGCCCAGATATCGATAACCTTGTTGTAACGCTCGCCCGCAGTTACCAGACCGGACAGGAACTGGTCCTGGATCTCGGCAACTTCGGCTTCGGCAGAAGCAATGATGTCTTTCTTGGCATCCGGGATGACCATGTCATCGATACCAACGGAAGCACCGGACAGCGCCGCGTAGTGGAAACCGGTATACATCAGCTGGTCAGCGAAGATAACGGTGTCCTTCAGCCCCTGCTTGCGATAGCAGGTGTTCAGCAGACGGGAGATGAGCTTTTTGCCCAGCGCCTTGTTGGATACAGATTTGATCCAGTTCTGCGGATTGGCGTCCAGATCGGCCTGCTCGGCAGCAGTCAGCACCTTCGGCTCGTCGATCAGGGCGTATTCCATGCCTTTCGGCAGGATCAGGCTCAGGATCGCACGACCAACGGTGGTGTTCTTCATCTCGGTCTTGGCAACCAGTTCACCGGCTTCGTTCTTCACGTACTCGGTGATGCGGCACTTGACGCGAGCATGCAGGTCGGCCAGACCGGCACGGTACACTTTCTCGGCCTCTTTCGGGCCGGACAGCACCATACCTTCACCCTTCGCATTGATGCGGGCGCGGGTCATGTAGTACAGACCCAAGACCACGTCCTGAGAAGGAACGATGATCGGCTCACCGGATGCAGGCGACAGGATGTTGTTGGTAGACATCATCAGCGCACGCGCTTCCAGCTGGGCTTCCAGGGTCAGCGGTACGTGAACAGCCATCTGGTCACCGTCGAAGTCCGCGTTATACGCAGCACAAACGAGCGGGTGCAGCTGGATTGCCTTGCCTTCGACCAGAGTCGGTTCGAATGCCTGGATACCCAGACGGTGCAGAGTCGGTGCACGGTTCAGCAGAACCGGGTGTTCGCGGATAACTTCGTCCAGGATATCCCAAACGACAGCTTCTTCGCGCTCCACCATCTTCTTGGCGGCCTTGATAGTGGTCGCCAGACCGCGGGTTTCCAGCTTGCCATAGATGAACGGCTTGAACAGTTCCAGCGCCATCTTCTTCGGCAGACCGCACTGATGCAGACGCAGAGTCGGGCCTACGGTGATAACGGAACGACCGGAGTAGTCGACACGCTTACCGAGCAGGTTCTGACGGAAACGACCCTGCTTACCCTTGATCATATCGGCCAGGGATTTCAGCGGGCGCTTGTTGGAACCGGTGATGGCACGACCGCGACGGCCGTTATCCAGCAGCGCATCGACGGACTCTTGCAGCATACGCTTTTCGTTGCGCACGATGATGTCCGGAGCAGCCAGATCCAGCAGACGCTTCAAGCGGTTGTTACGGTTGATCACGCGACGGTACAGATCGTTCAGATCGGAAGTCGCGAAACGGCCGCCGTCCAGCGGTACCAGCGGACGCAGGTCCGGCGGCAGCACAGGCAGCACTGTCATGATCATCCACTCCGGCTTGTTGCCGGACTGCAGGAAAGCTTCCATCAGCTTCAGACGCTTGGTGGTCTTCTTGCGCTTGGTCTCGGAGTTGGTTTGATCCAGCTCCTCACGCATGGTTTTGACTTCACCTTCCAGATCGATAGCGCGCAGCAATGCCAGGATTGCTTCGGCACCCATCTTGGCGTCAAATTCATCGCCCCACTCTTCCAGCGCATCCAGGTACTGCTCTTCAGAGAGCATCTGGCTGCGTTCGAGGTTGGTCATACCCGGCTCGATTACGACGAAAGATTCGAAGTAGAGCACGCGCTCGATGTCGCGCAGGGTCATGTCCAGCAGCAGACCGATACGGGACGGCAGGGACTTCAGGAACCAGATGTGGGCAGTCGGGCTGGCCAGCTCGATGTGGCCCATACGCTCACGACGGACCTTGGTCTGGGTCACTTCAACGCCGCACTTCTCACAGATCACACCACGGTGTTTCAGGCGCTTGTACTTGCCGCACAGACACTCGTAGTCCTTCACCGGTCCGAAGATACGGGCGCAGAACAGACCATCACGCTCCGGCTTGAAAGTCCGGTAGTTGATGGTCTCAGGCTTTTTGACCTCACCGAATGACCAGGAGCGGATCATGTCAGGAGAGGCCAGACCGATCTTGATACTGTCAAACTCTTCGGTCTTGGTCTGAGCCTTCAAAAACTTGAGTAAGTCTTTCACGTGTTTCCCCTGTCAGGAGTCTAACCTCGGCGCCCCGGCTGCCAAAACAGCGGGGCGCCCACGTCAATTCTCGAACAATAAGAGCGAGCTCTTACTCTTCGTCCAGCTCGATGTTGATACCCAGAGAGCGGATTTCCTTCAGCAATACGTTGAAGGATTCGGGCATGCCCGGCTCCATACGGTGGTCGCCATCCACGATGTTCTTATACATCTTGGTACGGCCATTCACATCGTCAGACTTGACGGTCAGCATTTCCTGCAGGGTATATGCCGCACCGTAAGCCTCCAGGGCCCACACTTCCATCTCACCGAAACGCTGACCACCGAACTGAGCCTTACCACCCAGCGGCTGCTGGGTAACCAGGCTGTAAGAACCGGTAGAACGCGCGTGCATCTTGTCGTCGACCAAGTGGTTCAGCTTGAGCATGTACATGTAACCAACGGTTACTTTACGCTCGAAGCGGTTACCGGTACGGCCATCGAACAGATCAATCTGACCGGATTCCGGCAGATCGGCCAGCTTCAGCAGGGCTTTGATTTCGCGCTCTTTGGCACCATCAAACACTGGAGTAGCAACCGGCAGACCCTTACGCAGGTTACCCACCAGGGTACGTACGTCGTCATCAGACAGTTCGGCGATGTTCACTTGCTGGGTGTCCTTCTCGCCCAGGTCATAGACCTGTTGCAGGAAGTTGCGCATCTCGTGCAGCTCGCGCTGCTCTTTGACCATGCGATCGATCTTCTCGCCGATACCCTTGGCCGCAAGGCCCAGGTGCACTTCGAGGATCTGACCGATGTTCATACGGGATGGTACACCCAACGGGTTCAGTACGATGTCGACCGGACGGCCGAACTCGTCATGAGGCATATCCTCGACCGGACAGATCTTGGAGATAACACCCTTGTTACCGTGACGGCCCGCCATCTTGTCACCCGGCTGGATGCGACGCTTGACTGCCAGATAAACCTTGACGATTTTCAGTACGCCCGGCGCCAGATCATCACCCTGGATAATCTTGCGACGCTTGTTCTCGAACTTCTTGTCGAACTCGGCTTTCAGCTCAACGTGCTGTTCAGCGATCTGCTCCAGTTCGGTCTGCTTGGCTTCATCTTCGATGGCCAGTTCAAACCACTTGGAGCGATCGAGCTTGTTCAGACGATCTTCGCTGTAACCGGCGGCCAGCAGCAGGTTGCGGGAGCGGCCGAAAATGCCGTCTTCCAGGATCTTGAACTCTTCGGTCAAGTCCTTCTTCGCTTCCTTCAGCTGCATCTCTTCGATTTCTTTGGCGCGCTTGTCTTTTTCCACGCCATCGCGGGTAAAGACTTGCACGTCAACCACGGTACCGTAAACACCGTTCGGTACACGCAGGGAGGAGTCCTTCACATCGGAGGCCTTCTCACCGAAGATGGCGCGCAGCAGCTTCTCTTCCGGCGTCAGCTGGGTTTCACCTTTCGGGGTTACCTTACCGACCAGAATGTCGCCGCCCTTCACTTCGGCACCCACGTAGACGATACCGGACTCGTCCAGCTTGGACAGAGCGGCTTCACCCACGTTCGGGATGTCAGCAGTGATCTCTTCCGGACCCAGCTTGGTGTCACGGGAGATACAGGCCAGTTCCTGGATATGGATGGTGGTCAGGCGATCTTCCTGAACAACACGCTCGTTCACCAGGATCGAGTCTTCGAAGTTGTAACCGTTCCACGGCATGAACGCGACGCGCATGTTCTGACCCAGCGCCAGTTCACCCAGATCGGTGGACGGGCCGTCAGCCAGTACGTCGCCAGCCATGACCGGCTCACCCAACATCACGCAAGGACGCTGGTTGATACAGGTGTTCTGGTTGGAACGGGTGTATTTGGTCAGGTTGTAGATGTCGATACCGGCTTCGCCTGGCATCAGCTCATCTTCATTGACCTTCAGGACGATACGGGAGGCATCGACATAGTCGATTACGCCGCCACGCTTGGCCACTACGGTTACACCGGAGTCAACGGCCACAGCGCGTTCCATACCGGTACCTACCAGCGGCTTGTCAGCACGCAGAGTCGGTACAGCCTGACGTTGCATGTTTGAACCCATCAATGCGCGGTTCGCGTCATCGTGTTCCAGGAACGGGATCAGAGCGGCTGCCACAGATACGATCTGCTGCGGGCTCACGTCCATATACTGGATCTGGTCGGCGTTCATAAAGGTGGATTCACCTTTGTGACGGCACGGGATCAATTCATCTTTCAGACGGCCATCTTCGGTGGTCGCGGCGTTAGCCTGTGCGATCACGTACTTGCCTTCTTCAATAGCAGACAGGTAGTCCACTTCGTCGGTGATCACACCGTCAATGACCTTGCGGTACGGGGTCTCGAGGAAACCGTACTCGTTGGTACGAGAGTACACGGACAGAGAGTTGATCAGACCGATGTTCGGACCTTCAGGAGTCTCGATAGGGCACAGACGACCGTAGTGGGTCGGGTGTACGTCTCGGACTTCAAAGCCGGCACGCTCACGAGTCAAACCGCCCGGGCCCAGCGCGGAAATTCGACGCTTGTGGGTCACTTCGGAGAGCGGGTTGTTCTGGTCCATAAACTGGGACAGCTGGCTGGAACCAAAGAACTCTTTGACTGCGGCGGAGATCGGCTTGGCGTTGATCAGATCCTGCGGCATCAGGGTGTCCAGGTCGCCCAGGGAGAGACGCTCCTTGACCGCACGCTCGACACGCACCAGACCGACGCGGAACTGGTTTTCAGCCATTTCACCGACAGAACGGATACGACGGTTACCCAGGTGGTCGATATCGTCCACTTCGTCGTTACCGTTACGGATGTCGATCAGGCGCTTCATTACATCGACGATATCGTCTTTGGTCAGTACGCCAGCGCCAGTCTCGTCTTCACGACCCAGACGGCGGTTGAACTTCATCCGACCTACGGTAGACAGGTCGTAACGCTCGGCAGAGAAGAACAGGTTTTCGAACAGCTGCTCTGCTGCTTCACGTGTCGGCGGCTCGCCCGGACGCATCATGCGGTAGATTTCTACCAGCGCTTCCAGACGGTTGGTGCTGGAATCGACGCGCAGGGTCTCGGACATGTAGGCACCGTGATCCAGTTCGTTGGTGAACAGAACCTCGAAATGCTTGAAGCCGGCCTGGGACAGGTTGGCAATCGCTTCCAGACTCAGCGCCTGGTTGGCTGCCACTACCAGTTCGCCAGTTTGCGGATGTGCGTAGTCCTTGGCTGCAACTTTGCCAACAACGTACTCAACCGGTACCTCAATCTGGGTAACGGCGTCTTTTTCCAACTGACGGATGTGACGCGCAGTCACACGACGACCGGTCTCAACCACCACGGCGCCATTGGCCACGATGTCAAAGGTCGCAGTTTCACCACGCAGACGCTCCGGCACCAGATCCATCATCAACTTGCCATCTTTTACTTCAAAACCGATGGTCTCGAAGAAGGTGGCCAGGATTTGTTCGGAAGTGAAGTCCAGGGCGCGCAGAATAATGGATGCTGGCAGTTTGCGACGACGGTCGATACGGACAAACAGGTTGTCTTTCGCATCAAACTCGAAGTCCAGCCAGGAGCCACGGTAGGGGATAACGCGAGCGTTATACAGTACCTTACCGGATGAATGAGTTTTGCCTTTATCGTGGTCGAAGAAGACGCCCGGGCTGCGGTGCAGCTGGGAGACGATAACCCGCTCGGTACCATTGATAACAAAGGTGCCGTTCTCGGTCATGAGCGGAATTTCGCCCATGTATACTTCTTGTTCCTTGATGTCTTTGACGGTGCCGGCAGCTGCTTCACGGTCGTACAGAACCATACGAAGCTTGACACGCAGCGGCGCGGAGTAGGTCACTCCACGGATCTGGCATTCTTTTACGTCAAATACCGGCTCACCCAGGCGATAGCTGACATACTGAAGCTCAGCACTACCGGAGTAACTGGTGATCGGGAAAACGCTACGGAAAGCGGCCTCTAGGCCATATTCACCTTCCGGGTCAGCCTCGATGAACTGCTTGAAGGAGTCCAGCTGAATGGACAACAGATAAGGCGTGTCCAGTACCTGGTCTCGCTTACCGAAGTCCTTACGAATGCGTTTTTTTTCGGTATAAGAGTAAACCATAGGGTTCCTCAGCTCGCTGATAAGTGACCCACTCTGTCCCGCGGGACAGCTCTGTCTCAACACCGTTTTGTGTTGGCCCGGACGAAAGAAGACAGTCCGGATTGCTGGTGCACCGAGAGTCGTAAACGGTGTGAAATGCTCTCAGTCTACAGCGCAAAAAGGCTGGTGAACAAAAATTCACCAGCCCTAGCCTGTTTTATCAGGCTAATCTACATAAATGCAGATTATTTGATCTCAACAGAAGCACCGGCAGCTTCCAGCTCTTTCTTCAGAGCTTCAGCTTCGTCTTTGGAGACGGCTTCTTTCAGGTTAGCCGGAGCAGCTTCTACCAGATCTTTGGCTTCTTTCAGGCCCAGACCGGTGGCGCCACGAACGGCTTTGATGACGGCAACTTTGTTGGCGCCAGCAGCAGTCAGAACTACGTCGAACTCGGTCTTCTCTTCTACTGCTTCAGCGGCCGGACCGGCAGCAACAGCAACAGCGGCAGAAACACCGAACTTCTCTTCCATAGCTTCGATCAGCTCAACAACTTCCATTACAGACATGGAAGCAACGGCTTCGATGATTTGGTCTTTAGTGATAGACATGACAAAAATTCCTGATGTTGAATAAACTCAAACAGCCTAGATAGGCGAGAATCAAGCAGCAGCTTGCTTCTGATCACGCACAGCAGCGATGGTACGAACCAGCTTGCCAGCAGAGGCTTCTTTCATAGTCGCCATCAACTTCGCAATTGCTTCGTCGTAGGTCGGCAGCGTGGCCAGACGATCAATTTGTGCTGCGGCGATAAACTCACCGTTAAAAGCGCCAGCCTTGATTTCGAACTTTTGGTTCGCTTTGGCAAACTCTTTGAACAGACGAGCAGCAGCGCCCGGGTGTTCGTTAGAGAAAGCAATCAAGGTAGGACCGGTAAATGCGTCGTTCAGGCACTCGTATTCGGTACCTTCTACCGCGCGACGCAGCAGGGTGTTACGCACAACGCGCATGTACACACCGGCTTCACGAGCGGTTTTACGCAGGACGGTCATCTTGTCTACAGTGACACCGCGAGAATCGGCAACAACTGCAGAAAGAGCGCCTTTGGCAGCTTCGTTGACTTCAGCAACAATTGCCTTTTTGTCTTCGAGTCCCAATGCCATTGGCTTAACTCCTGGATTGAATCCGGGTCTATTGACCCAGTACTGACACATCCCCCCTACCTTTACAACAGAGGGGAACGATGCGGTAGCAGGATTCCAGAAGAGAAAGAATCTTTCTCGCTGGGTTTCCGGCACCGTCTACGCAGGAAACATTAAGGCTTTACAGCCTCCTGCGGTCTTGGACGGAGGTCGAAACCCCCAACCAATCAAGGCGCAAAATTATAGATTAAATTTTGCGCCTTGTAAAACCCATCAATTAGGCCTGAGCTTCCAGAGAAGCTTGGTCTACGGCAACACCGGCACCCATGGTGGTGGAGATGCTGACTTTCTTGATGAATTGACCTTTGGCGGAAGAGGGCTTGCCTTTTTTCAGGGCAACCAGCAGAGCTTCCAAGTTTTCTTTCAGCTGAACTTCGTTGAAAGAAACCTTACCCAGAGTGGTATGGATGATACCATTCTTGTCGTTACGGTAACGAACCTGACCAGCCTTGGCGTTCTTGACAGCTTCGGCAACGTTCGGGGTTACGGTACCCACTTTCGGGTTCGGCATCAGGCCGCGCGGGCCCAGGATTTGACCCAGTTGACCAACAACGCGCATGGCATCCGGGGATGCGATAACTACGTCGAAGTTCATCTCGCCTTTCTTAACCAGATCGGCCAGGTCATCCATACCTACCAGGTCAGCACCGGCAGCTTTAGCTGCTTCGGCATTGGCACCTTGGGTAAATACGGCAACGCGTACATCACGACCGGTACCGTGCGGCAGTACAGTAGCACCACGTACGTTCTGGTCAGATTTACGAGCGTCGATACCCAGGTTGACAGCAACGTCAACGCTTTCAACGAACTTGGCGGTAGCCAGTTCTTTCAGCAGGGCAATGGCTTCGTTGATGGAGTACTCTTTGGTACCGTCAACTTTTTCGCGAATAACGCGCATACGCTTGGAAAGTTTAGCCATTGTCTTAATCCTCCACTACCAGACCCATGGAACGAGCGGAGCCTGCGATGCAACGTACTTTTGCATCCAGATCGGCACCGGTCATATCCGGTTCTTTGGTCTTGGCGATTTCTTGCAGCTGGGCTACGGTCACCTTACCAACCTTGTCTTTGTTCGGCTTGGCAGAACCAGACTTGATGCCAGCAGCTTTCTTCAGCAGGAAGGAAGCAGGCGGAGTCTTGGTTTCGAAGGTGAAGGAACGGTCGCTGTAAACGGTGATCACGACCGGGGTCGGTGAACCTTTTTCCAGCTTTTCTGTACGAGCGTTGAACGCCTTACAGAATTCCATGATGTTAACACCGTGTTGACCCAGTGCAGGACCAACGGGAGGAGACGGGTTGGCTGCACCAGCAGCAACCTGCAGCTTGATATAAGCTGTGACTTTCTTAGCCATTAGGAAATTACCTCAAAAATGGGTTCTAGCGCCTCGGAGACATGCTCCTGCAAACGGCTCCCCAACTAATAAAGGGGCAGAGAATTATAGAGATATTCGCTGCCCCTGACAACTGTTGAGTGAACAGAAATCAATCAGCCCTTTTCGACCTGACCGAAATCCAGCTCAACGGGAGTAGAACGACCGAAGATCAGTACAGAAACCTTCACGCGGCTCTTCTCGTAGTCCACCTCTTCAACGGTTCCATTGAAGTCGGCAAACGGACCATCGGCAACCCGCACCATTTCACCCGGTTCAAACAGGGTTTTCGGACGCGGCTTGTCGTGGGCATCCTGCAGACGGTTCAGGATGGCATCGGCCTCTTTGTCGGAGATCGGTGCCGGACGGTCGGAAGTACCGCCGATGAAGCCCATGACGCGCGGTACGTTACGCACCAGGTGCCATGTGGTTTCATCCATGATCATCTGAACCAGGACATAGCCCGGGAAAAACTTGCGCTCACTCTTGCGCTTCTGGCCTGCACGCATCTCGACCACTTCTTCGGTCGGGACCAGTACTTCACCGAACATGTCTTCCATGCCATGCATCTTGATATGCTCGCGCAGGGATTTGGCGACACGGCCTTCATAGCCGGAAAACGCCTGCACGACATACCATCTCATACGCTGTTCACGTTGTTCAGTCATGGCTTATCCTTACACACCGGTAATCAGGTTGACCAACCAGACCAAGGCGCCGTCCAGAACGAACAGCAGCAGCCCCATCACGGCGGTCACCGCCAGCACAATCAGGGTTGTCTGAATGGCTTCCTGACGGGTTGGCCATACGACCTTGCGGACTTCCAGGCGAGACTCACGGGCGAATGCCAGTGTTGCCTTCCCTTTGGTGGTTTGCAGGGCTACTGCACCGGCAGCAGCGATGACAATGACCACACCCAAGGCGCGGACGGCAGCAATAACATCGCTCAGCAGATAATTACCTACTACAGCGGCCACCAGGATAATGAAAACCAGGCCCCAAAGCAGGGTATCCTTGCTTCCGCCCTGGTTCTCAGAACTAACACTCATACAACCCACCTGTATCTGACGTAACCAAAGACACAAAAGCCCCGTACGAGACGAGGTATATGGCAGGGGCGGCAGGACTCGAACCCGCAACCATCGGTTTTGGAGACCGCTGTTCTACCAATTCGAACTACGCCCCTGCATAAGAAAGCCCCTATTATAGGGGCTTTGCTTTATTTATGTAAGCCAAAGATTAAGCGATAACTTTAGCTACAACACCAGCACCTACGGTACGGCCACCTTCACGGATAGCGAAACGCAGGCCGTCATCCATCGCGATCGGCGCAATCAGGGTAACAACCATCTTGATGTTGTCGCCCGGCATTACCATCTCTACGCCTTCCGGCAGTTCGATGGTACCGGTCACGTCGGTAGTACGGAAGTAGAACTGCGGACGGTAGCCTTTGAAGAACGGGGTATGACGACCACCTTCTTCTTTGGACAGTACGTACACTTCAGATTCGAACTTGGTGTGCGGCTTGATGGTGCCCGGCTTGGCCAGTACCTGACCACGCTCTACGTCTTCACGCTTCACGCCACGCAGCAGTGCACCGATGTTCTCGCCTGCACGACCTTCGTCCAGCAGCTTACGGAACATTTCAACGCCGGTACAGGTGGTCTTGGTGGTATCTTTGATACCCACGATTTCCACTTCTTCACCAACTTTAACGATACCGCGCTCTACACGACCGGTTACTACGGTACCACGGCCAGCGATAGAGAATACGTCTTCGATCGGCATCAGGAACGGCTGGTCAATCGCACGCTCCGGCTCCGG
>NZ_JAAKTN010000024.1:0-18853 GCF_049174455.1 Aeromonas sp. 601027 | reverse complement strand
GCGTTCAATCTGAGCCATGATCAAACTCTTCAATTTAAGTTTGGTTGCTTCGAAAAGCGGCTCAATGAATTGCTGAATTAACTGCTGCAACTTAAAAGTTGCTTTGGTCACTTCATCAGACATTGAAAATCAAAAATTGTTTTTGATGCTCGATGCTGTGAGTGCCCACACAGATTGCTTGATTCAAATTGTTAAAGAGCGACGCAACAGCGTGTTGCTGCGGGAGTAGAATTCTACTCAACCGCCTTCTCGAGTCAAGCCTTATTTTCAAAGGCTTTTCGAGGTTACCCACTTGGCTTTCTGCGTTGCCGCTTGCCCTGTCGATGGAGGCGCATTATAGGGAACAGATTCTTTCTGGCAAGGCTAAACTGCATGTTTTTTTGATAAAACCGCACAACCGTTCAAACAACAAACAAAAAGCATAAAACTTGAACTGAATCACACATTCTTGAGGCAGATGACCGTCAAGTACCCCTCCCCTTCAACTCATATAAGCCATTTCGGATTGTTGACGTGCTAGCCAAAGCTCCTCCATCTCCAACAAGGTCTGATAGATTTTCTCCGCCTGCTCCGGTCGGCTGAACAGATAGCCCTGTCCATACAAGTGGATATCGGTCAGGGATCGCAGCACATCCAACTGGGCCTGTGTCTCAATCCCTTCACACACCAGACTCTTGCCCAGCATGGACCCCATCCTGCAAATATTGGCGACCAGTTCGGATGCCTCCATTGAGGTGTCAATGCCCTGTATAAAGGAGCGGTCGATCTTCACCTTGCTGACCGGTAACTTTTGCAGATAACTCAAAGATGAATAACCAGTCCCAAAATCGTCTAATGCCAGCAGTACCCCCTGCTGATTGAGATCCTGCATCAGTTGCAGCGAATTCTTCACTTCGCGCATGGTGGTATCTTCAGTGACCTCCAAAACCAGACTGCTGGCTGGCAGGTGGTTCTCCATCAATGCCTTGGCCACCAGTTTGAGCAAATTGCGCTGGTACATGCCCGGCGAGATATTCACGCACATCTGCAGGTCGACCATACCCAACTGATGCCACTGATAAAGCTGCTCGCAAGCGGTGTTCAACACCCAGCCGCCCAGACGCTCGGCAAGCTGGAACTCCTCAGCCACCATGATCACTTCGTTTGGCGGAATAAAGCCCAGCTCCGGATGCCGCCAGCGCAGCAGTGCTTCGACAGCTTCACAACGGCCACTCTCGAGATTGACGATGGGTTGGTAATAGAGTTCCAACGCATTGTGTTCCAGCGCCATGATCATGTCCGAGGCCAAATGCTTGCGCCGCGCCGTCTCGTTGAGCAAGGAGTTATCGTAAATCACATAGGGGACATGGGTCTTGCGGCTATGGAACAGAGCCTGTTCCGCACGACTCAATAACTCCTGTGTTTTATCGCTGTCCATCGGATAGAAGGCAATCCCGATCCCCACCTCGAGCCGGAAGGGATAGTTATCATAGACGATATCTTGCTTCAGAACGTGCAGCAGTCGCGCTACCAGCTCCCTGACCTGACGCAGATCGCTGCTACCACGCTGGATAATGGCAAATTGATCGCCACCCAACCGACCACTCCACTCCCCTTCTTCACAGAGCAATCTGATCCGTCTGGCCAATTCACTGAGCAAAAAATCGCCCGCATCATAACCAAACTTGCTGTTGATATCTCTGAAGTCGTTGATATCGACCAATACCAATCCGAAAGGTACCTCCTGAGTGGCACAGAGCTCCATCCGTTCCAGCAATGCCACCCGATTGGAGAGACCCGTCAACGGGTCACGCCTTGCTGCCCTAAAGTGACGTCGAGCTTCATATACAAGAAGCAAGCTAAGGAGTAAAACCGAGATAACCAACCCCGACACCATCAACAGCAGAGCATTACGCAATTGACCAAAATGGCGATCATTCTCTGAGTAGATGTTGATGTTCTTCTGCATAACGGAAGCTAGTGCATAGGATAAAGGCTCCTGCAAGGGGGCTAGGCGCATCATTATTTGCTGGTAGACAGAGTCTCCGCTCTGCAGCTTGGTAATGACAGGCTCTATATCGCGAATGTTGTTTTCAATCAGTTGCACCAAGCGCAAGGTTTTCTGCTTATCCTGCATGCTTTTACGCAACTGACCGCTCAACAGGATGGGGGTTCTGCTCCAAAGAATGTCATAGCGCAACATCAGGTCATTGTGCTCTATTCCACCATAATGGTAGACCTCTACAGCACTGAGGAAACGCCCCAACTCGAGCTGCAGCTGCATCAGCGCCCAGGAGACATCATAGGTATATTTCTCCATCGCTCTGGTCGCATTCTGGAGCTGAACCAGACAATAAAGGGTGCTCCCGGTAAACGACAGAATGGATACATACAGAATGACGAGCAGTGGCCACGCCCTGGTCTTTCCTTTCACCCCGTGCTCCCGTGACTCTTTTATCAGTGTTGAATATCTATCAGGTCCAGCTGCCAAATCATCATGTCGGTATATTCAGAGCGCTTCAGCTCCGGATATTGATCAAGCGGCAACATAAACCAGAGCGGCCCCTTGTCACGGACCCTCATGGCTACCCCGTCATCTTCCCAAGCAAGAATAGGGTTATACTTGGCAACTTTGTCCCAATTGATGCGGATCTGAAAACTGTTCAATGCTGTCAGGGTTATGCTCTTGCCATTAGCCCCCACTGCGGCCAGCACGTCCGCCACCTTGGGCCCTCTGTACTTGTGAGGTTTATCAACCCAAGGGTTGCTGGTGACTATCTCATATTGCGGCAACGCCTGCAGCGTGGCCAAGTCAAAAAGCACTTTGCCGTCCACCTCATCTGGGGATCTGATATTGCCGCTTACTTTCAAGATCACAGGCCCCTTGAGGGCCTCGGCAGCCACAAGCGGCATGGCAATCAATGCAAACAGCAGAGTTATCCATCCAAGCACCTTCATCTTTCCCCCTTACACTTTTCTGCTATCAACAGACTCAGTTTAGCCAGATATAAAAAAACGGCTCGCCTTGAGCGAGCCGTTTGTCAAACAAAGCAAGGGGGGATGATTACATCATGCCCATGCCACCCATGCCGCCCATGTCAGGCATTGCAGGGGTATCTTTCTTCGGCAGTTCGGTGACCATGCACTCGGTGGTGATCATCAGACCGGCGATGGAAGAGGCAAACTGCAGGGCTGAACGGGTTACCTTGGTCGGATCCAGGATACCCATGGCCAGCATGTCACCATACTGTTCGCTGTAAGCGTTGTAACCGAAGTTGCCTTCGCCGTTCTTCACTGCATTGGCAATGACGGAGGCTTCTTCACCGGCGTTGATGACGATTTGACGCAGCGGGGCTTCCATGGCGCGCAGGGCAACCTTGATACCGACGTTCTGGTCTTCGTTGTCACCACGCAGACCAGCCAGTTTGGCTGCAACGCGAACCAACGCAACACCACCACCGGCAACCACACCTTCTTCAACCGCGGCGCGGGTAGCGTGCAGGGCATCTTCAACGCGGGCTTTCTTCTCTTTCATCTCGACTTCGGTGGCTGCGCCAACCTTGATCACGGCAACACCGCCAGCCAGCTTGGCTACGCGCTCTTGCAGCTTCTCACGATCGTAGTCGGAAGAAGTCTCTTCGATCTGCTGACGGATCTGGGCAACACGACCTTCGATCACACCGGCATCACCCACGCCATCGATGATGGTGGTGTTCTCTTTGGTGATGACGATGCGCTTGGCACGACCCAGATCTTCCAGAGTCGCTTTTTCCAGCTCCATGCCAACTTCTTCAGAGATGACGGTACCGCCAGTCAGTACGGCGATATCCTGCAGCATGGCCTTGCGACGGTCACCGAAGCCAGGCGCCTTGACGGCAGCCACTTTCACGATACCGCGCATGGTGTTGACCACCAGAGTCGCCAGGGCTTCGCCTTCCACGTCTTCAGCAACAATCAGCAGCGGCTTGCCAGCTTTGGCAACGCCTTCCAGCACCGGCAGCATTTCGCGGATGTTGGAGACTTTCTTGTCAACCAGCAGGATGAACGGGTCGTCCAGTTCAACGGAACCGGTCTCTTGTTTGTTGATGAAGTAGGGGGACAGGTAGCCGCGGTCGAACTGCATACCTTCAACAACTGCCAGCTCATCTTCCAGACCCTGACCATCTTCAACGGTGATGACGCCATCGCGACCCACTTTGTCCATGGCTTCAGCAATCAGCTTGCCCACTTTCTCGTCGGAGTTGGCGGAGATGGTGCCCACCTGAGCGATGGCATTGCTGTCAGCGCACGGCTGGGACAGCGCCTGCAGCTCGGCAACCGCAGCCACAACGGCCTTGTCGATACCGCGCTTCAGATCCATCGGGTTCATACCGGCGGCAACGGCTTTCAGACCTTCGTTGACGATAGCCTGAGCCAGAACGGTTGCAGTAGTGGTACCGTCACCGGCGGCATCGTTCGCCTTGGAAGCCACTTCCTTGACCATCTGGGCGCCCATGTTCTGGAACTTGTCTTCCAGCTCAATTTCGCGCGCAACAGAAACACCATCTTTAGTGATGGTCGGGGCGCCGAAGGACTTGTCCAGCACCACGTTGCGGCCTTTCGGGCCCAGAGTCACCTTGACGGCATCAGCCAGGATGTTTACGCCTTCCAGCATCTTGATGCGGGCTTCGTTACCAAACTTAACGTCTTTAGCTGCCATTTTTCTTCAATCCTTAAATCAATTCGGGGAAAAGGAGGATGGATTACTCTTCGACAATCGCCAGGATGTCGGTTTCGGAAAGGATCAGGACGTCCTGACCATCCAGCTTCTCGGTTTTCACACCGTAGCCTTCGTTGAAGATAACCTTGTCACCAACCTTCACGGCCAGCGCTTTGACTTCGCCATTATCCAGAATGCGACCAGTCCCCACGGCAAGCACTTCACCACGGGTGGACTTCTGGGCCGCAGTACCAGTCAAGACGATACCGCCGGCAGATTTGGCTTCAGCTTCGATGCGCTTGATGATGACGCGGTCGTGCAGTGGACGAATTTTCATCGATAACTCTCCCAAAATGAGTCTCATTGTTGCTTTGAGGAATGGCCGTTCCAGGCCAAATTAGATATGTCCCTGATGTGGGGCAGAGTTGCTAACCCTTCAAGGGCAAATACAAAAAAAATTTTTTCACGTACTATAAACATCTTCGATGGTTCAGCCATGTCCGCACTCTGGAGCAAGGTCGGTTCAAGCCGCCCGGTTTCCATGCCAGAACCTTCAAAGCCAGCTGTAGAGACGAGCCCTTGACCCGCACCAACCCCATGCTGACAGCCCCTATTCCGGTCGTACTGCGCCAGATGACGGGCCCCATGATCTTCGGCATCATCGCCATTCTGGCCTTCAATCTGGTCGATACCTTTTTTATCGGTATGCTGGGCACCGAAGCTCTGGCCGCCATCAGTTTTACCTTTCCTGTCACTTTTGTGGTTACCTCGCTGGCGATGGGATTGGGCGCCGGATTGTCAGCGGTGATCGGTCATACCCTGGGGCAGGGCAAACACGATGAGGCGGCCCATCTCGCCACCGACAGCCTGTTTCTGGCGGTGATCATGGTAGCCCTGCTCTCCGCGGGGGGGGCTCTCACCATCAAACCCCTGTTTACTCTGCTGGGGGCCAGTGCCGAGCTTATCTCCCTCATCCATGACTACATGCTGACCTGGTATCTCACCGTCCCCATGCTGGTGCTGCCCATGGTGGGCAATGCCGCTATCCGGGCGACCGGCGATACCAAAACCCCCAGTCTGGTGATGGCCATAGCCGGGCTGGTCAACGGGGTACTGGATCCTCTGTTGATCTTCGGCATCGGCCCCTTTCCCGAATGGGGGATCCGCGGGGCAGCCATCGCCACCTCTATCTCCTGGTTGATGGCGATGCTGGTCAGCCTCTATATCCTGCGTCATCGGGAGGGCTTGCTGCTGTGGCGCCTCTCGCCGCGGGCCCGGTTGCTGACCCACTGGCGGGCGCTGCTCCATGTCGCCGTCCCCGCCTCTTTTACCAATATGCTCAACCCCCTGGCCAATGCAGTGCTGATGACGATCTTTGCAGGACTGGGTACCGAGGTGGTGGCCGCTTACGGCGCCGCATCGCGGGTCGAGGCGCTGCTGCTGATTGTGATGATGGCCCTCGCCTCCGTACTGGCCCCCTTCATCTCGCAAAACTGTGGCGCCGGCAATCCGGCCCGCGCCAAAGCTGCACTGCAGAGCTGCATGAGTTTTGCGTTGCTTTTCCAGCTCGCCATCTATGGCCTGACCTGGCTACTGGCGCCACTCATCGCCAATCTGTTCAGCGATCATCCACAGGTCATCCGCCTGATTATTCTCTATCTGCATCTAGTGCCGATCGGTTACGGATTTCAGGGCATGGTGATGCTGCTGGCCTCGGCACTCAATGGCGTGCGGGCATCCAGTATTTCGTTCTTGTTCAACGGATTGCGACTGTTTGGTTTTCTGTTGCCAGGAGCCTGGCTGGGGGCAAAGCTGGGGGGAGAACAGGGGATATATCTGGGGATCTTGCTGGCCAATCTGGCGGCGGGCACCCTCGCATGGTGGTATGCCCGACACCGCTTCGAGGCGTTGTGCCATCAGGGTAAACCCTGATTCAGTCACTCACCTCGGGTTTTCGTTTCGTCGATTACTCTTTACGCTCACTCTTTGCGCTCAAATTCGCCTTCGATGGTGGTGCCGCCCTGCTTGGCGTTCCCCAGATGATCATCGGACGGTGCGTTGCCAAACGGCGATTGAGTACGCTGGAAACCGCCCATCTGCATCCGGAACTGGCTGCTGCCGATCAGCTTGTCAGCCAGTTTGTTGCGCAGCCAGGGTTGCAGCAACAGCACACCGAAAATGTCGGTCACGAAACCCGGGATAATCAGCAGCAGGCCCGCCAACGCCAGCATCATGCCCCCCATCACCTCGCGGCCCGGCATCTCGCCCATCTGCATCTTTTGCTGGGCGCTGAACAGGGTCTTGATCCCTTCACTGCGCACCAGCGAGGAGCCCAATACCGCAGTCAGTATGAGCAAGCCGACAGTCGGCAGCGCCCCGATTACCGAGCCGACCTCGATCATCACGGTGAGCTCCAGCACAACCAGACCCACCAACAACAAAAACAACTTGCCCATATCCACTCCAGCACCGGTAAATTGAGAAAAAGTGGCGCCCATCCAACGATGGTCAGAGGCGATTTTGCCGCCCCGTCATCACCACTTTCTGCCCTGAATAAATGGGGGCCGTCCCCCCTTTTTCAAGTTGGTCAACTGACTCCTACGTCATCAGCAATCTAAAAAACCAGCAAAAAGTCACAAAAATATATAAAAATCATCACGATAAAAACTTCATAACATATGTGTACTTTCCTCAAAGTAATTTGAAAATGTCGCAAATTTAGTGATCCACCTCTAATAACCGATACCTCAATTGGAGTAGTATATTGATTAGTTTTTCGGGAGGTCACTCTCCCTACCGCCCCACTCGATGTGTGGTGCTTCAGGATGAGCTGTGCGCAAGGAACTCGCGACCACTCGGTGAGGATTTTTCCATTTATCTGATTTCTGAGGCATTACAATGAGCGACATCAAGAACGTCCGCATTGAAGAAGACCTGCTGGGCACCAAAGAAGTTTCCAATGATCTCTACTACGGTGTGCACACCCTGCGCGCTGTCGAGAACTTCAAGATCAGCTCTCAGAAGATTTCTGACGTTCCGGAATTTGTCCGCGGTATGGTGCTGACCAAGAAAGCTGCTGCACTGGCAAACGGCGAGCTCGGTACCATCCGTCCTGAAATTGCTGACAAGATCGTAGAAGCCTGCGACCTGATGCTGAACACAGGCAAATGCTTCGACCAGTTCCCGGTCGACGTTTACCAGGGAGGTGCCGGCACCTCCGTCAACATGAACACTAACGAAGTACTGGCCAACATCGCCTTGGAAATCATGGGTCTGGAGAAAGGCCGTTACGACGTCATCAACCCGAACGACCACGTCAACAAGTGCCAGTCCACCAACGATGCTTACCCGACCGGTTTCCGCGTTGCTGTGGTCAACAGCACTGACGTGACTCTGCATGCTCTGGAAGCACTGATTGCCGCTTTTGATGCCAAAGCAGAAGAATTCAAGAAGATCCTGAAGATGGGCCGTACCCAACTGCAAGATGCGGTTCCGATGACCCTGGGTCAGGAGTTCCACGCATTCGCCGTGACCCTGCGTGAAGAGATCAAGTCCATCAAGCGTTGCCAGGAGCTGCTGCTGGAAGTGAACCTGGGCGCGACCGCCATCGGTACCGGTCTGAACACTCCGCCCGAGTACTCTGCACTGGCCATCAAGCGTCTGGCCGAGATCACCGGTCGTGCCTATGTACCGGCAGAAGATCTGATCGAAGCGACCTCCGACTGTGGCGCCTACGTCATGCTGCACGGCGCCATCAAGCGTCTGGCCATGAAGCTGTCCAAGATCTGTAATGACCTGCGTCTGCTCTCCTCCGGCCCGCGCACCGCACTGAAAGAGATCAACCTGCCGGAAATGCAGGCGGGCTCCTCCATCATGCCGGCCAAGGTCAACCCGGTTATCCCGGAAGTGGTCAACCAATCCTGCTTCAAGGTATTCGGTAACGACATCACCATCACCTTCGCCGCCGAAGCCGGTCAGCTGCAGCTGAACGTCATGGAGCCGGTGATTGGTCAGGCGATGTTCGAATCACTGAGCCTGATGGAAAAAGCCTGTATTTCCCTGCGCGAGAAGTGCGTGGAAGGTATCACCGCCAACCCGGAAATCTGCATGAATCACGTGCTGAACTCCATCGGTATCGTGACCTACCTGAACCCCTTCATCGGCCACCACGAAGGGGATATCGTCGGCAAGATCTGTGCCCAGACCGGCAAGAACGTCCGCGAAGTCGTTCTTGAGCGCGGCCTGCTGAGCGCCGAGCAGCTGGACGAGATCCTCTCCATCGAGAACCTGATGAACCCGCAATACAAAGCCAAGCGTTTCACCCGCGAAGCTGCCGTATAAGCGAGTGTGGGCCGGGATCTTCCCGGCCCATAAAGTCAGTTCCCGATTGGTCTTTATCCCCAGCCCGATCGGGAATTGGCTTTTTGCCAAATAAAAACCAAAAACTAAAAAATGGAGTTATCGCTATGATTGGAATCGAGTTACTTGTCGTGCTCGCCGCTATATATCTGGGGGCCCGGATAGGCAGCATCGGCATCGGCTTTGCCGGTGGTCTGGGGGTACTGGTATTGACGTGGGGTCTGGGCATGCCCATCCCGAGCGATCAACTGGTCAGCTACATCCCCTGGGATGTGATCATGATCATCGCGTCCGTCATCTGTGCCATCGCCTGTATGCAACTGGCTGGCGGGATGGACTATCTGGTCTTCCTGGCAGAAAAAGCGCTGCGCAAGAACCCCAAATACATCACCTTCGCCGCCCCGGTGGTCACCTATCTGATGACCATGCTGGCCGGTACCGGTCATACCGCCTTCTCCACCCTGCCGGTGATCGCGGAAGTGGCCAAAGAGCAGGGGATCCGTCCGTCCCGTCCGCTCTCCATCGCAGTTGTCGCCTCCCAGATCGCCATCACAGCTTCCCCGATCTCTGCCGCTGTGGTTGCCTTCTCCGGTATGCTCGAGCCGTTTGGTGTTGACTACCTGACCCTGCTGGCCATCTGCATCCCCTCTACCTTCCTGGCCTGTATCCTGGGCGCCTTCATTGCCAACATGATGGGCAAGCCGCTGGAGCAGGACGAAGTCTATCTGGAGCGCAAAGCCAAGGGTCTGATCAAACTGCGTGGTACTACCAAGCTCGAGATCAAACCGTACGCCAAGCTGTCGGTCTGGATCTTCATCGCCGCCATCGTTGCTGTTATGGCTTATGCCACTGCCATCTCCGGTAAAGTGGGCCTGATCACCAACCCGCCGATCCCCCGTGACGGCGCCATCATGGGCATCATGCTGGCCGCGGCCACCATCATGACCCTGGTGTGCAAACTGGACGCCACCCAGGTCACCAACATGCCGACCTTCAAGTCCGGTATGTCCGCCTGTATCTGCGTACTGGGTGTGGCCTGGCTGGGTAACGTCTTCGTTAAAGGCAACATGGACACCATCCAGCTGATCGCTGGCGACCTGCTGAACCAGTACTCCTGGCTGCTGGCTGTGGTGCTGTTCTTCGCTGCCATGCTGCTCTATTCACAAGGCGCCACTACCAAAGCGTTGATGCCTGCCGCACTGGCACTGGGTGTCAGCCCGCTGACTGCGATTGCCTCTTTCGCAGCCGTGAGCGCCCTGTTCGTACTGCCGACCTACCCGACTCTGCTGGCCGCGGTAGAGATGGACGACACCGGCTCCACCCGTATCGGTAAGGCGGTCTTCAACCATCCCTTCTTCGTACCGGGCACCGCCACCATCGCCATCGCCGTGGCACTGGGCTTCTTCTTCGGCGGCATCCTGCTGTAATTCATCGCCTGCCGATCGCCAAATAAAAATCCCCGCCAGTTGGCGGGGATTTTTTTATCTCTTAACTCTGTACTTTGCAGTCTGCCAGCACGAGAGCTGACCTCTTATCCGGATGGCTCAACCACGGCGACAGCAGACACCACAACAGCGTGCCAGCGGCGCTATAACTACCGCTGCCGGATTGCCGGAGTAGTAGGCCACCATGGTACTCAGCACCATGCCAGAAGGCGGGATCCGTCGGATCAGACCGGCTCCAGGGTATCCAGCGGCCAGCGCGGCACCGCTTTGACCGCCAGCGGCTCAAATACGCCCGCTTTCAGGCGCTGCATACCGGCGTAAGCGATCATGGCGCCGTTATCGGTGCAATATTCAGTGCGCGGATAGAACACCTCGCCCTTGAGGCTCTCCATCAGCTCGGCCAGCTGGGCACGCAGATGACGGTTGGCACTGACGCCACCGGCAACCACCAGACGCTTAAGACCGGTCTCTTTCAAAGCACGACGGCACTTGATGGCCAGGGTATCAACCACCGCATCTTCAAACGCCCGAGCGATATCGGCACGGGTCTGCTCATCATCACCATTGGCGGCGATGGTGTTGGCTGTGAAGGTCTTGAGGCCGGAGAAGCTCATGTCGAGCCCGGGACGGTCAGTCATGGGACGTGGGAAGTGGAAACGTCCGGTGGTGCCCTTCTCGGCCAGACGGGAGAGCAGCGGACCACCCGGATAGTCCAGCCCCATCAGCTTGGCAGTCTTGTCGAACGCTTCGCCAGCGGCATCATCGATGGATTCCCCCAGCAGCTGATAGCTGCCGATACCGTCGACCCGCACCAGCATGGAGTGACCACCGGATACCAGCAGCGCCACGAAGGGGAACTCGGGAGCCTTCTCTTCCAGCATGGGGGCCAGCAGGTGGCCTTCCATATGATGGACGGCGATAGCAGGCTTGTTCCATGCCATCGCCAGCGAACGACCAATAGTGGCGCCCACCAGAATGGCGCCAACCAGACCCGGACCCGCGGTATACGCGATGCCGTCGATGTCATCTTTGCCCAGTCCCGCCTCTTGCAATGCGGCCTGGATCAACGGGATCGTCTTGCGAACATGATCCCGGCTGGCGAGTTCGGGGACAACGCCACCGTAGTCCGCATGCAGCTTGACCTGGCTGTATAACTGATGGGAAAGGATCCCTTTTTGATCGTCGAAGATCGCGATCCCGGTTTCGTCACAGGATGTCTCTATGCCCAATACACGCATTGCTAAAAAATTTCACTGCTAAAATGAGACGGCTATGGTAACCTTCGCGGGTTTTTTAAACCAGAGCGATCTCTGCGGGTTTACTTTCATTCCCTGTCCAGAGTATAATTTCGCACCATTTTAAGACATGCTGATCGATTGAAGGTCAGCTAACAATTTATCACTGAGGTGAAAGGCACATGCCAGTAATCAAAGTCCGTGAAAATGAGCCGTTTGACGTTGCTCTGCGTCGTTTCAAGCGTTCTTGCGAAAAAGCCGGTATCCTGTCCGAAGTTCGTAGCCGTGAGTTCTACGAGAAGCCGACTACCATTCGTAAGCGCGCCAAAGCGTCTGCTGTCAAGCGTCACGCCAAGAAGCTGTCTCGCGAAAACGCACGTCGTATCCGCCTGTACTAATCGGGAGATATTGCCGTGTCTCTGAAGGATCAACTCAAGGATCAGCAAAAACTCGCCATGCTTGCCAAAGATAAGGCACGTCTGGGAGCGATCCGCTTGTTGATGGCAGAAATCAAGCAACGTGAAGTCGATACCCGTATCGAGCTGAATGATGAGGATATCCTCGCTGTCGTGACCAAAATGGTCAAACAGCGCCGCGATTCCATCAGCCAATTTGAAGCTGCCGGTCGCCAGGATCTCGCCGACAAAGAGTCCGCCGAGATCGTTGTGTTGCAGGAATTCCTGCCGCAACAGCTGACCGCAGATGAAATTGCCGCCCTGATCGAGCAAGCCATCACTGAAAGTGGTGCTGCCGTCATGGCTGATATGGGCAAGGTCATGGCTGTCTTGAAGCCGAAAATTCAGGGGCGTGCCGATGTCGGCGCCGTCAGTGCTCAGGTGAAAACCCGCTTGGCGTAACAGGCAACTCTCTTGTTTGGTCGAAGAAGCCGTGCTTCCCTTGGAATGCGCGGCTTTTTTATTTTCTCCGCAATGAAACAGGACGGTTATGGCAGGCAGGATCCCACAATCCTTTATCGACGATCTGCTCGTACGCACAGACATAGTCGAGCTGATCGACTCGCGAGTGCGGCTGAAAAAAGCCGGTAAAAACTACCAGGCTTGCTGCCCTTTTCATAACGAAAAAAGCCCCTCTTTTACCGTCAGCCAGGAGAAGCAGTTCTACCACTGTTTCGGTTGTGGCGCCCACGGCAACGCCATCGGCTTTGTCATGGAGTACGACGGTCTCGAATTTCCCGATGCCATCGAAGAGCTCGCCAGCATGCAAGGCATGCAGGTACCTCGCGAGCAGAGCATCGGCGGCTCGGCCAATAGCCAGCCCGCAGTCAGCAAGGATCTGTTCGAGCTGATGAACCAGATCGCCCGCTTCTACGAGAGCAATCTCAAGAGCGCTCCCCATGCGGTGGAGTACCTCAAAGGCCGCGGCCTGACCGGTGAAGTGGTCAAACGATTCAACATTGGCTATGCACCCAGCGATTGGGATCAAGTGCGCCGCCGCTTTGGTACCAGCCGGGATCACGAGCAGTTGCTTATCTCGGGCGGCATGCTGATCACCCGTGACAATGGCCCGGGGAGTTATGATCGTTTCCGCGATCGCATCATGTTCCCGATCCGTGACAAGCGTGGCCGGGTCATCGGTTTCGGTGGCCGGGTGCTGGGTGATGGCACCCCCAAATACCTGAACTCGCCGGAGACCCCCATCTTCCATAAAGGGCGGGAGCTGTTCGGTCTCTACGAAGTAAAGCAGGCACACAAGGATCCACGCCGGATCCTGGTGGTGGAAGGCTATATGGATGTGGTGGCACTCGGTCAGTACGACATCGACTATGCGGTGGCGGCGCTGGGTACTGCAACGACCAGCGAGCATATCCACACCCTGTTTCGCACCACCGCCGAGGTAGTCTGCTGCTACGACGGTGACAACGCCGGTCGTGAAGCCGCCTGGCGCGCGCTGGATAATGCCCTCCCTCATCTGCAGGATGGCCGCGAACTGAAGTTCGTGTTCCTGCCCGATGGCGAGGATCCCGACTCGCTGGTACGCCAGATCGGCAAGGAGGGTTTTGAAGCCCTGCTCGATGAAGCCCAACCGTTCGCCGACTTCATGTTCGAGCGTCTCGGCCGGGATGCCGCACTTTCGGGTGAGGCAGGCAAGTTCGAAGTGGCCAACAAGGCCGCCGAGCTTATTCGTCGCGTTCCGGAAGGGTTTACCCGCGAAGGGCTGATCACTCGTCTCTCCAGCATGATGCGTTGGGGCGAGAACAAACAGCGCATCGCCGAGCTCTTTGCTCGCAACAGTCAGCCCAAGGCCGAGGTCAACAAACCCAAGGCAGCCAAGCTGACACCACTGCGGCGTGCACTGGCACTGATGGTGCAATATCCGGCAGTAACGGCTGAGCTTCCCCCCATGCCGGAATTGGCCGGACTACGCGTACAGGGCATCAAGTTCCTGCTGCAACTGCACCAGCAAATCCAGGCACAGCCTGGTATCACAACCGGTATCCTGCTGGAACACTGGCGTGGTACCAAGGAAGGAGAGATCCTTGCTCAGCTGGCCATGCACGACCTGTTCGAGGAGATCAAACTCGATCAGGAGCCGGATATTCTGGGAGAATTGCAGGACACCTTCGTCGGCTTCATCAACCAGTTTCTGAAGCAGCGGATCGAAGAATTGCAGGCCAAAGTGGCTCAGGAAGGACTAAGCTCCGAAGAAACCCAAGAGCTGATGATGCTGATAAGAGAGGTGCAAATTGAGAAAAGAAATGAGAGTGGGGCTTGATATTTGAGTGATTAGTCCCAATATGGATAGCGTTGCCCGAATCGACGGGATGAAAAGCAAAATTTTTATAACCGCCTGGCCCCGACAATACTGCGGGCAGGGGTTTCTCATGACCGACGCCGCAACCAGACATAGCATGTCTGGCGGTTTTCTATTAGAATTGGCTATTTGCGCAGCAGCGCACTGTACGCGCAACCTAGCAACACCAACCGGATGAGTTCTATGGAGCAAACCCCGCAGTCTCAGCTTAAACTCCTCGTTGCCAAAGGTAAAGAACAGGGCTACCTGACCTATGCCGAGGTGAACGATCACCTCCCGCAAGACATTGTCGATTCAGACCAGATCGAAGACATCATTCAGATGATCAACGATATGGGCATTCAAGTGGTTGAAAACGCTCCGGATGCCGATGACCTTATCATGGCTGAAGGTGGTACCGCCGATGAGGACGCTGCCGAAGCAGCGGCCCAGGCTCTGGCATCTGTTGAATCTGAGATTGGTCGTACGACCGATCCCGTCCGCATGTACATGCGGGAAATGGGTACCGTCGAACTGCTGACCCGTGAAGGCGAAATCGACATCGCCAAGCGGATCGAAGACGGTATCAACCAGGTACAAAGCTCCGTAGCCGAGTACCCTGAAGCAATTACTTACCTGCTCGAACAGTACGACAAGTACGAAGCCGAGCAGCTGCGTCTCTCTGACATCATCTCTGGCTTTATTGACCCGAACGAAACTGAAGACATGGCGCCTACCGCCACGCATATCGGTTCCGAGCTCGGCGAAGACGATCTGGCCGACGAAGATGAAGAGGACGAAGAAGACGAAGACGAAGATGGCGACAGCTCTGACGACGACGGTGACGGTGGTCCGGATCCGGAAGTCGCTCGCGAGAAGTTCGGCGAACTGCGTGCCCAGTATGAAGTGACCCGTCTCTCCATTCAGAAGAATGGTCGCGCGCACGAAGATACCCAGGCTGCCATCGCCCAGCTGGCCGATGTATTCCGTCAATTCCGCCTGATGCCCAAGCAGTTCGATCGCCTGGTCAACAACATGCGTGAAATGATGGAGCGCGTCCGCGTGCAGGAACGCATCATCATGAAGCTCTGCGTTGAGCAGGCCAAGATGCCGAAGAAAACCTTCGTCGCGGCCTTCACCAACAACGAGTGTGAAACTGCCTGGTTTGAATACCAGAAGCAGGCTGGCAAAGCCTGGTCTCCCCGTCTGGTTGAAATGGACGAGGATATTCAGCGCGCCATCGGCAAGCTGCAGCAGATTGAAGAAGAGACCGGTCTGTCGATTGCCCAGATCAAGGATATCAACCGTCGTATGAGCATCGGTGAGGCCAAAGCCCGCCGTGCGAAGAAAGAGATGGTTGAGGCCAACTTGCGCCTGGTTATCTCTATCGCCAAGAAGTACACCAACCGCGGTCTGCAGTTCTTGGATCTGATCCAGGAGGGCAACATCGGTTTGATGAAGGCGGTAGACAAGTTTGAATACCGTCGTGGCTACAAGTTCTCGACCTACGCTACCTGGTGGATCCGTCAGGCCATTACCCGCTCCATCGCGGATCAGGCCCGTACCATCCGTATCCCGGTACACATGATCGAGACCATCAACAAGCTCAACCGTATCTCCCGTCAGATGCTGCAGGAGATGGGTCGCGAGCCGAACCCGGAAGAGCTGGCCATGCGCATGGGCATGCCGGAGGACAAGATCCGCAAGGTACTGAAGATCGCCAAAGAGCCTATCTCTATGGAGACGCCCATCGGTGATGATGAAGATTCCCACTTGGGCGACTTTATCGAAGATACCACCCTGGCTCTGCCAGCAGATGCGGCGACCAGCGAAAGCCTGCGCAACGCCACCCGCGAAGTACTGGCTGGCCTGACGGCCCGCGAAGCCAAGGTGCTGCGGATGCGTTTCGGTATCGACATGAACACTGACCACACCCTAGAGGAAGTGGGCAAGCAGTTCGATGTTACCCGTGAGCGTATTCGTCAGATCGAAGCCAAGGCACTGCGCAAACTGCGCCACCCGAGCCGCTCGGAAGTGCTGCGCAGCTTCCTGGACGAATAGTCCTGACCCTGTGTCAAACTGCTCTGCCAAAGCCCTGCCATGCGGGGCTTTGTTTTGTCTGGCATTTACCCTTGCGACCCGCTTTGCACCCTCTATCGACCTGGACAATTAGTCGCCAAGTGGTTGATATGCCTATAGACTGCCCTTTCCTCTTCCCCTATAATCCACGCCGCTAAACGCACAATTTGGCCCCTTAGCTCAGTTGGTCAGAGCAGTCGACTCATAATCGATTGGTCGTGGGTTCAAGTCCCCCAGGGGCCACCAATTCCAGAGGGTTAGCGAGATAGTACTCGCTAACCCTCTTTTCAATAGGATACCTATAGGATATCTCAGCCTGTAGAGTAACCACTCTAAAATCACTCCCCAGCCCCTCAAAAATTTTTTCTCCACCAGGAAGAAAAATTATCAGGCCGCTTCGAAATATTCTCTTTTGAGAACCATTGCTAAAATTTTTTCTCCTCCCCAGATTTCCCTTTTCTATCTCTATATATTGAAAAAAACGGGGTTACACGGGTTACGAGGTTACAACTCGGCTCTAGCCCAGTACTGGCGCGGCTTTGCGCTGTAACCCCACTCAGGGCACAAAAAGCGAATAGAGGTTACACGCACAGAAAGAGGCATGAGGTTACAAGCCTGTAGCCCTTGTCTGGTGCGGGCTGTAGCCATTTCTCTTGACGCTGTAACCTGTAACCCCGAGAGGTTACAAAACTATTCATAAATCAATCACTACGCATTGATTAAATATGGATTCATATCAAGCCCAGCGATTTGAGACTGTGCAACCATATGGTTTGGTACTAAACCAAACCTAGAGATGGTGTAACGATGATCAGATTTTTTTCAGCAATATTGATGGCCCTTTCCCTCTCCGCGTGCTCATCACTCCCTGATGATATCCCCTGCAATACCGAACCCGCACACTACGATGCACAAGGGGCATTTGTTCCAACAGCCTACACATGCCCTGAGGCAAGCCCTCGTGCTACGTATGCTCTTAATCAGTGCTCATGGGTAAATGGGTATTACAAGAAAGGGGGGGCATACGTTAGCGGTCACACGAGATGTAAATACAACCTAACCCCACCTGGCTATACCAAGACTGACTCCTACAACGGCTCTACAGCCACATATAGTGAAAGCCTAACCACTGGGAGCGACAGCTCCTACAAAAGCCTTGGTAGTGGATACAGTGGCAGTACCTATAAAAGTTCAGGCAGCAGCTACAACAAGAGCCCCTGCGTCACAGGGTATTGCGGCCCTGTCAAAGTCAAAGGGTACTATCGGAAGAATGGAACCTATGTACGCCCTCACACGAGAAGTTATCCACGGTCGAGACGCTAAACTCAAACCGACCTCAAAACCATAGTCGGGGTTCTATGAAGAACTGCATTAGTGCAGTTCTTCACAGGCAAAGCAAATGACGTAAGACTCTGATTTTTAATCAGAAAATCTAGTGACAATGAAGCTTTGTTCAAAGGTCTGTGTACGTAAAAAAGTCACGGAAAATACAAATTTAATAATAAAATCAGATACATAACCAAATCAGAAAGGGCTGTTCTTCTCTACTTTTTTGCAAAAAACTGAAATTCCTTTCACTTCGTGCAATTCCTCCCAAGCCCCCAAACCCCAAGAGCTGCGCGGCCTAGAGCTAGGAAATTGCGATAATCCATTTCTGCAAAAAATTTTCTTAACGAGGCCCGCAGGCGGGAGCGGATGAGCGCGGATTTCGTGGGTAGGTGGCGTCCGTGGTTATATTTTTTGTAGTTAATGTAATGCGCGGCGTAGCGTCTGAAGACCGCATACTATCTCTCAATAAAAATGTAGATAAAGATTCAGTAGTCACATAAATGTTGAATTTCACACTTGGTATTTTAATCACATTTAGCGCCTACACTATGTAGGCGCTAATAAGATCTCAAGACAACACATTATTATGACCAGAGAGGGAAAAGCGCTCTCTGATATTGTGCTGAAAAATTGCCAGCCACTATATTTTAAACACTGTTACCGTCTAAATAACTTAACTAACTCCTCTATCACTGTTCCTACTGGAGTTGTCAATACCGCTGTGCCAGGCTCAGCATTATCCTGCGCCGAAGTTCTTTGAAACACAGCACGAATGAGAGTAAAAAACAGGCTCAGTCCCACAGCTAGAATAAACGCTGCAATGGTTACTGCATAGCCAATAGAAAGCCAAATATCATTTAGAACAATTTCCAAAATACTTTTAGCTTTCTCAGCATTCTTAGCCTTCTCAGCCTTCTCAGCCTTCTCAGCCTTCTCAGCCTTCTCAGCCTTCTCAGCCTTCTCAGCCTTCTCAGCCT
>NZ_JAAKTN010000023.1:0-27756 GCF_049174455.1 Aeromonas sp. 601027 | reverse complement strand
GCAGAGCAGAGCAGAGCAGAGCAGAGCAGAGCAGAGCAGAGCAGAGCAGAGCAGAGCAGAGCAGAGCAGAGCAGAGCGTCAACCATTGTAGGATAGGGGGCAGAGTTCAGCGCTGATGGTTGGTGTCAGGTGAGATCACACCAATAAGCCTGCTTCGCATCTTGGGAGAAAGGCAGATAGCAAGAAGGGAGCCTGAGGCTCCCTTCTTTGTTAGCGGTAATTTGATGGTTACTGGTTAGAACCAGAAGCCGATAATAAAGGAGCCTGCCAGCGTCAGCATCACGTTGGCCACCGCATAGGTACCTGCGTAGCCAAGCGCCGGAATGGAGCTGTTGGCGGCCTCGTTGACCACATCCATGGCGGGGGCGCAGGTACGGGCACCAGTGATGGCGCCGAGCAGCAGCGCCGGGTTCATTTTCAATACCCAGACCCCGAACAGATAACCGACAAGCACCGGCAGGGTAGTGACCAACATGCCGGAGAAGAGCACTACGGCACCCACTTCGCTCAGGTGATCCAGAATGCCGCCACCCGCCTTGAGGCCGGTGCTCACCATAAAGACCGCAAGACCGAGATCCTTGGCCAGTCGCAGGGCTCCGGGCGGTACGTAACCCACGGTGGGGTGGTTGGCCCGCAGATACCCCATCAGAATACCAGCCAACAGCAGACCGACGGCGTTGCCGAGGCCAAATTCAATCTGGCCGAACACAAGCGAGACGGAGCCGATCAGCAAGCCGAGCACGAAGAAGGTGGTGAAAGCCACTAGATCTGTGGTCTGGCTGTGGATACTAATAAAGCCGATCTTGTTGGCCAGCAGTTTGACCCGCTGTTTCTCGCCGCTGATCTGCAGCACATCGCCTTTTTGCAACATGATGTTGCGATCGAACGGCATCTCGATTTGGGAGCGTACCACCCGGTTGAGGAAGCACCCTTTCTCGGTGAGGTTGAGCTCCACCAGATGGCGGCCGACCACGGCGTCGTTTTTCACCACTATCTCTTCGGTGACGATCTGCAGGTCGAGCAGGTTGCGATCAAATACCTCTTTACCGTTGCGGTAGTTGACGTCCAGTTTCTCGTGGCTCTCGGGATAGCCCACCAGGGCGATCTCGTCCCCTTCCTGAATGACGGCATCCCCATCGGGACTGGCGAGAATACCGTTGCGGCGGATCCGCTCAACATAGCAGCCGGTATGGGGGTAGATGCCGGTCTCCCGCAGGGTACGGCCACCGATCCAGGCTGCCAGTTCGGGGCCAACCCGATAGGCGCGGATGATGGGTAGATAGGTCTTGCGACTGTCGCTGTCGGAGAGACCCCGCTCACGGGCGATCTTTTGCGCTTCGGTATTGAGATCGAGTCGTGCCAGTGACGGGAGATAGCGCACCACCAGCATCAGACCCACCAGACCCACCAGATAGGTCAGGGCGTAGCCGATGCCCATGTTGTCGAGTACCGCCTGCATATCGGTTTGATGGGGCAGGTTGAGCAGACCACTGCGCAGGGCATCCTGTGCACCCACCAGCGCCGGGGTCGATGTGAGGGAACCCGCCAGGATCCCCGCCGCCATGCCCGGCCCCAGATTGAAGAACTTGGCCAGCCCCACTGTCAGCAGCAGAGCTGTCAGCAAGATCACCAGAGTCAGGGTGATGTAGTGGATGCCATCGCGCAGGAAGACGCTGAAGAAGTGGGGGCCAGCCTCAATCCCCACACAGAAGATGAACAGCATAAAGCCGACGTTTTCTGTGGTGGCAGTAAACTCGAAGCCCATCTGGCCAAACAGCAGGGCGGTAAACAGCACACCTATGGTGTTGCCAATCTGGAAGTTGCCAATCCGCACTTTGCCAAGCAGCAGGCCGAAGGCCAATACCACGAAGAGCAGCAGGGAGTCGCTTTGATGCAGCAGTGTCACAAAATCTATAGTCATGCCCGGAAAAACCGAGGAAAAAAGTGGGGCCGATATTGTGCCGTATCTATCACTAATAAAGAAGCATAAGGGGGGATTAATCGGAAGTTATCGGACGCTATTTAATGAGCAGGCGGCGGGATAAGGGGAGCATCGGAAAAAAGCAGGTGATTTTTGCTCTCCTTACCGTTGTCAATTAGTGAAACATGCTGGTTGCAGCCGGGCTTGCACTGTCATGGGTGAGATTTTAGATTCTGCTGTCTAGCGCTTCGCCACAGATCGGTTTCAGCAGATTCAACCTGGGGCTCTCTTGGTCGTAAAAGAGTCAAATGACGAGATACTAGCGTCATTCCCATATGGGGAAAGGGCTGGCAAAAAGATATCTCCGGAAAGTGCCAATAGAGCCTGTTAATCAACAGTTACAGAGGGTGGGACAAAACAGAATAAAATCAGGTTAGCCTGTAAAATGGTCTCCTGTTGCAGGGGATAACAGGCAATCCCGCGTCCTGACAGGGCTTGCTGCACTTACCCACAGAATCTGTGGATAACCCTGTTTATGAAACTTGTTCATCGCCCTGAAAGCCGCGCCAGTACTGGGATGCAAGGGCTGTTCAAAAAATACCGGAAGAAAAATGTTTGTATAAAAATCAAATAGTTAGATGCGACAGGAGAAAACTCTGTCGAGCCGGGACGGGTAACAAAAGGGAGCGTCAGCAGCAAGAAGGATCTTGTGCATTAAAATTGGCTGGAGAGGGCACTAAAGTGGATAACTTGCACCGAGATGGTGAGGAATTTGGCTCCCCCGACTGGACTTGAACCAGTGACATACGGATTAACAGTCCGCCGTTCTACCGACTGAACTACGGGGGAACATCAGGCAAGGAGGAGCATCATACAGAAGGTGTCCTGGGTGGTCAAGCCATTCGCGGGATGATGGCACGGGTGTACCGCTGCCAAACCCTCGGTTACACTGCTCCTCTGCTGTTTTGTGTCGGGAGTGTTCATGAGCAAATTGTTCAAGTTAGCCAGCCAGTTTCAACCCGCCGGGGATCAGCCCGCGGCGATTGCCCAACTGCTGGATGGCATCGAGTCGGGGCTGGCTCATCAGACCCTGCTAGGGGTGACTGGTTCGGGCAAGACCTTCACCATGGCCAACGTCATCGCCACCTTGAACCGCCCGACCATGATCCTGGCTCCCAACAAGACCCTGGCCGCCCAGCTCTATGGTGAAATGAAGGAGTTCTTCCCCGACAACGCGGTGGAGTATTTCGTCTCCTACTACGACTATTACCAGCCCGAAGCCTATGTGCCGACCACCGACACCTTTATAGAGAAGGATGCCTCCATCAACGATCACATCGAGCAGATGCGATTGTCCGCCACCAAGGCTCTGCTGGAGCGGCGCGACGTGGTGATCGTTGCTTCGGTGTCGGCCATCTATGGTCTGGGGGATCCCCAGGCTTATCTGAGCATGATGCTGCATCTCAAAGTGGGGGATGTGATCAACCAGCGGGATATCCTGCGCCGTCTCGCCGAGCTGCAGTACACCCGTAACGACATGGCGTTCCAGCGCGGCACCTTCCGGGTGCGCGGTGAAGTCATCGATATTTACCCTGCCGAATCTGACAAGCTGGCGCTGCGGGTAGAGCTGTTTGATGAAGAGGTGGAGCGCCTCTCCCAGTTCGATCCCCTGACCGGCGCTATCGAGCAGACGGTAGTGCGCTACACCATCTACCCCAAGACCCACTACGCCACCCCGCGCGAGACCATTCTGGGGGCCATAGAGCATATCAAGGAGGAGCTGCGCAGTCGCCGCGAGCAACTGTTGTCTCTCAACAAGTTGGTGGAGGAGCAGCGCATCAGCCAGCGCACCCAGTTCGACATGGAGATGATGCAGGAGCTGGGTTACTGCTCCGGCATAGAGAACTACAGCCGCTACCTCTCCGGCCGTGCGCCGGGGGAGCCGCCGCCCACCCTGTTTGACTACCTGCCGGGGGATGGCCTGCTCATCATCGATGAGTCCCACGTTACGGTGCCGCAGATCGGCGCCATGTTCAAAGGGGACCGCTCCCGCAAGGAGACCCTGGTGGAGTACGGCTTCCGGCTCCCCTCGGCGCTGGACAACCGGCCGCTCAAGTTCGACGAATTTGAAGCGCTGATGCCGCAGACGGTGTTTGTCTCGGCCACCCCGGGCCCCTACGAGCTGGAGAAGTCCGGCGGCGATGTGGTGCAGCAGGTGGTGCGCCCAACCGGCCTGCTCGATCCGGAGATCGAGGTCCGTCCTGTGACTACTCAGGTGGATGATCTGCTCTCCGAGATCCGCAAGCGGGTGGCGGTGGAGGAGCGGGTACTGGTCACGACCCTGACCAAGCGGATGGCGGAAGACTTGACCGAGTATCTGGCGGAGCACGACGTCAAGGTGCGCTATCTCCACTCCGATATTGATACGGTCGAGCGGGTGGAGATCATCCGCGATCTGCGCCTTGGCAAGTTCGATGTGCTGGTGGGCATCAACCTGCTGCGGGAAGGTCTCGACATGCCGGAGGTGTCGCTGGTGGCGATTCTGGATGCGGATAAAGAGGGCTTCCTGCGCTCGACCCGCTCGCTGATCCAGACCATAGGCCGGGCGGCGCGTAACCTCAACGGCAAGGTCATTCTCTACGGCGATACCATCACCAACTCGATGAAGGTCGCCATTGAGGAGACCGAGCGGCGTCGCGCCGTGCAGCATGCCCATAACCTCAAGCATGGGATCACCCCCAAAGGGCTCAACAAATCCATTGGCGATGTGATGGACATGGGCGGCAGCCGCACGGCAGGCAAACCAGGCAAGGGGATGCGCAAGGCAGCCGAGCAGCAAGGGGAATACCATGTCCTCTCAGCCAGCGAGATTGCCAAAGAGATCAAGCGGATGGAGGAGCAGATGTTCCAGCATGCCCGGGATCTGGAGTTCGAACAGGCGGCGGCACTGCGGGATCAGATTCAGCATTTGCGCAGCGAGTTGATCGAATCATGAGCCGTAAACGCTGGCTGATTTGGCAACGACTTCGTCGTCTCTATCAGGGCTTTCGCCATCCCGGTACCCCATGGTGGGCGAGGGGACTGGTGATCCTTATCCTGCTCTATGGCATCAGTCCGGTGGATCTTATCCCCGACGTGGTGCCCTTGCTGGGTTGGTTCGATGATGTGACCCTGCTGCTGGTGTTGCTATGGGGCTGGGAGCGTTGTCTTCCCCCCGCAGTGCGCAGCGATCTGGAACAGGCCTCCTAGTTCACCTTTTCAACACCACGCTCGACATCACTCTGTGCGCTCCCACCCTCGAAGGAAGCGGAAAAACGGTTTCATTTGAAGGTGGGCTCTGCAGGATGAAAAAGAGGCTGGCCGGTGATTGTCGCCCGAATGGCATTGGCGTAGACTCCACGCCGTTCACTTTATGGGTATGGAAAAAATGGATCTGATCCTCTTTGCAATCGACTTTATTCTGCACGTTGACGTGCATTTGAAAGAGCTGTTCGAGAACTATGGCGTCTGGGTTTACGCCATCCTGTTTCTGATCATCTTCTGTGAAACCGGGTTGGTAGTGACGCCGTTCCTGCCGGGTGACTCCCTGCTGTTTGCCGCCGGTGCGCTTACCGTGGGCAGCGTGCTGGACGTCCATACCCTGGCGGCCGTGCTGATCATCGCTGCCGTGCTGGGCAACGTGGTCAACTACACCATTGGTCACTTCTTCGGCGAGCAGTTGTTCCGCAACCCGGACTCCAAAATCTTCCGCCGCGACTATCTGGAGAAGACCCACGCTTTCTATGCCAAGCATGGTGGCAAGACCATCATCATCACCCGCTTCCTGCCTATTGTGCGTACGTTTGCGCCGTTTGTGGCAGGGATGGGGGCCATGACCTATCCGCGCTTTTTGGCGTTCAACCTGGTTGGAGGCCTGCTGTGGGTACTCTCCTTCGTCTATGCCGGCCACTTCTTTGGCAATCTGCCGGTGGTGCGTCACAACTTTACCCTGCTGATCTTCGGCATCATCGGTATTTCCCTGTTGCCCATGGTAATTGGCGCGGTCAAGGCCAAGATGAGCACTGCCAGGGCGTAACCAGAAATACGGTCAGCCAGAACGAGAAAGGGGGGAGCCATAATGGCTCCCCCCTTTTATCTCCACACGGCCATGATGATCAGTTGCAGCAACGCCCTTTCACCAGATTGCCGATGGCCACTACGGTGAAGACCAACAGGTAAGCGGCGAAGATGACGACCAGCCACTGGGGCATGGAGTAACCGAAGAACTGCCAGGTGATCTGGGCACAATCCCCTTCCGGCATAAAGAGCCAGGGGAGCCACTGATCGAGCGGAGCCCAGCTCGGGAAGTCGGCAAACGGGCTGCAGACGTTGAACGGGGAGGGGTTAACCTGATAGTCCACATGCTTGAGGGCCAGCTGGAAGCCGCGGAAGGCACTGTAGCCCCAAAGCAACATGGCACTCCAGCGAACATACCATTTATCCGGCGCCACCATGCCGAGCAGACCGGCGGCCAGCACACCCAGGGTCGCCAACCGTTCGTAAACGCACATCACGCACGGGGAGAGGCCCAGCACATGCTGGAAGAAGAGGGCGCACAACTCGAGGAACAGGGCTGATGCTGCCAACAGGCCCCAAGCCAGCCGATGGGCGGCAATACGGCGGAGAAACTCGATCATCTCATTGATCTCTCAGAAAAAACAGTGGCTGAATTAGAGCAGAGCGGGGCAGAAAAGAAAAGGGCCCTGAAAGGGCCCTCGGAAACCATCTCAATGGATTAATGCAGCGCCGGCTGTACCGCTGGCAGCGCACTCTCCATCACCAGCCATCCGTGCTGATAGAACCATTCGGTGGCAGGACCAAGCAGCAATTCGACAGAGAAAAAGCCGATCAGCCCCAGCACCAGGGTGTAGGGCAGCGCCATCCAGACCATGCGGCCATAGGAGAGACGCAGCAGCGGCGCCAATGCCGAAGTGAGCATAAACAGGAAAGCGGCCTGACCATTGGGAGTGGCGACCGACGGCAGGTTGGTACCTGTGTTGATGGCTACCGCCAGCAGATCGAACTGGGCGCGGTCGATGGCACCATTAAGCATGGCCGTCTTCACCTCATTGATGTAGACAGTGCCGACAAAGACGTTGTCACTGACCATGGAGAGCACCCCGTTGGCCAGATAGAAGAGGGCCAGCTGGTTCTCCGGTTTGGCAGCCAGTACCAGCTGGATCACCGGCTTGAACAGCTGCTGATCGATGATGACGGCGACCACGCTGAAGAAGACTGCCAGCAGGGCGGTGAAGGGGAGTGCCTCCTGGAAGGCTTTACCCAGCGAGTGCTCCTCGGTGATCCCGGTCAGGGAGGTGGCCAGCACGATAACCGAGAGGCCAATCAGGCCAACGGCTGCCAGGTGCATGGCCAGGCCGACGATCAGCCAGACCGCAATCAACGCCTGAACGATCAGCTTGGCCTTGTCTTGCGGGCTGCGTTTTGCCTCTTCGTAGCGATTGTACTCCTCCATGATGGCACGCACCGTGTCCGGCAGGCGGGCACCATAGCCAAACCAGCGGAACTGCTCTACCAGCACGCAGGTCAGCAGACCGCAGATAAAGACGGGGACGGTGACGGGTGACATACGAATGGCAAATTCGGCGAAGTTCCAGCTGGCTTGCTCGCCGATGATGAGGTTTTGCGGCTCGCCCACCAGGGTGCAGACACCACCCAGCGCGGTACCGATGGCGGCATGCATCATCAGGCTGCGCAGGAAGGCGCGAAAATCATCGAGATCCTGGCGATTGCGCTCAGCCACTTCCTTATCGTCGGTATGGTCATGGCTGTGACCAAACTCCTTGCCGGAAGAGACCTTGTGATAGATGGCATAGAAACCGGTGGCAACGCTGATCACCACGGCAATGACCGTCAGTGCATCGAGAAAAGCTGACAGGAAGGCGGAGACCAGACAGAAGGAGAGGGAGAGCAGGATCTTGGAGCGAACGCCGATCAGCAGCTTGGTGAAGACATAAAGCAGCAACTGCTTCATGAAATAGATGCCTGCCACCATGAACACCAGCAGCAGCAGCACTTCGATATTGGCGACCAGCTCGTGCTTGACCTGATCGGCGGAGGTCATGCCGATCAACACGGCTTCGATCGCGAGCAGGCCACCCGGTTGCAGGGGGTAGCACTTGAGGGCCATGGCCAGGGTGAAGATAAACTCAACGACCAGTAACCAGCCCGCAATGAAAGGATCAAGGTAGAAAGCGACCGGATTGATCGCCAGAAATAGCAAGATGGCGCTTTTATACCACTGTGGTGCATTGCCCAAGAAGTTCTTGGCGAATGCCTGCCCTAGGCTTATTGGCATGATAATGGGTCTCAACTTTGTTGTTAGGATCTGCTTCTATGCAGTCAAGGATGATTCGACCTGTGCCTCCGGATGTTGGCCTTTATCTGTCTGATTCCTCGTGATTTTAATCAAAAAGCGTGACGATTATAAATGATAGCCGATGGATCTCTGCCCATGTGTCTGTTTTATAACCACCTTGTCGGGGTTGGCTGGCTCCCCTGCGGCGATTAGATACATATTCCCAACACTATATTTGCCATATGTGAGCAGAGGACTGACCTTATGCTTGCCAGCCATCATCGCTTTGATATCATTCGTCAGCCTTTTTACGCATTACAACAGAGTCAATTCATGGTTATAAAAGCGCAGAGCCCAGCTGGGTTTGCCGAGGAATACATCATCGAGTCCATCTGGAACAATCGCTTTCCTCCCGGATCTATTCTGCCCGCCGAGCGTGAATTATCCGAGTTGATCGGGGTGACCCGGACTACCTTGCGCGAAGTGCTGCAGCGACTGGCCCGTGATGGCTGGTTGACCATACAGCATGGCAAGCCGACCAAGGTGAACAATTTCTGGGAAACCTCCGGCCTCAATATTCTGGAGACGTTGGCTCGTCTGGATCAGGACAAGGTACCTGATCTGATAGCTCAGCTGCTCTCCGCCCGTACCCACATCTGCACCATCTTTATCCGCGGGGCGATCCGTCACAATCCGGAACAGGCCGCCGAGATCCTGCGTGGCGCCGATGGGGTCGAGAACAACGCCCAGGCTTATGCCGAGTTCGATTATCGCCTGCACCACCAGCTGGCGTTTGCTTCCGGCAATCCGATCTATGCTTTGATCCTGAACGGTTTCAAAGGGTTGTACAGCCGGGTCGGCAGCTACTACTTCTCCGACAAGCAGGCCCGCGAGACCGCAGATGCCTACTACAAGACCCTGCTCAATCTGGCGGAGACCAAGAACCACGAAGCCGTGTTCATGACGGTGCGTCAGTACGGTATCGAGTCCGGCAAGCTCTGGACCCGCCTGCGTCAGGACATGCCAAGCGATCTGTGCGACAACTGATCCCTTGTCTGTGCTTTCCAAGAAACGCGCCATCCGGCGCGTTTTTTTATTCTGCCGTGTTTGTGTCTATCCTAGATTGGTGATGGTAATTGCTTGAACTGCATGGATATTTGGCCAAAAAGCTTGATCCAGCGCAAATGAACCCTGCATTTATCACTTTGGTGGCATAGGGCCCAACCGCTGATTGAGGTCAAATGGAGGCATCAAGAGCGGAGCCAATATCCGCCAGAAGGAACACACCTTTCACCGGATGAAGGACACAACAATGAGTCTTCTTGAACACACCATCTGGACAGTACTGGGATACGGGGCCATGCCCTTTATCTTTCTGAGCGGATTCGTGGCGGTGGCAGTGACCTGTTGCATGCTGCTGAACGCGTTCGGGGTACAGTCCGCCGAGAAGTGAGTCGCTTCTCATGCCGCCAAATGCCAGTCTTCGGACTGGCATTTGTTTTTTGTGTCTTTTAAAGCACTTATCCCGGCAGTGAAGGGGAAATCTTTGGTCAGTATGGTCGAACCTGCCGCCGATTTTGATTACACTGGCGCCCGTATTTCCCACTCACCCTTCTCTTATCAGGTGTTCAAGGTTTTCTATGGCTCTCAAGGCAACTGTATTCAAGGCCCAGATCAGTTTGTCTGATATGGATCGCAATCTGTATCAGGACTTCTCCCTCACGCTGGCACGCCACCCCTCCGAAACCGATGAGCGGATGATGATCCGGCTGGCGGCTTTTGCTTGGCACGCCGCCGAGCGACTGGAATTCACCAAGGGATTGAGCGCCGATGATGAACCCGAGCTCTGGTGCAAGAACTACTCGGACGAAATAGAGCTCTGGATCGAGTTGGGCCAACCCGATGAAAAACGGCTGAAAAAAGCCTGCAACCGCGCCCGTCAGGTGGTGCTCTATCTCTACGGCGGTCGTGGCACCAGCGTCTGGTGGAAGCAGAACCAGGGCAAGCTGAGCCAGCATGACAACCTCAGCATCATCGAACTCTCCGACAGCCAGACTTTACCGCTGACCGCTATGGTCGAGCGCACCATGCAGCTCACCTGCACTATCTCCGATGGTCAGCTCTGGGTCAGTAACGGCGCACTGGAAGTGACGCTAGATCCGGTGGTGCTGATGGGCAAACCGGCCCGCGAATTGTAACGGACGCCGCCCATGTTCAGCGCCCTGCTCAATATCGTCATCCCGGTGTTCGGTGTGGTCGGTCTCGGCGCACTCTACGGGCGATTGCGACCGGGGGCCGCTCTCGGTTACGTCAATCGGGCCAATATTGAGCTGTTTACCCCGGCGCTGGTCTTCTCCGCGCTGGTCAAGTACCCGCTGGCGCTGGCGGAGCATCTGCCGCTGATTGCAGCGGGGGCGCTGGTTATCCTGTTACCCGGTCTGCTGCTCGCACTGATCAAACTCAAAGGGATTGAGCGGGCAGCGCTGATCTTGTGTAACCCACCACCAAGAATGAAAAACCGGGAGCTGGTGGAAACAAGTGGGATATGGCGGGACAAACTCAGGAATGGCGGGGCTTGTGGCGTGATGCGGTTAAACCAAGCCGTTTAACCGCAAAATGAAAAGTTGGTACGCTCAGGCGATTGGGATGCGCTGAAAATGAAAAACAGGCTGGCGCCTGTTTTTTCTTTTGTGTGACCGCTAGTAGTGGTTTAAATCTGGGTTTAAGGGCTGTACAAGCGAGACTCTCTCACTTGTGAGCATGTCTCGTTAAAAGAAATCGTGCCCGGCCCAGACTACCTTGCCGATCACGGCCAAGTTCTCCAGCTGGTTGGCTGGAACTACCTGCAGGGGGTAATCATCGCGGTTGTCGCTGATGATGGTGATCCCGCCATCGAAGTTTTTCTGCAGGCGCTTGGCGTAGAGCTCTTCCCCCAGGCGCAACACGAAGATGGATCCATCTTCGATCTGATTCTTGCTGATATCGACCAGGATAGAGTCACCAGAGTGGATGGTGGGCTCCATGCTGTCGCCTTTGGCGAAGACCACCACCAGGTTATCCGGGTTTAACTTGCGAAACGTGAGCCACTTGCGGCGAAAGGCCAGCTTGCGTTTAACCTCATGATCATCATTAAACGCACCATGGCCGGTACTGACGGTGACATGGTAGCCGTCGATCAGCGCGTACTCCTCATCAAACTCCTCACGTTGCACCATCTGCTCGGCCATTCCATCCGGGTGTTTTGGGCCCTGACCGGTGGCCAGCCACTCCAGATTCACATTGAACGTCCGCGCGATGCGCAGCGCCTTGTCGATGGTGGGCAGTGAATTAAACGGAGGGAAGTATTTGCGTATCCCCGACTCACTCATTCCCACCAGTTCGGCAAATGCCTTGTAGCTCAGGCTCCCGCGCAGCTCATCCAGACGGTCACTCAAAGTATCCATTCCCGCCGTCAGAAAAGATACCTCACCGTCTTTTTGTACTGCTTGTGGTTTTTCTTCATAACGCTCTGACATACAAGGAATTCTCGCTAGTGGCTAATGCTGGTGAGTCGATAGACAAAAAATTCCGCACAAAAAGACTTGTTAATCTTTTTGGGGTGATCAATCATTCATATGTGACGCATCGCGACATAAAATCATTCTTTTATGAATGATAAAGATACGCACTGCGACACTTGATGATACCGAAACGGGGTGAGTATGTCAGGGAAAACACCAGAGTGGATCAGGGCTGAGCTCATAAAATGCGGATATTCCCAAGCTGCTTGGGCCCGTGCTAAAGGGTTGCACCCCCGAGCCGTACAGCGTTGCATCAAACACTATGCTCCGGCCAGAGGGATTAGCCCCAAGCGTCGGGAAAGCCGCGCCATCATGGCCCTGCTGTCCGAGTCGCTGGGGATCGATCTGCTGGGAGGTGACCAATGAGCACTTGGTACACCGCCCAGGCGCTGGCCGGATTGGTCGGCATGCCCGCTTACCCCGATGGTGTGCGCAAAAAGGCCGAGCGTGAAGAGTGGCAAAGCCGCAAGCGCGAGAAAGGCAAAGGGGCTGAATACCACATTGGCTCACTGCCGATTGAAACCCGTCGTTACCTGGCAGAACAAGCGGTGGCCGCACAAGGCCATGCAGTGACCGACCATGCAGCGGGTGGCAAGGCCATGGCCAAGTTGCTGGCGCGTGAGGTGCCGGTCAAACCGGAGGCAGGCCGCAAATTGCTGACATTGGGGGAGGGGCCTCGCCAGAAGGTCGATGCCAGACTGCTCATCCTGCAGGCTGCCGATATCTTCCTGGCCCCCTATCACGCTTGCCAGCAAGGGGAGGTGGGTCGCCGTGCCTTTATCGAGGCATACCGTGCCCGCACTCTCGCCCTGCCTGTCAGCGTTTATGAAAGGCAAAAGCCATTCAGTCTGATCACCCTGCGCCGCTGGCAAAGTGCGCTGGCGGATGAAGGCCCCGCAGCCCTGGCTGGCAACTATCAGCGGGAGCGGCCATCAACCGTCGAACAGAGCCCGGATCTGGCCCAGTTTCTCACCGCCTTGGTCACCACCAAGCCCCATTTGGCCAACAAGTGGGGGGCACTGCACGAACTGGCTAGCCAATACAGCGAAATGAATCAGCTGGGATGGCAGATCCCCAGCCAATCCTCCTTGCGTCGCTGGATGGTGAAATGGTTGGCAGAGAACAAGGTGGCGTTTACCTATACCACCAACCCGGATGCCTACAACAACAAATACCGCAGCGCGATCGAGGAGATGTACCCCTGGATGGCCCAGCCCAACGACGTCTGGGAGTTCGATAGCACTCCGGTCGATGCCATGCTGGTGGATGGTCGTCACAGCATCATCGCGGTGATCGATGTGTATACCCGCCGCGTCCGTCTGCTTGTAGCCAAGAGCTCATCGAGCGAGGGGATCTGCCTGTTGCTGCGCAAGACCCTGCTGGCCTGGGGCACGCTCAACGATAACGGCGTGATGCGCACTGATAACGGCTCTGATTACGTGAGCCAGCGGGTCATGTCCATCTGCACTCTGCTTGGTATGAACGTCAGCCGCTCCAACGCCTATTCAGGGTGGGAGAAACCCCATATCGAGCGCTTTTTCCGCACCTTGAGCCATGGCCTGATCGAGCTGTTGCCCTCCTATATCGGCCACTGCGTGGCAGACCGTCAGGTGATCGAGGCGCGCAAGAGCTTTGCCCAGCGGCTGGAGGAGAAGCGCAAACCGGATGCACAAAAAGAGATTTACGAGCTGGCCATGACGGCCGCCGAACTGCAAACCCTGCTCGATAACTGGCTCGATGCCCGTTACCACAACCGCAAGCACAGTGCCCTCGGGGTCAGTCCCAATGAAAAGTACCAGCTGGCTCGTTACCAGCGCCGCGCCATTCCCGATGAAGCTGCGCTGGATCTGCTGCTCAACCATATCGGTGAGGCGACCGTCTCCAAAGGCTTTATCAAGGCCGGTGGCCTCAAATACAGCGCCCCCGAACTGTTGGAGCACAACTGGAAGAGCCAGCGGGTCAGCGTCTTTCTCGATCCGAGCGATGTGGGCCGCGCCATTTTGTACCGCACCGGCGATTGGAGCGAGCGGATCGAGGCCATCAACATCGATCTGCTGGGCAATGGCATCAGCCCCGATGCCTTCCGGGCGGCCAAAAAAGCCGATGCCAAGGCGTTGGCCAGCTTTCGCCGCGAGATGCGCAACCTTGCCAAGACCTTTGGCATCGACCAGCTCCATCAGGATGTGGTGCGCCACTTCGTCGATCAGGCCAAGGGTATTGAAGCGTTCAGTCGGCGCGATCTCACCCTCGATAACCCGGCATTGGCCGCGCTCACCGGGGTCTCAACGCCCGCTGAACCCGCCCGTTTCAATGCGGCAGAACTGGCCGCCATAGAAGCCAGACGAGAAGCGAAAGCACAGCGGGCGCAAGCCACCGCAGGGCAGGAATCGAGAGCACTCAAGACCGAGTATGAGCAAGCCATCTATCTGGCAGAGCGGGAGCTGGATACCCCGCTGACAGGGCGGGAGAAGGAGTGGCTGACCCGATACCTCTACAGCCACAAGCTGATGGCAAAACGCATTAACCGCCATCTGGATGAAGTTCGGGCTACCCGCCGCACCCAGGCAAAAGGTTAGCGAGTAGCCCGAAAAGGCCCAAAAACAAAGGACAAACCCACTATGAAACACAAGATCGTTGAGGTCAAAAACATGATCAAGACCGAGCAGCTGCTCGACAACTTGCTCAACCGCTCCAGCATAGTGCCAGGCATTGGCCTGATCCATGGCCCCTCCGGCTTTGGCAAGACCACCGCCGTGGAATGGCTGTTCAACCAGGACGAAGTGAACGGCATCTATGTCCGCTGCTACAAGGCCGACACGGTGACCAGCCTGCTGGAGCAGATTGCCAAAGAGATCGGCATTCCCCAGCGCCACAACCTGCGTGCTCAGGTCGATAGCATCATCGAATCCGTGCGCGCCGAAGAGCTGGCCATCTTCGTGGACGAGGCCGATTACGTGGTCGGCAATGCCCGCATCATGGAGACCCTGCGCGATATCTACGATGCCACCGAACAACCCCTGATCCTGGTCGGGATGGAAGAGATTGCCCGTCGGATCAGCCAGCGCAAGCAACTGTTTAACCGCATCTCCCAGTGGATCGAATTCAAACCGGCCGATCTCGATGACGTGTCCCTGATTGCCAGCGAAATGCTGGAGGTGGACGTGGAGATCGACGATGCACTGCTGGATCTGATCCGCAAGCGTTCCAACGGCGTGGTGCGCACCATCGTCTCGGCCCTCGACAAGATTGAAAAAATGGCGATGGCCTCCGATGCCCGGATTATCCGGCTGGAGGACGTTGACGCCAGCGAGCTGCTCCATGACGTGCGTCGCAGCCGCTAGCCGTCAGGCTACAGCCAATAAAAACAAAGCACGGGAGTGATTCCAGTGGTTGATACAAAAGCAACGCTAATGACGTTGCAAGCCTGGGAATGGATGTGCCAGCAAGAGACTTTTCTGATCAAGGACGTGATAGCCGTGACGGGAATGTCGGAGGCACATATCTACAAGGTCGTGCGTGACTGGTTGGCCGCTGGCCACCTCATTAAACACCCGGACGGCGTGGTATCCCGCCCGGCCTATTTCAAAGTGGTTAGCGCCCAATACGTACCACCGATTGGCAAAAGCAGTGGCCAGAAGCGGCCAAAATGCCGGAACAAGCGCAAAACCAATCAACAGAAAATGTGGAACACCATGAAGATCAGCCGCTTCTTCACCCTGACAGACCTGATGCTGACGGCAGAGACGGGTCAGAAACAAGCCTGGTTTTACACCGATAGGTTGGTGAAAGCCGGTTACGTCAAAGTTCTGTTCAAAGTTGACAGTTTGCTGCCTGTTCCCGCCAGACACGGCCTGACAGGACGCTATCAGCTGGTCAGGGATACAGGCCGTTATGCCCCGCTGTGTCGTGACCATGGTTGCTGGGATCAAAACCAGCAGCAGTTATACCCGTTCCAACGGGAGGAGGAGACACATGGAAACGTGGCTTGAGGTGTTGCAGGCCGAAGTGGCGGCCAGCTCGCTGGCCCAGGTGGCCGAGAAGCTTGGGCTCTCTCGCACCACCATCAGCCAGGTCTGCAACGAAAAGTATCCCGGCGATATGGCAAGGGTACAGACCCTGGTGGAAGGGGCACTGATGGGCAACAAAGTGAGGTGCCCCATTCTGGGGGATATCCCGGCGCATCAGTGTCTCGCTCACCAACGCCGTGGCCCGAGCGAAGTGGGCAGCAGTCCGATGGATATCAAGCTCTGGAAGGCATGCCGCAGCGGTTGCCCCCATAGCCAGCTGACCGAGGCGCAGCAACTGCGCCGCCCGATGCGGTTATCGGTAGAGCAGGGCAAAGGGTCGCAGAAAATGGCTCGCTATGACGCCGAGGCAACCCTCTCCAGATTGCGCCGTCAGGCTAAAAGCGATGGCGACAATGCCAGCAGCAGCCTGCGCATTCTAAGTGAACTGCTGGCCGAAGAGCTGAAAATCATGGCCATCAAATACAACCGGCTGCTCGACAAGCAAGAAGGCAAATAAGGGTTGGCAGGGCTCTTTCGCGGTGGGCCCGGTGACGAGATCACAAGGAGAACGGGATGAAAAAGTATCTGCACAGCAATTTGCAAAAGACCGCCGAGCAACTCAGCCACTGGCTGACGGCCAAGGGATATGACGTTCGCACCAGTCGGGTTTGCCATACCCCGCTGCTGGCGGTTACCGGGCCACTGCCCAAAGAGATGCAGGCGCGCGCCGTGTTGAGCCGTGAATGTCTGGCGGGCGTGGTGCGTGAAGTCGCCCTGGTGCGCTTTGGCGGGTGCCTGCTGCACTGGCGCCAAGAATCCTGAAACCGGCAAGGGGGATGAGATGAGCAAGATCCAGCTTGAGATAGAAGACGAGGCGCTGGCGCGGGTGGTACTGCGCCAGTTACCCAAGTTTCTCGAATTCTGCAGCGCGACCCACCAAGAGGAGCTGGCGAGCGCGACAACAGAGCAGTACAGCGCCGTGATGTGCCCTCCGGTGCCTGGCAGCAACAAGATCCATTAAGGAGAAGCCCATGCAAGAAGCACAAACCAGCAGTACCACCCCGATGCGCCAGAACGCTCAGGGGCACTGGGTACCGGAAAGCCTGATCGCCCCGGCAGACAAGCTGCGCGATGAAGTGGTGCTGGCCATTATCGCTGCTGCCCGCGAGCAGCGCGCACAGCTGGCTGCCTTCAAGATTGGCGCCATGCAACAGATCGCCGACTTTGTTGATCTCTCCGCCGAGCAGTACGGCGTGGCATTGGGCGGTATCAAGGGCAACGTGACCCTGCTCAGTTTTGATGGCCGTTACAAGCTTATTCGGGCGGTGGGGGAGCACCGCAAATTTGATGAACGGATCCAGGCCGCCAAAGCGCTGATTGACCAGTGCATCGCCCGCTGGAGCGATGGCGCTAGCAGCGAGATCCGAGCCCTGGTAGACCATGCCTTTCGGGTATCCAAGAGCGGTCATATCGACGTAAATCAGGTGCTCTCCCTGCGCCAGCTCAATATCGATGACCCGGATTGGCTGTTGGCCATGCAAGCTGCTGTCGATGCCATCCAGGTGACCGGTACCAGCCAATATCTGCGGCTCTATGAGCGTGACGCCCACGGGCGTTACATCCAGATGAGCCTGGATCTGGCCAAGTTGTGAAGGAGGAATACGCGGTGGAAATCAACGTGGAAAAAGCGGAAGAGCAACTGCTGCTCTGTGAGCAGATCACCGAAACCGAGGGCACCTGTTACCCCGACGACACCTATGAAGATGGCATCAAGGCCGCCCTGCTCTGGGCGCTGGGGCTGGGGCCTGCCCCCCTCAATGCCGAGGAGTATCAAGGGGTGACGCCACTGCAGTTCGAGTAATGGCCCGCTGCGAAACAGGGCGGCAATGCCGCCTTGTCTACCCGGTGTGGTGGCCGGGTACTGATGAGCAACCAAACGATCTGGGCCCAGGTCTTCACCGTCTTGATACAAGGAGCACGGCGATGACCAAAACAGAGATGGATATTCGGCTTACCAAGATATTCAGCAGCGCAGCCATTGCACTGGTTGCGGCTGAGAAACGGGCTGTGTGCAAACAGCTCAAGCAGTTTGATAAAGAGGCGCGCGCCCGTGGCTTTCATGCACTGGCCGGAGAAGCCTGCCAGATGCGCTGGCAACTGGTGGCCGAACTGCAGCAGGCCAAATCGGCCAGAGATGGTGGTGGGGTACACGAAACCGGGGATCGCCATGGCCATCTATAGCCCCCTGCTGGCCCCCCACATTCTGGCTCGCCGCCTGCAAAGCGGTCGGGCCTGTATCACCGAACTGGGGTTGGAGCAGCGTTGCCCCCGTTGTGGCGAGTTCTGGCCATGGGATACCGAGTTTTTCGGTGTGGCGAGTGATCCCACCCTGCTCTCCAGCTGGTGTCGGGGGTGCCTCAATGAGCACTACCAACAGCTGAGAGTGGCCGGGCAGCACCATGACAGCAAGGCAGAACGGGGAGGAGATAGGTGATGGATAAACGCAGCAGACTGATCCGGTTGGTACAGGTGGGGCGCCGAGCGTTGGCGCTCGATGACGAGTGTTACCGCGACCTGTTGGCTAGCCATACCGGCAAGCGCAGCGCCGCCCTATTGAACGAGCAGGAGCTGGAACAGGTGCTGGCCGCCTTCAAGGCGGCGGGCTTTATTCCCAAGCCTGCTCGCCATGCAGCCAATAGACGGCTGAGTCCGGCGACCGGTAGCCATCTCAGGGTCAATGAAATTGCCAAGATCAGGGCCATCTGGTGCGAGATGGCCCGCCTTGGTATCGTCAGGGATGGCTCGGAAACCGCATTAAACCATTGGGTGCAACGGATGACTGCCCGTTTAAACGGCGGGGTAGGGGTGGCCGAGGTGGGCTGGCTGGATGCGCCTCTGGCAGTCAAAGTGCTGGAGGCGCTGAAGAAGTGGTCTGCAAGATAATAGATTTACCTTTAAGAAAGCCCCGCGATGCGGGGCTGCATTTTACCAAGCCTATATCACGATGTGAGGGAGCATCTTAAGCTGTGTATCCAGCTCCTGATGAATGGCTCTGTAGTCATCCATTATCTCGGTCTCAACCAGCTTTGCTCTCTCTTTTTCTTGACCATAAATCAAATACATCATTTCTGGCATACCATAGCGCAGCAGCGTTAAAACAAGTGGCCAGCTAATAGATAAGGGGTTGCTGGTCACTGTCACTTTGCCTGCATTGATCACACCGGCCACCCCATGTGCAATCAGCAGCTGGCGACGAAGTTGCGGATGCGCTGCATTGGGAAATGCCTCGGCCAGTGTCGCTCCCGCATTGAGCTTTCTCACCATAAAGCCAAGCCGAACAATCAATTCACTGATCGCCAATGGCACTGATGCCGCAATGAAATGACGCAGGTCATATCCACTGCGATACATCTGTCTTGCAACTTCTGCGATGGTGTAGCCTTGCTTTCCTATCGTTCCGAATTGAAAAAAAGAGAGGAGGGGCATCAGGGGGGCGGGCAGGCCTGCTGATGTTGCTACATCTGATGCCAGATGACCGCCAACTTTTCTGATGGCCTCCAGGAGCCTAATAATAAAATGCTCACCCTCCAGTAATGGCGCAGCAGTTTGTTGGACAATCACGTTGCCAAACTTATCAATGGCAGTAAATTCACCGCACAACACATCTTTGACCCCAAAAATGAAACCTAGGATGGGGTCATGTCCCAATGATTGGTAACGATGGGTGCGAGGGCCCAATCCAGCAACCGCTTCTTCCAGACCTTTGCTAGTTGAGGGATCGAAAGAGACTTTGTACAACCCCTCAAGCTCTTTGATCTTTTCTGGTGGCAGAACTTCGCCAAAAAGCTCCTTGACCTTGTTGGATAGCCATCCCCCTTCCGAAGCAGGGCTACCCAAAAACCCCGGATGTGCGGGCACTTGGACAAGAAAGATATCGATAAGTCCGGAGAGGATGCCCGCAGAAACAGCCAGTGCAACATCGTATCGATCAAGGCTGCCGAGCCAACCCAGGTGCTCACCGAGTTTCTGATGTTTTGCCAATACAGCATCAATTTCCGCTGGCGTCAGTACATCATTAAAATCGACCTCACCAGGTATTGCTTGTTTAGCCTCTGCAAGGATTTCTTCCCATGATTTTGTCCTGACAGGGATAATTACGTGCAAAGAGTTTGACGTGCTAGAGTCCTTTACCGGTAATGCCTTACCCAAGCGTCGGAGCAAGGCTTCACTGGAGTCGATCGCAGCATCAAGGCTATGACGCTGTTCATCATGTTCGGAGCCCAGTTGATCAAGCATTTGCTTGTGATGAACTGCAACCCTCAATCCATCGGTGAGATAATCACCCTTGTCATTGCTCATCAGGCAGCCACCTTCAAGTCACCCTCAAGGTCAATGATGATTGATTGCAGGAGTGTGTTGAGTTTGGTCAGATAGTCTGCCCTTGCTTTGTTGTCGTCTGAGGATTTGCGCAGTTCTGAAATGATGGCGTTCTGCTTTTTCATCGCTTCTTGCAGCAACATCTCTTTCTTTTCTTTCAACTTGCGTTTGTTACGTTGTGATACGAAAGCGTAAGCGCCAACACCCAGCAGCACGGCAGGTGCCGCCAGAACAGCTACACCTGCAGCCATACCGCCACCCACGAGGCCACCTGCTGCAGCCAGACCAGAGGTAATGCCAGCAGCGGAGAGACCAGTTACGCCGCCGAAATAAAGACCTGCAAACCCAATACCCGCACCGGCACCGACACCGCCAGCGGCAGCCAGCACTTCCTTGATATCATCACTGTCAGAATCAATTCGTTCCTTATCGTTTAAGGCTTTGTCCACTTCCCCGAGTACCTTTACGACCGGTGCCAAAGATTCCAGATTTTTATAGATAGCTTCCTTACTCATCACATATCTCCATATGGCTACAAAAAAACACGCAGAGAAGTAATGTATACCCAATTCATACCTGTTCAATGGCAAATTGATGACATTGTTAATTCGGTCACGGTAAGGGACTCACACATGGCAGTTGGTTCCATGGCAGCCTGGCTGCAGTGCAACTAATGTGCGCATAAAATGGCCTGTGTTCTAATCGGCACACCACTTTTTCTATTTTGCCGGGGGAGTCATGGAGCAGAATCAGGATCTCTTTGCCGATGATCACGCCTCGCTGGGGCAACTGGTCGATCGTCTCGACCAGATCCCGGCCTCCGAACTGACGGCCAAATGGCCCAAAGCCCTGAGCGAGCTGGTGGATGTGCTGGCTTGCGAGTTGGTCAGAGGAGGGATGGCACAAGAACATGCCAAGGCTCAGGCCCGCAAGTTGGCGCTGGTACAGGCCCATTACATGGGGGGCCGTGCCTACTACATCCCCACCGGGGATCATCTCAAAGCTGCGTTGCGGGATAGGGCTATCTGGGATGAGTTCAACGGCCGCAATATCGATGTGCTGGCCCGTAAGCATGGTCTCTCAGTGCCACAGACCTATGCGGTGGTGGCCGAACAGCGCGAACTGACCCGCCGCCGCCATCAACCTGACCTGTTTGGCTATCAATAGAGATGCGATTCACATTAAAGAGAAACCCCGCTGCGGCGGGGTTTCTCTTTTGGCTCTGATGTTTTAGCCTGAATTTCCAACAAGGAGGTGCGTGTGACAAGGTGTATGTGGTTGGTCGCTGGGGTACTGTGGGCAGGCGCGTCGGTTGGTGCCGTAAAGTATAAATGCGATGGGGAATGGGTGGACTATTGGCCATGTGACAAAGAGCAGGTCGATCATAGCAACGCCATTCAAGCCATGAAGGATGAATACTCAGCTAGAGCATCTGAACCCGAGCCGGTTATGGATGCCCCAGTCAGCACATCATCCCCCGTGTCTGGTTGCGGCAGTGAGGATGTAAAGTGCTTTGCTGACAAGGCCAGGTCTGATGCTCTGATTCCTTGCAAACATAGTATTGAAAGCAGGGCTCGGTACGATTACGAATGGACGGACAGCCTGTTTGGCAAACCGCTTTTTGAATTTGACTACATGTGGGGGATTCCGCCTAACGTTGTCGTGTACTACGGCTCGGCGTTGAAGGCCCAAAATGGATTTGGTGCCTGGAAAGAAATGTACTATCAATGTTGGTACAACGTGAGAACCTCACAGATTGAAAGGGTGGTTTTAAGATAGCTGCATTCATGTAACCCACCATAAACCCATGCCATAGAGGCCCCTCGGTACGCTGCTGATAACGCAGTTCACCGAGGGGCCTTTATGTTATCACTCGCACTTAAATGGCTGCTTCGTCCCGATGTGGAAGGGGGCGAAGTCAACCATCCCGCCGACCGTGGTGGTCATACCAAGTACGGCATTGCCGATGCCGCCGATGGCAAGAAGGACGGCATGGCCGACCTCGATCGGGATGGGGTACCCGATATCGCTATCGGTGATCTGACTCCGGCCCATACCGAGCCCTTTTACCGCCAGAACTACTGGATGCCCGCCCGCTGTGACCTGATTGCGAGCTTAAGTCCGGCACTCTCTATCGCCGTGTTTGATGCAGCGGTGCATCACGGGCCGAAACGCGCCATCCAACAGCTGCAGCAGGTCTTGGGGGTGATGGCAGATGGTCGCCTTGGCCCGGTGTCGATTGGCAGACTCAAGCAGCAACTGGGGGCCAAGGGCGAGGGCCAGTTGTTGCTGGCGCTGATGATGCAGCGGGCCAGCTTCATGCACGGCATTGTGCGCAAAGACCCGAGCCAGTGGGCCAATGCCGATGGCTGGATCAACCGGCTGCTGCGTCTGCAGAGCTACCTCCTTTCCGACGTGGTTGGCGAGGTGGTGGCATGAGCGTGCTGACCATCAAGCAACAGAAGGCGACGGCCGCGATCCAGGCTGCGGGCTACTTTGGCATTCCTGAGCTCAAGAACCCCCGCTATCTCGCTTGCTTCAAGGATGGGCGCAAAGCCCATCTCAAGGCCGCTTTGGCCAATCAGATCGCTGACCCGAAGGCGATCCCGCTCTATAGCCACCACCAGACCCGTCAATCCCTGTTCGAGAAAGGGTGGCGTTCGGTGACCGAACTGGATCGCCTGCGGGCCCGTGCCCGTCATTCCCAACCTCAACAAAAGGAAGTCCATCATGCCTGATTCTCTGTTACCTCAAGCGAAGTCTGCCTTCAAAAGCCGCACCGTGATCGGTGGTGTGATTGCCGTGGGGGCCGGTATTGCGGGCCTGTTCGGTGTGCCGGTCGATGCGGGTACCCAAGCCAGCTTGGCATCCACCCTGGTGGATCTGGCCAGTGCGGTGGGTGGCCTGCTCGCCATCTGGGGCCGCATCAAGGCGACTCATACCGTCAAGTAAGAGAGGTCATGTGACAAACCTCATAGACCGCGCCCAGCAGGCCGATGCCGATCGGACTGGGCGCATTATCGAAGCCCACCAGAACAGGGCAAGGCCACACGGCGATGGTATCTGCTGCGATTGTGACGAAGCCATCCCGCCCTCCCGCCTTGCAGCCGAGCCTGGTGCCGAGCGCTGTATCGAGTGCCAGACCCTGTATGAGCGCAAGGAGGCGACCCGTGTGGGAATTCATCGTTAAGAACTGGGGCCCGCTCTATGCGTTGGCCAGCCTGGTGGGTCTGGTGGTCATCATCTTGCTCTCCAAAACCTACGCCAAGCGCGAAGACCTCACTGCCCTGGTGCAGAGAGTCCAGCGGGTGGAGCAGGTACTGGCTGACCTGCCGAGCGAGCGTGAGCTGCACAAGCTGCAGTTGGAGATCAGCGAGTTGCGGGGGGAGTTGCGGGAGGTGAAGCCGGAGCTGCGCCAAGCCCGTCGCCTTGCCGATCTGCTGTTGGAAAATGAACTCAAGGAGAAGGCATGAGTATTCAAGCGATATTGGACGCCCAGCAGCGGCTGGTGATCCTGCGCTCCCTGCTGGATATCGGTGGTGCCGCCAACGAGTCAATCCTCAATGACTGCCTCGACCAGCTGGGTACCGGCCGGGTGACGCGGGATCGGGTGAAGACCCTGCTGGCCTGGCTGGAAGAGCAGGGGCTGGTGCGCATCGAGCGACTGGCCACGGTGCAGGTGGCTCACTTGACCGGTCGTGGCCAGGACGCGGCAGAGGGCCGGGCAACGGTGCCCGGCGTCAAGAAGCCCCGAGCGGAGGATTAAGCATGGCCGAGAAACCGACCCGAGGCCGCGCCAGCAAGGTGTGGCTGCTGCCTGAGTCTATCCGCAACGCGCTCAACGAGATGCTGCGGGACAAAGGCAACAGTCAGGCCGCCATCTTGGATGAGATCAACGGCCTGATCGAGGAGGCTGGGCTGCCCGATGATCTCAAGCTCTCCCGCTCCGGGTTGAGCCGTCATGCCAGCCAGGTTGAACAGGTCGGCCAGCACCTGCGGGATTTGCGTGAAACCACGGCCGCCTTGACCTCTCAGCTTGGCGACAAGCCGATGGGGGAGACCACCAAGCTCATTCTGGAGCTGGGTCGTTCCCAGCTGTTCAAGGCGATGTTGGCTCAGGTGCAGAACCCGGAGGAGGCGGTGGATATCGACATGTTGAAAAACGCCATGCTGGCGGCTCAGCGGCTCGAATCGACCGCCATGCAGAGTCATAAGCGGGAGAAGGAGATCCGCCAGGCATTTGCCGAAGAGATCGCCGCCAAGACTGAAGCCATCGTGACTCAGGCGGGCTTGAGCGGTGAAGCCGCCGCCGAGATACGCCGCGAAATCCTGGGGATTGCCTGATGAGCACGATCGCCCAGCAGTTGGCCCAGACCCTGGGGACCGAATACAACCCCGACGAGGTGTTGCTGCCGTACCAGCGGATCTGGATTGCCGACGAGAGCCCGCTCAAGATCGCCGAGAAGAGCCGCCGTACCGGTATCACCTGGGCAGAGGCAGCTGACGCTGCCCTGACGGCATCCAAGACCAAGACGGCCGGGGGTTGCCACCACTTCTATGTGGGCAGTAACAAGGAGATGGCCCGCGAGTTTATCGATGCGGTGGCGATGTGGGCCAAGGCGTACAACAAGGCGGCCGGTGAGATCCAGGAGGAGGTGTTCACCGACGATGAGGATAAAGCGATCCTCACCTTCGTGGTCTATTTCGCCTCTGGCTTCAAGGTGCAGGCGCTCTCCAGCAACCCCTCCAACCTGCGGGGAATGCAGGGCAATGTGACCATCGACGAGGCCGCATTCCACGACAGACTGGCCGAAGTGTTGAAGGCCGCCATGGCGCTGACCATGTGGGGCGCCAAGGTGCGGTTGATCAGTACCCATAACGGTGTCGATAACCTGTTTAACCAGCTGATAAACGACAGCCGAGCGGGCCGCAAAGAGTATTCCATCCATACCATCAGCCTGGACGATGCCTGCCGCCAGGGACTCTATCGCCGGATCTGCCAGGTCAAGGGTGGCCTTTGGACAAAGGAAGCCGAAGACGCCTGGAAGGCGGGGCTGCTCAAGGCCACCGCCACCGAAGAGGATGCCCTTGAGGAGTATTTCTGCGTACCCAAGCAGAGCAGTGGCGTCTATATCAAGCGCACCCTGATCGAACGGGCGATGCAACCGGATATCCCCATCCTGCGCTTTACCGCCCCCAAAGACTTCGAGCTCTCGAGCGAGGAGGCCCGCAAGGCGCTGGTGGATATCTGGTGCGAGGAGAACCTCAAGCCCTGTCTGGAAGCGCTTGATCACAGTTGTCGTCATGCGTTTGGAGAGGACTTCGCCCGCAAGGGGGACTTGTCGGTGTTCGTGCCGCTCTCCATTGCAACCAACTTGCGCAAACGGGTGCCATTTGTGGTGGAGCTGGTCAATGCCCCCTATGAGAGTCAGCGCCAGATCCTGTTCTACCTGCTGCAGGGGTTGCACCGTTTCACGGCGGCGGCCTTCGATGCCACCGGTAACGGCGGCTATCTGGCAGAGGCTGCCAGACTGCGCTGGGGCGCCAGCATGATCGAGTGCGTGATGCTCAATGACCCCTGGTATCGGGAGTGGATGCCCAAGCTCAAGGCAGAGTTTGAGGATGGCAACCTGACCATCCCGCGCCATGCAGACGTGCAGGATGACTTGGGGAAAATCCAGGTCATCAACGGCATCCCCAAGATCGACAAGGGCAAGAACACCGGCCAAGGGGGCCAACAGCGCCACGGTGACTTTGCGGTGGCCTTGGCCATGGCGGTGCGGGCCAGCTGGATGGAGGGGGGCGCCATCGAGTTCACCCCACTACCAGGTAAACGTGATGACCATGGCAGCGACAACAACGATGACTATCACCGATATGAGCGAGGAGCCTGGTAATGGGCAGGATCATTGATATCCATGGCAAAGCCATGAGCCTGGAAAAAGAGCCGCAGACCGAGAACGATGCCAAGTTGGCCCAGCTGCGCCGTCACTACAGCGATCATCCGACCATCGGGCTGACCCCAGGCAAAGCGGCTGCGGCGCTGAAAGAGGCCGAGGAGGGTGGCCTGATCGCCCAGTGCGAGCTGGCCGAAGACATGGAGGAGAAGGATGCCCACCTGCAGAGCGAGCTCGGCAAACGCCGCCGTGCCCTGCTTGGGGTGAGCTGGACAATCGAGCCACCCCGCAACGCCACCCCGGCCGAGAAGCGTGATGCCGAGCTTATCCGGGAGCTGCTGGAGGACTTCACCTGGTTGGATGATGCCATCTTTGACGCCACCGACGGGATCCTCAAGGGGTTCAGTGCCCAGGAGTTCAGCGGCTGGGAGATGGTCGAGGGGCTGCAAATCCCCAAGGGTATCATCTGGCGCGACCCTGCCTGGTTCCAGACCCACCCGGACGATCGCAATCAGCTGCGCTTGCGAGACGGCAGCCAAGAAGGGGTTGCCCTCAACCCGTTTGGCTGGCTGCTGCACAAGGCCAAGTCAAAATCGGGGTATCTGGCTCGCACCGGCCTTGTCCGCACCCTGGTCTGGCCGTTCCTGTTCAAGAACTACAGCGTGCGCGATCTGGCGGAGTTTCTGGAAATCTACGGCCTGCCGGTGCGGCTGGGCAAATACCCGGAAGGGGCGACCGAAAAAGAGAAGGCCACCCTGCTGCAGGCGGTGCTCTCCATCGGCCATAACGCAGGGGGCATTATCCCGCGCGGGATGGAGATTGAGTTCCAGAACGCCGCCAGTGGTCAGGCCGATCCCTTCGTGGTGATGATGGAGTGGTGCGAGCGCTCCATGAGCAAGGCCATTCTGGGGGGCACCTTGACCTCACAGGCTGATGGTAAGAGTTCGACCAATGCCCTGGGTAATGTTCATAACGAGGTGCGCCAGGAGGTACGGGATGCTGATCTCCGCCAGCTGGCCGCCACCCTGACCCGCGATCTGGTCTATCCGCTCTATGCCCTGAACGGCAAGAGCTATCAGGGCCCGCGCCGCAGCCCCCGGCTGGAGTTTGATGTGACCGAGCCGGAGGATATCTGCCGTTATGCCGACAGCCTGCCCAAGCTGGCCGCCTGCGGCATGCGCATCCCGCTCGACTGGGCTCACAAGAAGATGCAGATCCCGCAGGCTGAACCCGATGAGCCGCAACTGGTTGCCGCTACGTCGGTCAGCAAACCGCCAGCTGATAAAGGGGAGGGGTGATGGCAACCCCCTCTCCCCTTGCGGGAGAGGGTTGGGGTGAGGGGGCGCAAAGTGTAAAAATTGGAAGGTGTGAAACTGTGCGTACGCGTTTCTATCCTGATAAAGAAGTGAGCTGCGACGCTTTTCGCAATAATCTCATTGGGTTAGACTCGGAATCCAAACGAGAGAGCAGGTGTGTAAACCAACATTCCTACGAATAAACTGTGATGTGCTAGTGATGAAAAATAAAGCGAGGCTTGAATGTCAGGTCGGGAAGGGTTAAGCAGGCGTTGTTGCCCAAATCAACGAGCAAGTCATGACTTCCCCAGCTCCTGGTTACCGTTACACTCGAGGCTTTCTGA
>NZ_JAAKTN010000022.1:0-33022 GCF_049174455.1 Aeromonas sp. 601027 | reverse complement strand
GGGTGGAGCAGCTCGGTAGCTCGTCGGGCTCATAACCCGAAGGTCGTCGGTTCAAATCCGGCCCCCGCAACCAACTTCCTGATAGTTTTCTTCTTTTCCCCCTCATTACATTGAATATATCTCCATCGGGTATGCAACCGATGGCGATTAATGCTGTTTCCTGCGCTTTTTCAAGACCATAACTGGTCGTCTCGACCATTTGTTAGGTATCATCAGATATCTCTTCATGGATGAGGCACGCGCCTGTGATCACTCCTTTTACCTATCTTCCTCCTGCTATTGAAAGCCGGGATGCCACGCTGACCGAGACCCTTTCACAGGGCTTGCCATTGCAACTGCTGCTGATCGCCGAAGAGCAAAAGGAGGCATTGCTGTCGCTACCGGCCCTGTCGGGGATCAACACCCAGTTGGCGCTTGGGCAAAAAGCACCTTTCACCCTGATGCATGGTTCCACCCTGTTGCTGGTCATATTGGTGACCGGCAATGTGACGCGGGATCACCGTCTTTATAAGCAGGTCAGAGGTTGGATAGCCCCGCTCTCCGGGCTCAAGGTAGAGCGGCTCGGGCTGCATCTGGAGGGGTTCTCCCCCTCAGAGCGGGTGATGCTGGCTGAATTGATGTTGTCGGCTCTGTTGGCCGCCAATCTACCGTTGCCGACCAGCAAAAGCCGTAGCGAAAGTGGCTGGAACTATCAGCATGTGTCGGTCTCTCCTGCTGTAGTGCTGGATCTCGCTCGTATCTACAGCGAAGCAGGGGGCAATGGGCTGGCTCGTCATTTGGCGGTGTTACCCGCCTCGGAGCTGACTGCGGCCAGCTATCGCGAGTTCGTCAGCCAGCTGGCTCAGGATGAAGGTTGGCAGTGCCATCACTACGATCAGGCGCAGCTGGCCGAGCTGGGAGCGGGGGCTTTTTTGGCGGTAGCCCGCGGTTCGGAAGATAATCAGGGGGCCATGGTCAAGCTCAGCTACTACCCGTCCAAGCCGGTACGCCGCATTGCGTTGGTGGGCAAGGGGATCTGCCATGACTCAGGTGGCTATAACCTCAAGGTTTCCGGCAGCATGTATGGCATGCATCTCGATATGGGGGGCAGTGCGGTGGCGTTGGGTACCCTTTATGCCATCAGTCGGGCTCAGCTGCCCTATGAGGTTCACTGCTGGTTGGCGATTGCCGAGAATCATATCGGTCCCCAGGCTTATCGTCCGGGTGAAGTGGTGACAGCGATGAATGGTCTCACCATCGAAGTGGTGGATACCGATGCGGAGGGACGAATGGTGCTGGCCGATACTCTGACGATGGCGGCGCAGGATACCCCGGATCTGCTGATCGATTATGCGACTCTGACCGGCGCTTGCAAGCGGGCACTGGGCAGTCGCTATAGCGGCGTCTTTACCAATCGCCACGAATGGCTGGCATCGCTGGTCAAGCTGGGTCAGCACAGCGGTGAACGAGTCTGGCCCTTTCCGCTCGATGAGGATTACGATGAAAATATCGAGAGCGAGTGGGCCGATCTGTTGCAGTGTGCACCAGGCAGTTCGCCGGATCACATTGATGCGGCCCGCTTTCTTGCCCATTTTATCCCCGAGCAGACGCCCTGGCTGCACTTCGACCTGAGCGGTTTTCGCAACAAGGGGGGCAATGGGGTGGTCTCCAGCGAAGTGACCGGCTTTGGTGTGCGGCTCACGCTGGATCTGCTGGCTGGCCCACTCGGTCGAGTGGGGCACTCAGCTTCCGAATAATCTGACTGATAAAAGGATTTCTGTGAAACAACCAAGCTATGACTGGGTGCTGTTCGATCTGGATGAAACCCTGCTCGATTTCCCGGTCGCCGAGGCACTGGTGCAAACTCTGCAGATCTATGGTGTGGAGGCCGATGACGCCAGCATGGCGCAGTATCATGCTATCAACCATGAGCTCTGGCAGCAGTACAACGATGGCGAGATCGATGCGACAGTGCTACAGCAGACCCGCTTCTCCCTCTTTGCCCAGCAAGTTGCCGCCGACCCCATGGCGATGAACAATACCTTTCTGGAGCAAATCATTGCCCTTAGCATGCCCCTCGAAGGGGTGGTCGAGACCCTGCAGCAATTGCGCAGCAAGGTGCGGATGGGGATCATCACCAATGGTTTCAGCGTCCCCCAACGTGGCAGACTTGGAAAACTGGGCTGGAGCGAGTGGTTCGAGCCCCTGGTGATCTCTGACGAGATCCGGGTGACCAAGCCGGCGCCGGCTATTTTCCAGCACACCCTCTCCCTGATGGGGAAGCCGGATCCGGCCAGAGTGCTAATGGTGGGGGACAATCCGAAAACTGATATTGCCGGGGCTGCGTCACAGGGATTGGCCACCTGCTGGTATAACCCGAGGCGGCACTCGGGGGAATGCGATGCGACCCACGAGATCCACCACTTCGCCCATCTTGCCGACATTGTGCTGGGATGCTGACGGGCAGAGGTAACCCATCATGTCATCGGTGGCCAAATCGTCTTGGCAAGTCGCAACAAGGGTAGTTTGAGACAAGATAGGGTTTGCTTGAGACGGCAAGGGGAGCGGATGCTCCCCTTGCTCATTGGGTGTTTTGTTATGGTTGCAGTGATCTGAACTGGTAGCGGTCGAGGATCTGCTGATAGTCGGGGCTCTGTTTCAACTGATGGATGGCCTGATTGATCCGGTGCAGTTGCGCCTCTGTGGTGCTCTCTTTGCTCAGCATCAGGTGTACTGGTGTCTGCTCGAGCGGCAGCTGGATCTTGAATTCGGAAAGTATATCTCCATCATGACTCAACCCCTGCATCCCGTGGGGGTCTAGCACGAGCCCCTGAACTCGCCCAGCCCGTAGCATCTTCAACAGCTGATCCAGCCTCAGGCGTATCTGCAGGCGTGGTTGCATTTCGGGTTCGGTCATCAGCTGGCGAAAGGCATTGCCGTAATCAAAATTCTTGAGGACACCAATATTGAAGTCAGCTCGTTCGCGCAGCGATGCCAGCGAGGTAATGTCGCGCCAACGTTGCTCATCCTGCCGGCGGATAATAATAACGGCCTGCTCTTCCCGGTAGGGATGGGTGAATCGCGCATATTGTTGTCGTTCGGTGGTGATATTGGCAGACATGGCAAGTTGTACCGTGCCAAAACGCAGTTCATGAAGCACCCTAGACCAAGGCATTTCGCTGAATCTGGCCTGATAACCGGCTCGCTGGAAGATGGCGTGGACCAGCTCAACGTCCAGCCCCCGCAACTGTTGCTGCTTATCGCGAAAACTGAAGGGTTGCCACTCTGTCCAGCCTACAACCAGGGGCTCTTGTGCTATTGCTTGGCAGCATAAACACCATATCAGCAAGACTCTGTACACACCTTATCCCCCCGGATCGGCTGATAGGGTTGAGTATTGGACAGGAATGACGGACTAACCAGTAGAGAAGAGGGGTGAGTGGATGCACTGATGTGCATCCCTCACAGTTCGTGGGCGTGGAATCCCTTGCGATAACGGGTTTCACAGCGCGGGCAGCGTTGCAGGGTCGGATCCTGTTCCAGCTGTTCGATGGAAAGCGGCTCTTCACAATCGGAGCAGAGGCCATAGAGGCCGAGATCCATCTGGCAGAGTGCCGCATCGATCCGCTTGAGGCGAGCCACGCTCTGCTCAACCTTCGGCAGATCCAGCCGGCTGGTCAGTTCCACCAGTTGATCCTGCTCGCAGTGACCGACCTGTTCGGCCCACTCGTCACGGCGGCAAGCTTTAAGCTGACCGATCAGCGTTTCTCTTACTTGGGCCCAGTCTGACAGCAGGCGATTACGCCAGACAGTCAACTGTGCTTGCGTCATTTCACACACATTATCCCCCACAGGACAGACGACAGATTCGGGGCAGTATAGGGATCCGATAACTTTATCAAGATGATATGCGTCAAGTTAAACGTGGTTAGCTGTGGCTTTTGGCTGCTTGCAGCAGGGCATCGCGGATCGGATCCGTCTCTTTGAGCACCCGGATCTCCTGAAACAGCAGGTCCGCTTCGGGATATTCCCGCTTGAGATAGCTGAACCACTGTTTGATGCGGCTGGGGTAGTAGTCGGCTTTTTCGCTGTCCAGATCCTGCTCGGTATAGCTCACCATCAACTGCAGCACCTCGGCCCAGCTCATGTGCGGGCAGCCGGTTTTCATCACGTTGGCCAGATTGGGCAGGGAGATGGCGCCGCGCCCGACCATCAGGGCATCGCAACCCGAGACCCTGGCGCAGGCGAGGGCATCTTTGTGATCCCAAATCTCGCCGTTGGCGGTGACGGGGATGGGCAGGGCGCGGCGAATGGCATCCACATACTCCCAGTGGGCGGGGGCCTTGTAGCCTTCGCGCTTGGTGCGGGCATGAACGGCCAGCTCGTTGGCGCCCCCCTGGAAGACCGCCTGAGCGTTCTCCAGATAGAGATCCTTGTCGTCGTAACCGAGGCGAATTTTGGCGCTCACCGGCAGATGGGCAGGCACCGCCTCGCGCACCGCCTTGACGATGCGGTAGATGGTCTCGGGCTCTTTGAGCAGCACCGCACCGCCCTTGCTCTTGTTGACCGTAGGGGCGGGACAGCCGAAGTTGAGATCGACGCCGGGGGAGCCCAGCTCGATGGCGCGCACGGCGTTCTCGGCCAGCCACTCGGGGTGTTGCCCCAGCAGTTGCACCCGCACCGGGGTGCCTGCGCGGGTTTTGCCATCTTGCAGCAGTTCAGGGCAGAGGCGGTAGAACACCTTGGCGGGGAGCAGCTGATCGACGACCCGGATAAACTCGCTCACGCAGAGATCGTAATCATTGACGGAGGTGAGTACCTCCCGCATCAGGTGATCCAGTACCCCCTGCATGGGGGCCAAAATAACGCGCATAACGGCTTTCCGACGAGAGTGGGGAGAAAAAAGAGGGCAGATTGTAGTGGGGTTGCGGCCCGCTGTCAGCACCCGCTCAAACTCTGTTAGGCTAGAGGGAGATAAATCACGCAAGGAGAAGGAATGAAGCGTTGGTGTCTGATGGCGCTCGGGTGGCTGGCATTTGCCACCGGTATTGTGGGCATTGTGCTGCCGCTCTTGCCGACTACCCCCTTCATGTTGCTGGCAGCCGCCCTGTTTGCCCGCTCATCGCCCCGTTTTCATCGCTGGTTGCTGACCCATCCCTGGTTTGGCCCGCCCATCGTGGATTGGCAGCAGTATCGCGGCATTCGTCGTCAGGCCAGACGGCGCGCCATTATCTTCATTTTGCTCACCTTTTCGGTGTCACTAGCGGTGGTGCCACTGCTGTGGGTCAAGGGGTTGCTGGTTGTCATAATGGTGATCCTGCTCACCTGGTTAATGCGTCTGCCAGTGCTGGAGCCAGTTGCAATGGTGAAGTGAAGTCCCTAAGCTATTGCAGCAATAATGCTATGGAGTCGGCCTGTCATTTTTGCGTGACAGGCTTTTTTATTTCCCGCAGAAGGGAATTGAGAAAAAATGGCCACCCCTGGGTCAAAAAAATAAGCGGTCAACACATGAATCCGGAAACCCTGAAATTTATCGAAGCAAGCATCAAGACCATTCCCGACTATCCGAAGCCGGGCATTCTGTTTCGTGACATCACCAGCCTGATCGAGAACGCCGAGGCCTTCAAGGCCACCATCGATCTGCTCGCCAATCATTATCGTGATCAAGGGATCACCAAGATTGTTGGCACCGAAGCCCGCGGCTTCATCTTTGGTGCACCGGTCGCTTTCGCCATGGGACTGGGCTTCGTGCCGGTCCGCAAGCCGGGCAAGCTGCCGCGCGAAGTGATCGAGGAGTCCTATGCCCTCGAGTACGGCACCGACACCCTGCAACTGCACACCGATGCCATCGTGCCCGGTGACAAGGTGCTGGTCGTGGACGATCTGCTGGCGACCGGCGGTACCGTCGATGCGACCGTCAAGCTGATCCGCCGTGCCGGTGGTGAAGTGGCCGATGCGGCCTTCATCATCTCCCTGCCGTCTCTGGGCGGCGATGCCCGCCTGACTGCCGCTGGCATCAAGGTGGTCTCACTGGTCGAGCTGGCCGGCGAGTAAAGCCTCTTCGGCCCGATCCTCTGCATCGGGCCTGCATTGAACCGGTGCCCTGCGGGCATCGGTTTGAAAATCAAGCGATCCCTCCCGCTCTCACCGATAGCCGATACAGCCAGCCCGCCATTTGTGTTAGCATCCGGCCTCAATGCCCTGTCTTCCCTGCATGATGGATTTATGAGCTATCAGGTTCTGGCGCGTAAATGGCGCCCCCATACGTTTGAACAAGTGGTAGGCCAGCAACATGTGCTGACCGCCTTGACCAACGCCCTGGATCAGGGACGGCTGCATCACGCCTATCTGCTGAGCGGTACCCGCGGGGTCGGCAAGACCACCATCGCCCGTATTCTGGCCAAGAGCCTCAACTGCGAACAGGGGATCAGCAGCCACCCATGCGGCGTCTGTGATACCTGCCGCGAGATCGATCAGGGCAACTTTGTCGACCTGCTGGAGATTGACGCGGCGTCCCGCACCAAGGTGGAAGATACCCGCGAGCTGCTCGACAACGTGCAGTACCGTCCGGCCCGCGGCCGCTTCAAGGTCTACCTCATCGATGAAGTGCACATGTTGTCGCGCCACAGCTTCAACGCGTTGCTGAAAACCCTGGAAGAGCCGCCCCCCTATGTGAAGTTTCTGCTGGCCACCACGGATCCGCAGAAGTTGCCCATTACCATTCTCTCGCGCTGCCTGCAGTTTCATCTGAAGAGTCTGGATCAGACCCAGATCGCCAAGCAGCTCGAATGGGTGCTGGATCAGGAGGGGCAGCCCTTTGAACCGCGTGCGCTGCTGGCCCTGGCCAAAGCCGCTGACGGCAGTATGCGCGATGCCCTGAGCTTGACCGATCAGGCGCTGGCCCACGGCAATGGTAGCGTGCGCCTCGACAGCGTGCTGGCGATGCTGGGCACGCTCGATCACCGCCATCTGCACCAGCTGCTGGAAGCCATTTTGCGGCAAGATGCGCCAGCGACCATGGCCAAGATCACCGAGATCGCCACCCTGGGCCCCGATTTTGATCAGCTCCACGCCGAGCTGGAAGGCTTGCTCCATCGCATCGCCATGGCGCAGCTGCTGCCTGCCAGTGTGCAGGAGCAGGGGGCGGATGCCGATTCCCTGCTGCAACTGGCCAAGGCGATGAGCCCGGAAGAGGTGCAGCTCTGCTACCAGATCGTGCTGGGTGGCCGTAAAGATCTGCCCTGGGCCCCCGATGGCCGCACTGCGCTGGAGATGACCTGCCTGCGGATGCTCGCCTTCTCCCCAAGGTGTGATGCCCTGCATCCGGCCAGCCTCACCGCGTTGCCCCCGTCAATGACGAGCGGTGCGGTGAGCAGCGCTACTTCGGTTGCCTCTTTGCCGGGAAAGCGCCCGGCCGCTGAATCGGCCGCACTGGCACCGATCAGCGGCGCCGTGCCTGCACCGCTAGCCAGCCCTGTTGCTACCAGTGCCGTGCCCGCGGTTGATGTCTTCCTGCCTTCGATGGTGGATGACATCGGCAACCCCGCCGATAGCGAGGAGGAGGCACAAGCCGCCGAGCTGTTCAGCCAGCAGGATGAACTGCTGCGTGAAGCCGCAGGCATGGGGTATCAACCCGAGCCCGCGTTACCCCATGTGCAGCCCGATGTGTCTGCGCACTCGGTTGCACAGCCCGCAGATGCGGATGATCGAGCGTCTGCCGCAGCCGATACCGACTATTCCCGTGGCGAGCCGCTGACCGCCCCCTTCGAGCCCGCGCTCGCAGCGACAGCAACGCCTGTTGCCGCTGCTGAACCGGTATCAGCGGTATCGAGCATGCAGAGTCTGCTTGGCAAGCGAAATATGCTGCGCAGCCGCCAGCGAGGTCAGGATGCCCCGGCGGCGCCTGCGCCGCGCGCAGTACCAGTTGCGCCAGCTCGCCCTGTCGCGCCCGCTGCTGCACCGGTCGTCTCGCAACAGCCAGCTCCGGTCGGCCAACCGGCCGGGCAGGGGATGGCGGCGATGGGTCACTATGATGATCTGCCGCCGGTGGATTTCTATGGCGATGGCTACGAGCCACAGGGTGACAACGGGGAATACGAAGAGTACCTCAATCAGGGCTTTGCCGAGCAGGCTCCAGCAATGAGTCACGCCCCCGTCACGGCACCGGCCCAGCCAACCGATCTGCCACCCTGGGATCTCGACGGGCAGCCGAGCTATCGACCCGGTGAGCGCAGCGCTGCGGCGCCAGCGGTGACGTCCACCCCAGCGACCCAGCCGCCCGTTGCAAGCACGGCGGTGGCTGCTGCCCCTGTGACGCAGGATGAACCCCCTCAACCAGTGATGGAGACCATCGACTGGGATGAGCTCGAAAGCGACAGCGAGCCGCAAGAGGGGGAGGCGATCCGTCTGATTCCCTCCTCGCTGCTCAATGGTTGCGGCGACCCTTGGGCCGAGTTGATCGCTCACACTCAGGTGGGAGGGCGGCTGCGCCAGCTGGCCATCAACTCGGTGATGACGCGGGAAGGGGACAAGGTACTGCTAACCCTCAAGCCCGAGCAGCGCCATCTGGTGAGCGACAAGGCGCGCGCCGATCTGGCCGAGATCATCGGGCCAGCGCTGGGTCAACCGGTGCAGGTCGAGGTAACGCTCGGTGTGGTGCCTGACAAGGAGACCCCCCTCGAGATCGAGCATCGCCTCTATCTCGGGGTGCGCGAGCAGGTGACCCGGGATCTGGAGCAGGATCCCAACGTGCAGTTTTTAGTTCAGCGGTTTGGTGCCGTGCTCCATCACGAGAGCATCGAGCCCCTCAACCGCTAAATTCCGTGGCCGGGAGCTTGCTTCCGGTTGAAAAGCAGTTTGGCTGTCCCCATCTAGGACAGACAAGCCCACAGCCCGGCGCTGGATGCCGGATTTCAAGACGAGAGACGACATATGTTTGGTAAAGGTGGAATGGGGAACCTGATGAAACAGGCCCAACAGATGCAAGAGCGTATGCAGAAGGCGCAGGAGCAGCTGGCTCAGATGGAAGTGACCGGTGAAGCCGGTGCAGGCATGGTCAAGGTCACCATGACCGGTAGTCACAGCGTCCGTCGCATCGAGATCGACCCCTCCCTGATGGAAGATGACAAGGAGCTGCTGGAAGATCTGGTTGCCGCCGCTTGCAACGATGCCGTGCGCCGTGTGGAAGAGCAGAACAAGGCCAAGATGGGCGAGCTGACCGGTGGCATGCAACTGCCGCCAGGCTTCAAGATGCCCTTCTAAGGCGACTCTCCCCGCGCATTCTTGCTCCCTTGTCGCTGGCCATTCGGGTCACGGCAAGGGGGACGGCCGAGAGACCCAAAGACGCAGCGTTATTGCTCAGGCGATACGCTGCGTTTTTTTATGGGCGCCATGCTGGCGCGGGCGGGCTCTAACTGAGAGGTTGCCACAGCGAAGGCCGATTACGCCATGAAACGCAGCGCCTTGTATAGGCGGCACTATTTGTCGATACCCGCTATCGGATATCCCGGTTTGGCGTGGCCGGGCGGGAGCGGCATAATGGCGGCTTGCCGTATTGAGGAGATTGTATGAAATATATCGGAGCCCACGTCAGTGCGGCCGGCGGGGTGGAGAATACCATCGCCCGCGCCCAGGCCATCGGGGCCAACGCGTTTGCCCTCTTTACCAAGAATCAACGTCAGTGGCAGGCGGCCCCCTTGTCGGATGCCACCATTCGTGCCTTCAAGGCGGCCTGTGACAAGGCCGGTTTTCTGCCGGAGCAGATCTTGCCCCACGACAGTTACCTCATCAATCTGGGCCACCCGGATCCCGATGGTCTGGCCAAATCCCGCGATGCGTTTCTCGACGAGATGAAACGCTGCGAGCAACTGGGGCTCTGTTATCTGAACTTCCACCCCGGTAGCCATCTCAAGCAGATCCCAGAGGCGGCCAGCCTCAAGCTGGTGAGCGAGTCCATCAACTGGGCGTTGGAGCGCAGTGAAGGGGTGACGGCGGTGATTGAGAATACCGCAGGGCAAGGGACCAACCTCGGCTGGTCGTTCGAGCACCTAGCCACCATCATCGAGGGAGTGGAGGACAAGAGCCGGGTCGGGATCTGTTTCGATACCTGCCACGCCTTTGCCGCCGGCTACGATCTGCGCACTGCAGAGAGCTGCGCTGCTGTCTTTGCCGAGTTCGATCGCACGGTGGGTTTTCATTATCTCAAGGGGATGCATATCAACGGCGCCAAGTGCACCTTCGGCAGCCGGGTCGATCGCCACCACAGCTTGCGGGAGGGCAATCTGGGAGAGGCGGTATTCCACCACATCATGAATGATGAGCGCTTCGATCGCATTCCGCTGATCCTCGAGACCATAGACGAGTCTATTTGGGGCGAGGAGATCAGCTGGTTGCGCAGTCTGGCGAAGTGATACTCAGAAGCGGATCAAAGAGAGGGAGCCGTGGCTCCCTCTCTGCTTTTTCCGTTATTGGTGGGCGGACCAGCCAGCGGCGCTCCGATCGGGCGTTACTCTGCGCGGCTCACTTCGGCATTGTTCACCTGAGCCCGGCAGAAGTGGATAAAGTGGCGCAGGGAGGTGGAGTGGTACTTCTGCTTGTGCCAGATAAGGGAGAGCTGGCGCGGGAAGCGACGGGAGAGGGGCAGGGCGATCAGCCGCCCATCTGCCAGGCGATCCGAGGCTGCCAGCCGGGAGATAAAGGAGATGCCAAGCCCCTTCTCCACCGCCAGCATCACCGCCTCCAGGGTGTTGAGTTCAAGCCCTGGTTGCCAGCGGGGCAACTCGGGCTGGATCTGCTGGATAAATTGCTCGCGGCTGCCCGATTGTGCTTCACGCAATACCCAGGTTTCGCCCCCCAGACGGGAGAGGGAGAGCTCCTTCTTGTTGGCAAGCGGGTGACCGGGTGGGGCCACCACCAGCATCTCGTCCTGCAGCCAGGGTTCGGCGAGCAGGTCGGGGTGGTGGTTCTCCCCCTCGATCAGTGCCATATCCAGCTCGAAGTTGGCCAACGCATGGCAGAGCAGGTGAGTGTTGTTGATGGTCACCTTGGGGGGGAGCCCCAGCTCCTGTTTGCTGCTGGCGAGCAGGGTGGGGAGCAGGTAGTTGCCGATGGTCTGGCTGGCACCAAGGCGCAGTTGGCCGCTCGGCTCGGCATCGGGGCTGAACAGGTTCTCGATATCTTGCATCCGTGTCAGCAGCTCTTCGGCGGCCGGTTGCAGCAGGCGCCCCTCGTTGTTGAGCTGCAATCTGGGGTGAATGCGGTCAAACAACGGGGTGGAGAGCTGGCGCTCCAGCTCCTGTAGCGACTGGGAGACGGCCCCCTTGCTCAGGCAGAGCTCGTTGGCGGCAAGGCCAAGGTTTCCATAACGGGCAATGGTGGCGAACACTTTCAGCTGCTGCAGGGTCAGTTTCATCGTGTTTGGTTTTCCTGAATGATTGATTTAATTCATTTAGATATCGTAAACGATAAGGGACCATTATCCTATCGCCATCGTCATCAATAGAAAGGTGTCATCATGATCGCAAGAACCCGTAAATCACTGGCTGCCGCCCCAACCCCCATGGCGGGTCTGGCGCTGGGCATCGCCAGCCTTGGTTGGTGTTGGGAAAATGCCGGTCACTTCGATGGCCGGATGCAACTGCTGGGTGCTGCCATTGCGGCCGTGCTGCTAGTGATCCTGACCTTCAAGTTTCTGCTTCACCCCCGCCTGCTGTTGCTGGATCTCGCTCACCCCGTGGTGGGCAGTGTGGTACCGACCTATGCCATGGGCACCATGGTGGTCTCCAAAGCGCTCGGTATGATTGCGCCGCAAGCGGGCGAGGCCCTCTGGCTGTTTGCCGTGGCGGTTCATCTGCTGTTCCTGGCCACCTTTATCTGGCATCGCGCCAAAGAGTTTGAAATCCACCACATGGTGCCGAGCTGGTTCGTGCCGCCGGTGGGGATCATCGTGGCTGACGTCGCCTTCCCGGGTGGTCAGTTTGCCCCGCTGGCCAACGGTCTGCTCTGGTTCGGGATCATCTGCTACGGCTTGATGCTGCCGCTGATGCTCTACCGCCTGATCTTCAGCCATGAAGTGCCGGATGCCGCCAAACCGACCATTGCCATTCTGGCTGCCCCTGCCAGCCTCTCTCTGGCCGGTTACCTGACTGTCAGTCAGGAGCCGTCACTGCTGCTGGTGGCCGTGCTGTTGGGGATCGCCATCCTGATGACCGGCATCATCTATCTGGCCTTCATCAAACTGCTGCGTCTGCCCTTCTCGCCGGGTTATGCCGCCTTCACCTTCCCGCTGGTGATCGGTGCCACCGCTCTGTTCAAAGTGGCTCATCTGGTTGAAGGGTTTGCGCAAGGGAGTCACTACGTCGAGCAGATCAGACTGCTGGCTCACTTCGAGCTGGGGGTGGCTACCGTGATCGTCGGGTATGTGGCACTGCGTTACCTGATGTTTTTTCTGCCGCAGCGTAATACCGAAATGAATAACGGCATGGCTCGCCAAGGGGCTCACCGATAAACCTTGATGATGTGACAACGGGAAATGGATAAGCAGTGCGCTCCGAGAGCGACGGGATAAACGACCAGTCATACGATGGATGGACAAAGAGCCTCCACCCTGGTTGTGTAACGAGCAAAATGCCCCGCAGTGCGGGGCATTTTTTTATGGTTTTTTGATGTGGCGCCAGTGGCGGGCTATTTGACATGGATTTAACTGGTATTACCTGTCAGGACGACTACAATGCAGCACCACTTTTTCGCTCGACCCCGATACATGTCGTCCCAAGATCCCGTATTTGACTCCTCTTTTGAAGCCCGTTTTCTGCATCCCCGCTACTGGTTCAGCTGGCTGGCGCTCGGTGTGCTGATGCTGCTGGCCTTTGTGCCGGTGCGATTGCGCGACCGTTTGGCCGAAGCCTTGGCACCGCTGGTGTTTCGTATCTCGAAAAAACAGATCTATATCGCCAGAACCAATCTGGAGATCTGCTTCCCGGACAAGAGCCCGGAAGAGCGGGATGCCATTGCACTGACCTCGATCCGAGTCGGCCTCAAGAGTCTGTTGGGATTTGGCGAGTTCACCATGCGCAGTCAGCGTTATCTGATGAGCCGGATGCAGGTGATCGGTTGGGAGCATATCGAGGCGGAGCGGGCTGCCGGTTGTCCGGTGATCCTGGTGGTGCCCCATACCTGGCCGGTGGATGCCGCCGGTTACTGCTTCACCCAGCGCGGGGTGCCCATGTGCACCATGATGAAACGGGCACGCAATCCGGTGTTTGACTGGCACCTCAACCGTGCACGGGCCAAAAACGGTTGCCGCGTTTACGAGCGCAGCGCCGGGATCAAGGCGGTGATCAGAACCATCAAGAGTGGTCGCAGCTTCTTCTACCTGCCGGATCAGGATCACGGTCGCGAGAAGAGCATCTTTGCTCCCTTCTTCGGCCACCCCAAGGCGACCCTGCCAGCCTTGCCCCGTCTGGTTCAGGTCAGCGGCGCCAAGGCGGTGCCGCTGCTCGCCTGCTATGACGAAGCGAACCACTGTTACCGGCTTGAGATAGATGCCCCGTTTGACAACTATCCCACCGAGGATGTGATGGCCGATACCTGTCGGATGAACGATATGGTGCAACAGCAGCTGACGCGCCATCCGGGCCAGTACATGTGGTTCCTCAAGATCTTCGATACCCGTGAAGATCAGGAGGGGCCGGATGGCCTCTACGAGGCGGGGATCCAGCGGATCCGCAAGGGATTGTCGCCCCACGGCTGACCCTGAATTAAGATTGATTGAAATGGCCCCAGGTGGGCCATTTTTTATGATAACTAGTCTGATCTGTGCCTTGCAGGTCGATAGCAAGCCTCCTCAGGGTAGAAAAAAATGTCAGGATAATTACAATAACCGCTTGTTTTTGATGACTTGATGGTCGCCATGTCTGCGTTAGATCCGGTATTTGATACCTCATTTCATAGCCGCCTGCTGCATCCCAAATGGTGGGGCAGCTGGTTCGCACTGGGCCTGCTCTCCCTGCTGGCATTTACTCCTGCGAGGTTGCGGGATCGCTTTGCCGATCTGGTCTCACCGACCCTGCTGCGTTTTTCGAAAAAGCAGGCCTATATTGCCGATACCAACCTCAAGATCTGCTTTCCAACGCTGGATGCCGCCGCACGTCAGGCGCTGCTGCTCAAATCGATCCGGGTCGGGCTCAAGACCTTTATGGGCTTTGGCGAGCTCAGTTGGCGCAGCAAGGCGCGCCTGACCCGCCGCGTCAAGGTGAGCGGCTGGGAGCATGTGCAAGCGGAGCAAGCTGCGGGCCGTCCGGTGATCCTGGTGGTGCCTCATACCTGGGCGGTCGACATGATTGGCCGCTACTTCTCCATGATGGGCATCGAGATGTGCACCATGATGAAGAGCCCGAAAGATCAGGTTTTTGACTGGTACATCAACCGCGAGCGGGCCAAAGGGGGCAAGGTCTATGAGCGCAGTGTCGGTATCAAGCCGGCGATCAAGTCGATCCGCGCTGGCGCCAGTTTTTTTTATCTGCCGGATCAGGATCACGGCCGTGAGGCGAGCGTGTTTGTTCCCTTCTTCGGTCGTCCCAAAGCAACCCTGCCAGCGTTGCCCAAGCTGGTGAAACTGACTGGTGCCAGAGCCGTGCCCATCTTCGCCAGCTATGACGAGGATGAGGGATGCTATCTGCTGGAGATCGAGCCGCCGTTTGACCCTTATCCCACCGCCGATCTGCTGGCAGACGTCAACGCCATGAACCGGGTGGTGGAGATGCAGGTTGCCCGCCATCCCGAGCAGTACATGTGGTTTCTCAAGATCTTTGAAACCCTGGAGCATCAGGAGGGGGATGACGGACTCTATGAAGCGGGGATCCAGCGTATTCGTCAGGGCTTGCCGCCCGAACCTTGAAAATTGGCCCGCATGCGGGCCAATTTTGTTGGCAGAGGAGCCTTTCGTATTTGGTCTGTTGCGGGTGGTTTTTAAGGCGAACGGGTGGACAAAAACAGCGCAAACAGAGGATAACAGGGTGTCTTATGACAGGGAGAGGCAAGTGAGCGTGCGCGGAGCTATCTTCGAGAGCGGAAATAGGGTAAAAGGGCGGCCATGAAAATTCCAAATCGAATCCAACCCCTGGTGGATGACGGCCTGGTCGATGACGTCATCAGCCGGCTGATGAGCGGCAAAGAGGCCGACGTCTATGTGGTGCGCTGCGGCGACGAGATCCGCTGCGCCAAAGTCTATAAAGAAGCGTCCAAGCGCAGCTTCAAGCAGGCCGTGGTCTATCAGGAAGGCCGCAAGGTGCGCGGCAGTCGCGATGCTCGCGCCATGGAGAAGGGCTCCAAGTACGGCCGCAAACAGCATGAAGAGGTGTGGCAGAACACCGAGGTCGACGCCCTGTTCAAGCTGGCGGCGGCCGGTGTGCGGGTGCCGCAGCCCTATGTCTGCCTCGATGGCGTCCTCTTGATGGAACTTATCACCGATGAGGATGGCAATGTCGCGCCGCGCCTCAACGATGTGGCGCTTACCCCCGAGCAGGCGGTCATCGACCATGCCAAGGTGATCCGTTACGTGGTGAGGATGCTCTGCGCCGGTCTTATCCACGGCGATCTCTCCGAGTTCAATGTGCTGGTGGATGAACAGGGCCCCGTCATTATCGACCTGCCCCAGGTGGTGGATGCCGCCGCCAACAACCAGGCCAAGGCGATGCTGGAGCGGGACGTCAACAACATGCGCAACTACTACGGCATGTATGCCCCCGAGCTGCTCAAGACCCGCTACGCCCGGGAGATGTGGGCCCTGTATGAAGATGGCAAACTGACCCCCGACAGCGAGTTGACCGGCTTGTTCGAGGAGAGCCGCGAGCAGGTGGATCTCGATTCTGTATTGCACGAGATCGAGAGCGCCCAGGAGGAGGCACTGGCTCGTCAGGCCAGGATGAAGGCCGAAGAGGAAGACAGCTACTGATCTTGTTGGTGGCCGTGGTCAATGGAAAAAGAGCGCCTAGTGGTGCTCTTTTTTATTGTCTGCCGCACAGCCCTGGCCTCTTGGCCGGGGCCAGCCGGTAAAACCGGACCCAGCAGAGATCGCCGGTATGATAGCGGCGATCCAGCCATTGTCCATCTGCAGCTTCAATGACCTTGAGCGAGGCGGGATTTGTCTTGTCACAGCTGATGAGCACAGGTTCGCTGAGCACATGGCGCTGCACTCAACCGAGCAGGATGCGGGCGGCACCTTCACCCCGGCGGGTGGGATGGTCTCGTAATCGATATAGCCAAGCCACTGGTGGGTGGCTTGGCTTGTCGCCGTGGCGCAGGCGCAAGGTGGCGAGGAGCGCTTCCCCTTCGAGGGCAAAATAGGTGGTGGTCGGTAGGTAGCCCGGCGGCAGATGCAGGCCATTGGCATGGGCGAGCAACTCCTGCAGCCACTGAGTCGAGCCGAATTGCGCCACCTGATAGAGCGGCAACCCGGCGGCGCCACATTCGGCCTCGTAGCGGCGGTAGGCGGGGGCGTCGGTCAGCCGAGCGGCCCGGCACTCGATGAGGGGTTGCATCAGGTCTGGGTGGCCAGAGGCCACAGCGGCCAGGGTTCGCTGTGGTGTGGCTCCTGGATGCAAGCGCGCTGGCGGCCAGCCTGTTTGGCGGCATAGAGTGCCCGATCCGCGCGCGAATAGGCCTGCTCAAAGCTCTCGCCCTGCTGCAGCGAAGTGAGCCCTATGCTGAGGCTGATGGGGCCACCGGCCAGCGACCGAGTGGCGTCTGCGACCCGCTGCTGCAGGGTCTGGCAGCAGGCCGGCAGCGTTTGCGAAGTCTCCATCACCAGCAGCGCCAGCTCGTCGCCGCCAAGGCGCCCGGCTAGCCCCGCCGTCGGCAGGCTCTCCCGGATCACCCGTCCCACCGCCCGCAGCATGGCGTCGCCAGCGGGATGACCGTGGCGGTCATTGATCTGCTTGAAGTTGTCCAGATCGATCAGCAGCAGCTGGCCGGGGCTAGCCATCTCGCGGGCACGCAGGGCCACCTGGTGTTCGAAATAGTGTCTGCTGTCCAGTCCGGTCAGGGCATCCAGGTTGGCGCGCCGCTCCAGCTCGCGCTGGGTGGCGAGCAGCGCCTGCTGCTGACGGGTGTGCACTAGGCTCAGCAAAATGAAGCTGCGGGCAATGGTAAAGAGCAGGCTGAGCAGGAGCACCGGGCCGAGCAGGGGATCGGTCAGGCTGGAGGCAGCCGACTCAGGCCACCACTGATGCTTGGCCATCCTGATCAGTTGCAGGGCCAGTTGCAGCGCAAGCAGCAAGATGGCAAAGCGCAGCACCCGGTAGGCGGGGGCCAACCGCTGATAGCGCCAGAGCTGCCACAGCAGCAGGCACATTTGCAGCGAGATGGCCCCGGATAGCACCACGATCCGGCTGTGTATGTCATCCTGCGGTAGCTGTGTGGCGGTGACAGCGAATAGCAGGAAGCCGGCGAGGGCAAGGAGCGGGCAGAGCCAGCCGAAACGGTCGGCCTCGCGCCGGAAGAAGTGGCGCAGCCCCCGCTCATAGAGTAGCGGGGTGGCGATGATCAGCAGATTGGTAAGCAGGATATTGGCAAGGGAGATCTCTCCCGTAAGGGGTCGCAGCAGCAGGCAGCCAAAGGCGGCGGCGATGGCCAGTTCGCTGGCCGACCAGTAGAGCAGGGAGCGCAGCTGTCGCTGGGTATGCCACAGGTAGGCGAAAATGGCCGCGACCCCGATGTGCGACAGGCTGACGAACAGCACCAGACTCAGCAACTGGGCCGAGGAAAACAGACTCTGCATCAAGGGTTTGGGCTCTTCCTGCCGGGAACGGCGCAGCGACCTCAGGGCCGGGTGACTGGGCCGGATCACAGCATGAATTGCGCCGTTGAGCAATGGTTCAAGTGATCCGGGCACGATCGCGGCAACAACCGCCACAAGAGGGCTGCTGACTCGATTAATCAGGGGCGGGGCATGACGCCGGAGCGTTTATGCTTCCCACACTCTTGGGTCAGTCAATAATGACCGGCAGCCGCATGACGTTGGCCTCCCGACCGAGGTGGGCCAGCAGGCGGCGCACATCGTCGAGGCGGATGATCAGAGTAGCGGTGTTGACCAGCGGATGGCACTGCACCTGTTCGGCCTGCCAGATGGCCGCGTCCACCACCAGCTCTACCGCTTTTTCCCTGTCGCGCACCATGGCGAGCAGGGTCACCGAGCCCGGGGTAAGGCCGAGCACCGCATCGAGCCGCTCGGGGGAGCCAAAGCTCAGCCGCTTGACGCCGAGCATGACCGCCAGCTCCTTGAGATCGACCCGGCGCTCCTCCGGACTCACCACCAGAAACAGCCGCTCGCTTTTCGGATCGCGCAAAAAGAGGTTCTTGGTCTTGGCTGCGGGCAGGTCGGGCAGCAACTTGCTCGCCTCCTCACAGGTAAACACTGGGGGATGGTCAAAGCGCTGGTAGGGGATAGCCAGCTGATCCAGCAGGGAATAGATTGCCACATAGACTCCTTTTGTCGGCGAAGAGTGGTCAGAACGGGATGGGCGGGAATAACGACCGGATCGAGCTTACCAGTTTGACCCCCGCCTCGCAGCCAGCGTGACGATTGCGAGCAGGCACTGTATGAACGTACAATAGTCCCATTCTCGGACAGCCCCTTTACGCTTCATGACTGCAACCCAGCCCACCGTACCCGCCACTCCGCCGCTCGACGGTTTTATCCTGACCCGCCACGGTCGGGACGTGCGCGGCCGCAACGGGCAGGCAGCCACCACCGAAATCGTGATGTGGCTCTGGAGCGCGCAGGGGCCGGTACGGGTGGTGGTGCCGGGGCAGGAGCCGGTGTTCTTCCTGCCGCAGAGCCATATGGCAGAAGCCGCCGAGCTGTTCAAGGGGGCCGGGGTGAGCGGGCGGTTTCGCCGCCTGCCAATGCACACCTTCGACGGTCGCCCTGTGGTGGGCTGCTATTTCGCCACCCTGAGCGCCTTTCACCGAGCCATCGAGCTGCTGCTTATTCGCGGACTGGAGCACTTCGAGGCGGATATCCGGCTGCCGGAGCGTTTTCTGATGGAGCGCTTCATCACCGCTGGCGTGCGCTTTGATGGCCGGGCGGTAAAAAAGGGGGGAAAACAGGGCTACTGGGAGGTCAACGAGGCACGCTGCGCACCGCAGGCGGTGACGCCGACCCTCTCCTGGGTGTCGCTCGACGTGGAGTGCGCCATGGACGGGGCCCTCTTCTCGGTCGGTCTTTACAGCGAACAGGATGCGCGGGTCATCATGATCGGCACCCCGGAAGCGGATGCCGACAGCTGGGGCACCCAGGTCCAGTGGGTAGAGGACGAGAGCGCCCTGCTGAGTGCGCTGGAGAGCTGGTTCAGCCTGCATGACCCCGATCTGGTCATCGGCTGGAACGTGGTTAATTTTGATTTTCGCCTGCTGCTACGCCGCGCCGAGCTCAACAAGCGGAGACTGCGGCTCGGGCGGGGGCGCGAGCTCTGCTTCTGGCGCTCGTCACGGGGCGATCCCCAGACTGGCAACGTCATCATTCCCGGGCGCATGGTGCTCGATGGCATCGATACCCTCAAAAGCGCCACCTGGCAGTTTGCCAGCTACAGCCTGGATGCGGTGGCGAGCGAACTGCTTGGCCGTGGCAAGGATGTTGAGGATGTGGCCAATCGGGGGGAGAAGATCACCGAGCTGTTCCACTCCGACAAGGAGGCGCTGGCCCGCTATAACCTGGAAGATTGCAAGCTGGTGTGGGAGATCTTCGACTACTGCCACCTCATCCCTTTTGCCATCGAGCGCGCCTCCCTCACTGGTCTTGAGCTGGACAGAGTAGGGGGCTCGGTGGCGGCCTTTACCAACCTCTATCTGCCGCGGCTCCATCGTGGCGGCTACGTGGCCCCCAATTTGCCGGCCGACGGTGGGCTGGCGAGCCCCGGCGGCTATGTGATGGACTCCAAACCCGGTCTCTATCGCCATGTGCTGGTGCTCGATTTCAAGAGCCTCTATCCCAGCATCATCCGCACCTTCTGCATCGATCCCATGGGACTCATCGAGGGGTTGCAACACCCCGACCACGCCATTCTAGGTTTTCGCGGCGCCATGTTCTCCCGCGAGCGGCACTTTTTGCCGGATCTCATCGCCACCCTGTGGGCGGCGAGGGACAGAGCCAAGGCTGCCAGCAACAAGGCACTCTCCCAGGCCATCAAGATCATCATGAACTCCTTCTACGGGGTGCTGGGGTCGGGGGGCTGCCGTTTCTATGATCCGCGACTTGCCTCGTCAATTACCTTGCGTGGTCACAGCATCATGCAGCAGACCCGCGAGTGGATTGAGGCGAAGGGGTTCGAGGTGATCTATGGTGACACCGACTCCACTTTTGTCCATCTGGGGCGCGAGACCAGCCCGGATGAGGCGGACGAGATTGGCCAGCGACTGGCGCAAATGATCAACGATAACTGGGCTGCACTGATCAGGCGAGAGTTCGACCTGCCGAGTTATCTCGAGATCCAGTACGAGACCCACTATCGCCGCTTTCTGATGCCCACCATCCGCGGGCTGGAGAAGGGCAGCAAGAAGCGCTATGCGGGGCTGGTTGGCAAGGCCAGTGAGGGGAGTGAACAGCTGGTGTTCAAGGGGCTCGAATCGGTGCGCACCGACTGGACCATGCTGGCCAAGCAGTTTCAGACCCGCCTCTACGAGCTGGTGTTTCACGATGAAGATCCCAGCGGCTATGTGCGCACCATGGTGGATGAGACCCGCGCCGGTCGTCACGACGATCTGCTTATCTACCGCAAACGGCTGCGCCAGAAGCTCGAAGAGTATCAGAAGAATGTGCCGCCCCATGTGCGTGCGGCGCGGCTGGCCGATGAGGAGAACCTGCGCCGCGGGCTGCCCCAGCGCTATCAGCATCGGGGCGCCATCGCCTATCTGATGACCCTCAATGGCCCCGAGCCGCTGGAGTACCGGCGCAGCGCCATCGATTACGAGCACTATATCGACAAGCAGTTGCGGCCCATTGCCGATGCCATCCTGCCCTTTATCGGCGAGTCGTTCGACCGGATCTGTGGTCAGCAGCTGGATCTTTTCTGATTGGTGCAAGTTGGCACTTTACTTCCCATGAATACTGGATAAAAATACAGTTATAAATCATGGAGAAGTTTCCTATGCGTCTTGAAATCATCATCGACAGAAAACATCAGATCCCGACCTCGACCATGGAGGCGCTGCGTCAGGAGCTGCTCAAGCAGCTTGGCGAAAAATTTCCCGACATCCATGTGCGGGTCGCGCCGGGCAGTACCATGGCTCTGACCGTCAGCCGTGCCAGCAAGGAAGACAAAGAGCTGGCCGAAGCTATGGTGCAGGAGGTGTGGGAGAACGCCGACAGCTGGATGCCGGAAGAGAACGTCGCATCCTGATCCCCATGGTCAGTGGATAATTCTGGGCGGTGGATAAATGGGCTGCGGATAAACGGGCATGCCTGCTAATGCACTGCTGATACCCATACAACAAAAAACGCAGCCAGGTGGCTGCGTTTTTTGTTGGTGGTGAGTCGCAGTGGCTTGTCTGGCTCTGGGTTGAGCCAGGCCCGTTACAACCCCGCCCAGCTTTTCAGGCTCTGCTGCTGCACCCGGCGGTTGGCTTCGCGGATCTCCCCTTTGGCGCGCAGGTCGGCCAGCGCAATGGGCAGTGCGGCGCGGATCTCGGCACTGCTCATTCCGGCTTTGAGGGCCGGGTGATAGGCCATCTTGAGCAGCACATAGTCCAGCCCGGTCAAAAAGCTGTCGATGCTGTTGTCATTGAAGATGGAGGGAAACACCTTGTCCGAGTCGTTGGGTAGCCCCATCACCTGGGTGAACTCCTCCACCACGCAGTCGAGAAAACGCCCCTTGGCTCTGCTGTAGTCTACCGGAATGATGATGGTGGCACGGCTGATCTCGTGTTTCGCATTGGTTGCGAAGTTGGCAAGGCAGAGCCCCTCCTTGAGCGCCATCTTGACCGATGGATCCCCCCCCATGGTGCGGTTGGCCCAGCTCTTCATCTTGCTGTAGTCGGTCATGATCAGGGTGAGGTTGGGCTTTGCGGTCACCATGCTGATGGGGTGGCCGGTGATGCGGGCCAGATGGGCCGCCTGTACCTTCACTACGTCGGCCTGCAGCGGCTTGTCACCCGATTCGTTGATAAGTTGCAGCCGGATCGGCTGCTGCCAGCGGGCAAAACGGGTCTGCCTGGCTTCGCCATACTCCCGCTCCATGGCGATGGCCATAAAGCTCTCGACCAGATAGCTGTCGCTCTGCCAGCGCTCATCGGCCCGGGCACTGTGGCCCGCGAGCAGAAGCAGTAGCGCCAGCAGCCCACGTAACGCGCGGTGGGGACGGGCAACGCAGCTCAAGTTGGTCATTACCAAAGTGGCAATAAAGCGCGTGGCACCAAAGGGGATGGCGACAAATGACATGTTTCCTCCCTGAAACGGTTGTCAGCCTAGCGGTTGGCCTTGTCGATATCGCGCCAGGTGAGCCAGAGCCTGAGATCAAACTCCAGTTGATGATAGTCCGGCTCCATATGCTGGCAGAGCTGGTAGAAGCTCTTGTTGTGATCCTTCTCTTTGATATGGGCCAGCTCGTGCACCACGATCATTTTCAGGAACGGGGGCGGCGCCTCCTTGAACAGGGCGGCGATGCGGATCTCGTTCTTGGCCTTGAGCTTGCTGCCCTGCACCCGGCTGACGTAGGTGTGCAGGCCGAGGGCATCCTTGATCACGTTGATCTTGCCATCGAACACCACCTTTGACAGGGGCGCCGAGCTCTTGAGGTAGCGGTTCTTCAGCTCCATGGTGTAGGCGAGCAGCGCCTTGTCGCTCTGGATCTGGTGGCTCTCCGGATAGCGTTTGGCCAGCATCTCCCCCAGCTTGCCTGCCGCAATCAGCTGCTGTACCTGTGCCTTGAGGGGGTCGGGATAGCCGCCCAGATAAGTCAGTTCCGCCATGGTGTCACTCGTTACATCAAAAAGAGCGTCATTGTAGTTATCTCGGGCGGGCTTGCCTACTGCGGGCCGCTGCTGCAAGGGGGCTCTGGCGCAAGAAAAAGGGCGGCCATTGCAACAATGGCCGCCCTGCGGGGCGTATTGACGATCAGCGTCGGCGATAGAGACCCGGATCCACCTCTTCGTAGTGGCTGGTCAGGTATTGATAGAAGGCGAGATGGGAAGGGGAGCTGGGTTTTTTCAGCTCTTCGCTCACCCGATCCGGCTTGGCGATGATGAACTTCGGATTCTGGCGCTGGATATCGGCCAGCACCCGCTCGCGCACGTCATAGGGCGGATTGACGTTGGCAAAGAAGAGGTAGGCGGAAGCCGGCTGGCGATCGGTCCAGAGATAATATTGCGGCTGGATGCCATCGACCCAGATCTTGTCGCTCGGGACTGTCTCGGCCTTGATGCGATCAACCCGTACCTGCGCGGCCGGATTGAAAGGGCGACCCTTGAGGGTCCCTTCCCAGGCGTTGTTGATCATCAGCAGCAGCATGGCCAGCGTTGCCAGCCAGGGGGTGGCACTGCGCACATCCCAGGCGCGCCAGAGGGGGATGAGGATGAGCACCGGCAGCGCCCACAGCAGGCTGGTGCCGAGCACCTCGTTGACCCGCTCGAGGGACCACTCCTTGGTGCTCCAGCCAAAGGCGAGTTGCTGGGCCAGCAGCCAGCTGGCGGTGAGTACCACCAGCGAGATGCAGAGCAGGCCGATGGCATCTGCCTGCTGTTCGCTGCGATCCAGCAATACCGCCAGTGGCAGCAGTGCCAGTTGCAGATAGAGCACGTCGTAGTGATCGAACACATGGCCGGAGACCGAATTGGCGATCAGGGTAAACAGCACCCCAAACAGGGTCGCCAGCAGGGCGGGCAGATACCACTCCTGACGGCGGCTCAGCATCAGAATGATAAAGGCGGGCAGCAGCATGATAAGGCCGGTGCGCAGCAGGCCGACGGCGCCCACCATGGGAGAGAAGCCGTTGCCGTAGCTCCCCTCGAAGAAGATGTCGAAGGCGTAGTATTTGAAGGCCGCCAGCAGATCATGTTGCTGAAAGTAGGCGTAAAGCGGGCCGCCAATCAGCGCCAACCCCAGCAGGCTGGAGATGAGCAGCAAGATGGCGTCACGCCACTTTTCGTGCAGACACCAGTGGCAGAACAGCACCAGATACCAGGCACCCCAGAAGGCGCCGTTGTTGGTGCGCATCCAGGCGACGATGGCGAAGGTGAGGGCCGCCACCAGCGCCGGCCACCAGCGAAATCCCTTGTCCAGCAGCAGGGTAATGAAGGCCCACTGGGCGATGAGGGCGAGGTGGAAGGTCCAGTCCTCGGTCATGTTGCCGTAGTAGTAACGGGTGCCGTAGAGAGCCAGCACCGCCAGCATGGCGCCAAGGCGCGCCTTGAACGAGAGTCCGAGCTGGGCAAAGGCCTGCCAGCTGGCCAGCAATCCGAGCCAGCAGAGCACCCACTCCAGTGCCCAGATCCCGACAAATCCCCCCAGTCCATAGCCCAGCGCGTCGAGGGCGAAGATCATCGGCCCCTTGATGTCGATCATGTCGCGATAGAGCACGCCCCCTTCGCTCCACATCTTGCCCATCACCGCAAACAGCGAGGCATCAAAGCCCGGCGCCATGGCGTGGAAGAGCGGGTTGCGCAGACAGAAGAGCAGCGCCAGCAAGGCGGTCAGCAGCACAATGGCTGGCTTGATACCCGGGTTGACGCGAGGGGGAGTGAAACGGATGGAGTGATTCATGAAGTCGCCTGTTCCTGCAGCTGGTCTTGAAAGCGGGCCTATCTTGCCGAGCTAGTGAGTACGATGCAATGGGGCGGGCCCGTGTGGGGCAAATATTCTCGAAAAAGCCCGGTTCTTGCAGGGAACCGGGCGCTGGCTGCGGCAATTTTGGCCGTCAGGGGATGTGGCAAAGGCATCCCCCCGATATCAACTGAAGTACTCAACCAAGGGCGGCTGCGCTTCCAGTGTCGGCAGGTGACGGGCCCAGCGGATAAAGGCGTCGGCCAGGGTAATACCGAGCTCCTGATTGTGCTGGGTCAGGGTGCGCGCCAGTGCGGTGTAACCCTCCTTGCCGGAGGCGGTATAGGCGCTCGACACCCCGCGATAGACCTGTTCGGCATTGACCGCTTGCCACTGGCCGGGGGCGGCTTCCCACTCCAGTCGGGTGATGCGCTGGCCCTTGGGCCGATCGGCCTGATAGGTGAATCGCACCCCCGCGGTGTAGGGGAAGCTGCCGTTGCCATTGCCGACCACGCCGTTGTTGGTGGCATTGTCGATGGCATTTTCCAGCGCTTCCGCCAACTCGTGACCGTGCACCCGATAGAGGGTGAGGGGAATGGCAAACGGCAGCAGGCGACCGGCGATATCCGCTTCGCTCAGGGGGCCCGGCTCCAGCGAGCAGCGCACGCCGCCAGCATTGTGCAGGGCAAAGTCCACCTCGCCTACCTGTTCACGGGCGGCGGTCAGCATGGCGCGGGCCACCAGCGGGGCGAGTTGGCTGCCGTGGGGCAGGGTGGCATCCGGCAGCCGCTGATGGGGAAGTGGCGCCGCCAGCCGGGTGACGATGCGCTGGCTCATGGTTTCAATCTCCGGCCGGTAGCGTTTGGCCAGATGTTGTTCCAGTTGTGGATCCGGCTCGCAGAAGGTGAGCCCGACAGGTGGCGTGGAGGCGTACGGCCAGGGCTGCCAGGGGAGCCACTCCAGCTGACCCTGACTCTGCACGACGCGGCCCGCCTCATCGAAGGTGAGCTCGCAGACACCGAGGCAGAGGGCGCTGTGGCCAGCATGCAAAATAGCCACCCCGTTGTTCATCAGCGGATAACTGCCTTCGCTTGGCAGACCCAGCGGCGCGAGATCGCCGAGCAGGCTGTGGGTGTGGCCGCCGATGATGAGACTGAGCTCGGGGAAGCGTTCGGCCAGCAGCTTGTCCTGATCCAGCCCGAGGTGGCTCAGCAGCACGATATGCTGGATCCCTTCGCGCTTGATCTCCTGCAACACCCTGGTGAGGGTGTCGGCGACCGCGTGGAAACGGGTGTGGGGATCCGGGTTGGCGATGGCAGCCATCTGGGCGAGGGTGATGCCGAGCAGTGCAAAGGGAACCCCGTCGATCACCCGGCGATGCCAGGGCTGATGGGCGTCGTAGAGGTGGGGAATATCCCACAGCCCCAGCGGCGTGTCGGCTGGCTCCTGACTGTTGTCCAGATTGGCGGCCAGCACCGGAAAATCGAGCTGGCGCAAGAACTCCACCAGCGGGCCGTTGCCCAGATCGAACTCGTGGTTGCCAAGTACCATGGCATCGGGGGCCAGCATGGCGAGCAGGTCGGCGTTGGCGCGCCCTTTGAAGCGGTTGAAATAGAGCGAACCCTGAAAGGAGTCGCCACCGTGCAGAAATAGAAAACGCTGGCCGGCTGCTGCGGCTTTGGCACGCAGTTGGGTCAGTCGGGTCAGGATCCGGGCATAACCGCCGCACTGGGTGCGCCACTGGCCTTCACCGACAGGGGAGAAGCTCATGGGCGCGCCATCGAAGTGGGAGTGGCAATCACTGAAATGGGCAAGTTGAACCGTAATACTCATCTCGGTCCTCCTTAGGGGGAAAATGAGCACCGAGTCTACTGCAAAGGGGGGGTAGGATACCAGCCCGGCAGGGTGCCGGGCTGGTCAGCGATCAGGCGGGTACCATGATCTGGGTGGCGACGATCACCACCAGCAGGCCGACGGCGACCGGCATACTGGTGCGCTTGACCACCTCGAACGGCGAGAGCTTGCCCATCCCGGCACAGGCGACCACCACCCCGGAGACCGGAGAAATGGTGCGACCCAGGTTGGAGGCTTGCAGCATTGGGATCACCAGATAGGCCGGGTTGATGCCAAGGCTGCTGGCCAGGTTGGGGATCAACTCCACGAAGGCGTAGAAGGGAGCATTGCCCGAGCCGGTGGTGAAGGCGGCCAGGGTGGTGATCACCACCAGTGACAGCATCATGATCAGACCACCCGAACCGAGATCCTGCGCGTGAGCCAGCAGGGTGTCGATAAAGCCGACGGTCATCAGACCCTGGGCGAAGACACCGGCACCGACCAGCAGCATGACCACACCGGCAAAGGCATCAGCCATGTTGCGCCAGCAGACCTGCAGACCGTCCAGCAGCTCCTTGCCATTGCGGATCCGCACCAGCTCCAGCAGGCTGGCCAGCACCATGCACATGACGATGATGGTGACGATATCCAGCTGCGGACCCCATTTGCCGTCAAACACCAGCACTCCGATGATGGGGGTAAAGGGCAGGATGGCGTAAAAGGCAGGCGCAGTCGTCACCAGATCACCCGGGGCGACCGGCTCGTTGTGCTCACCGGATTTTTGATCAAGGTAGCGCTGCCAGAAGAAGTGGGTCACCGCCATGCAGGCGATCGCCACCAGCGAGATGGGCAGGGTCAGCTTGAAGGCAAAATCCAGCAGCGGCATGTTGGCGGCCTGAGCAGCCATCACCACGTCCCCTGAGGTCGGTGCCAGAATGATAGCGGCTGGCGAGGCGCACACGGCCGCAGCCGCGCCACGGGAGATCCCCATGTTGACCATCAGCGGGAACAGGGTGGCCATCAGCAGCACGCCGAGGCCGGTAGCGGAGCTCACCGCCAGCGACATGGCGCAGGCCACCAGATAGGCAGCCACCAGCAGGATATAGGGGGATTTGATGATGCCGAGCGGTTTGCTGGCCAGCTTGACCAGAATGGTGTTGGCGCCGATATGGCTCATGTAGCCGGCGAAGCCACAGAGCACCATGATCAGCATCCCCAGTCCACCGCCACGATCATTGAGCAGGAAGCGGACGTATTCGAAGATATCGGTTGCGAGATAACCGGTGCTGACCACCTTGCTCGGCAATACCGGCTTGCCCATCATGGCGGTGATGACCAGCAGCAGCAAGCCGCCGCTCAGCAGCACCCCGGTTGCGGAGTATCCTTTGAAAATGGCACGGCCCACCACCAGGGTGACCAGGGTGCCAACAATGAGTTCCAGCATATGTTGCCTTCTGATTGGATGAGAGTGGAAGGAGTCTATTCCGATAGGGGTAGAGTGGCGACTGGAAACAGGATGTTGTGTGAGCTAAATCAACGTTTAACCCCATGAACAGAATTAAAAAAAGGTAAAGGTACTTTACCCAGCGGGTTTGGCTACCTACCCTTGCCAGCCTTGGTTGTCTTTTGAGGCTTTTATATGGTGATTGGTGATTTTTCAGGCATTAAACGCTCTCTTTTCCTGCTCGCGATGCTATTTTCACCTACTTGCGTGTTTGCGGTAACCAATGACGGTTTTCATCAAACCGGTCCTCATCAGGCGGTCGCCATGCGGCGTCTCATGGCTCCTCACTCTTACGGCGTACTGGTGGTTGCCGAGGGGAACAAAGCCCGTTTTGCCGCGCTGGCATCCAAAACCACCGAAGCAAACTGTCTGGCCCGTCATGCCATCCGGGTAGATGGGGTCGCGTTGCTGGTCACCCCGAGATTTTATGCCAAAGAGGGAAAACGGGGACTTTGCGAGCTGTGGCTCAATGAGGGGGCAGATCAGGACTTTTTTGCCAACCGTCTTAAAAATGATCATTTCATTCAGATAGATGGTCATGACATCAATGTGAAAAACTATCACCTCGACTGGCAGCGCATCAGTCGTCCTGCTCAATAAAAATACAGTTTCATCCTTGTGCCATACTTTGCTCACGCAACCTGTGAGCTTGCTCTGATTTCTGGGCTCATCATTGTATTGCGCCGCCTCTTGGTCACACATAGGCTATACCCGTCATCTGTGTGGCGGTGGGTTTCACCAAGGTTGGTACTCCGCCCGTGCAATCAAGGAAGGTAGTCTGGCATGGTCAGCAAGGTTTATGGAGTAGTGGGGAGCGTGCTGTTGCTGTTGCCCCTGATGAGTCAGGCTCAGCCGAGCCGGCCGCAAGTGGTGCCAGAGTCCCGCATCAATGTCCGTTTTTATGAGGTAAGTGCTGCCCAGCCAGATCAACTGGCACGCGCCATTGCTCAGAGTGCCCCCAAGGTGAATGGCAAGCCTGTGCTCGGCAAGGCGAGTTATCAGGTGGACTGGCAGCTGGAAACCGACCAGTTGCCGGGGCGTTGCCAGCTCAAACGGGTAACGGTAACGACTCATGCCACTGTATTGTTGCCCCGCTGGCGTCAGAGTTCGGAGGGGAGTGACCCTGCTCGCCAGCGCTGGGGTCGGCTGCTCTCCAGCATGTTTGACTATGAATCCCGTTTCAAAGAGATGGTGCTGCAAGGCGGAAATCAGGTGGGCGGGGCGATTGCGGCACTACCAGGCCATGCAGATTGCCAGGCGTTGCGCTATGCCGCCTGGGCTGCGGGCAGTGGCGAATTGAACAAGGTTAAGGCACGGGTAGACGATTTCCAGCGTCAGGCGGGTTACGGCGAACAGCTCGGGGTGCATTGGCCCAAGTGAGCGCTATAGAGGGTCCGATATCCTGCCAACACGCCTCTATATCGAATGATTTGATAAATAGAATGGCCGCCCGATGAGCGGCCATTCTATTTGTTTGCAGAGTCCGGTTTAGACCAGAGCTTTGCCCTTGAGCAGCTTGCGTACCCAGTAGCGGGCCGGGTGGAGCGCTTCCAGCAGATCGGCTGCCAGCGGCAGGGGCTCGCCGCAGATCTCGCTGGCAAGCAGCTCGCCACAAAGTGGCGCCGAGCAGAGACCCCGTGAGCCCAGCGCGCCCAACACATAGAGACCAGGATGCAGCGGCAGCGGCGCGGCATTCTGCTGATCGGTGTGCAGCCCGGCGTAGTGATCCGCCAGGCTTGCCAATCTGGTGACTGGCCCCACCACCGGCAGGTGATCCCGACTGGCGCAGCGCACGCCTACCCGAGCCTCATTGCCGCTGACATCCACCTCGGCGGGCCAGCTTTGCTCCGGCAGGCAGGCTTGCAGGCGCGCCTGGTTCTGGAGCTGCTCTTCAGCGCGAAACCCGAGATCGGTCTGGTTGCGGCCATAGCTGGCACCGATGCAGTGGTGATCGTTATGGGCTGGAGTGAGGTAGCCATCGTAGCAGAGCACGGTATTAAGCCGGCTCAGGCTGGCTGAGGTCGGCACATGGCTCACCTGACCGCGCACCGGATAGAGCGGCAGCTCGGCAAAGGGGATGAGCGCATGCAGCTTGTGTCCGGCGGCAACTACCAGACTGGGGGCTTGCCAGCGGCGGCCATCCTGGCTTTTTATTTGCCAGCCATCGGCCAGTTCAGTAATAGCGACCACCTCGGTATTGAACGCCACCTCAAGCAGCCCGCTGGCTTGCGCTTCTTTGATAGCTGCGTGGGTGAGATCGGCCGGACAGAGCCAGCCTCCCAGCGGGTAACTGACGCCGCTGTGGCCACAGGGCAGGCCAACCACCTGCTCTACCTCTGCTGTAGAGAGGGGATACATCAGCTCGGGGGGGAAGGGGCCCTGGCTCATTTTCGCCAGCTTGGCTGCCGATTTGTCGTCATAACCGAGCTGGGTTACCCCGCACAGTGCAAAAGCGATGGGATGTTGCGCGGCCAACGCCAGTAGCCGTTGGCGGGCATAGCCAAAAGCGAGCGAATAGAAGCGTGACAGGGCATCGTGCTCGCCGTTGAGCAGCGGATAGAGCGCGCCCTGGCGGTTGCCGGAGGCGCCGGTGGCCGGTTCGCCATCTGCACACAACAACGTCACCTTGCGGCCCCGCTCCACCAGAGAGAGCGCCGTCATGGCCGAGGCAATGCCGCCGCCGATGATCACTACCTCGCCAGCGCGTCCGGCAGGACGGGCATACCAAGGGGCTATGGTCTGCTGCGGCTGCTTGTCGGTGCGATCCCCCACCAGCATCTCCCGCTTGCTACCGTGGCCCTTCACCTTCTTCATGGCAAAACCGGCGGCAATCAGGCCGCGACGGACAAAACCGGCACAGGTAAAGGTGGCGATGGAGCAATCGGGACGGGCGAGGCGAGCGAGACTATCAAACAGCTCCTGTGTCCACATCTCCGGGTTCTTGGCTGGGGAGAAACCATCCAGATACCAGGCATCCACCAGCCCCTCTGCCCGGTGAGGCACTTGCGGCAGCATATCCTTGATGTCGCCAAACCAGAGATCGAGGCGAATGCGGCCACCCGTAAAATGCAGGCGGTGGCAACCGGAAACCGGCAGTGGCCACTGGGCGACAAGATCCTGGCTCAAGTGGCCAAGTTCAGGCCAGGCGGCCAGCGCCTTGCGCAGATCGTCTTGGGTCAGGGGGTATTTCTCGAAACTGATGAAGTGCAGACGGGAGCCGTTACCGGATTGGGGCGCCTGTTCCAGGAAGGCTTGCATTGTCGCCAGAAAGTTAAGACCTGTGCCGAAACCTGTTTCACCTATCACGAAACTGTCACTATCGTGGTGCGAAAATCGCGCAGGTAGCCGGTTTTGCTGCAAAAAGACGTAGCGGGTTTCACTTAGACCGTTATCATTGGAAAAGTACACATCCCCGAAGTCACTGGAGACAGGAGTTCCCGCTTCATTCCAGTCCAATCGGGCATGATGTAAGGATGTTTGACTCACGTTTTCCTCGGCTCGCGTCACAAAATCGCGGGCATTCTACGTGAAAGCAGACCAGTTTGGCAGCCGAAAGCGGGTAGACTTGGCGCCAGTTTTTCCAGACGAGATGAATTAATGAGAAGAGCAGTGATCACCGGTATCGGCGTCATCTCCAGTATCGGCAACAACAAGGAAGAAGTGCTGGCCTCCCTGAAAGCAGGTAAATCCGGCATCACCTATTCCGAGCAGTTCGAGCAGCACAATCTGCGCAGCCGTGTCTGGGGTAACATCAAACTCGATCCGTCTGAACTGATCGACCGTAAAGTCATGCGTTTCATGGGCGACGCTGCGGCCTACGCCTATCTCTCCATGCAGCAGGCCATTGAAGATGCCGGTCTGGCGGAAGATCAGGTCTCCAACGAGCGTACCGGCCTGGTGGTCGGTTCAGGTGGTGCCTCCGGCAAGAACACTTCGGAATCTGTGGACATCGCCCGCGAGAAAGGGGTCAAGCGTGTGGGCCCTTACATGGTGCCGCGCACTATGTCCTCCACAACCTCTGCTTGCCTGGCGACCCCGTTCCAGATCAAGGGTGTCAATTACTCCATCAGTTCAGCTTGCGCCACCTCTGCTCACTGCATCGGTCACGCGCTTGAGCTGATCCAGCTTGGCAAACAGGATGTGGTCTTCGCCGGTGGCGGTGAAGAGCTGGACTGGTCCTCTACCATCCAGTTTGACGCCATGGGGGCCCTCTCCACCAAGTACAACGACATGCCGGAAAAAGCCTCCCGTACCTATGATGCGAATCGCGATGGTTTCGTTATCTCCGGTGGCGGCGGCATCCTAGTGATCGAAGAGCTGGAACATGCGCTGGCCCGTGGTGCTCACATCTATGCCGAGCTGACCGGTTACGGTGCTACCTCCGATGGCTATGACATGGTCGCGCCGAGCGGCGAAGGCGCGGTGCGTTGCATGAAGATGGCAATGCAGGGGGTTGGCAAGGTTGATTACATCAACACCCACGGTACCTCCACCCCGGTTGGCGATACCAAGGAGCTGGAAGCCATCCAGACTCTGTTTGGTGCCAACGGTCCCAAGATCTCTGCCACCAAGGCGATGACCGGCCATGCGCTCGGCGCTGCCGGCGTGCACGAGGCTGTCTACTCACTGCTGATGATGGAGCACGGCTTTATCGCTCCCAGCATCAACATCGAGACTCTGGACGAGAAGGCCGAAGGTCTGCCCATCGTGCGCGAGTACGAAGAGGCCGAGCTCAACACCGTCATGTCCAACAGCTTCGGCTTTGGCGGTACCAACGCCTCCCTGGTGTTCAGCAAGTTCAAAGCATGATTATCCGGTTGATATGAAAAAAGCGCCTCAGGGCGCTTTTTTTGTTTCCGTGATCTGCCATCACTCATTGCAGAGCAGAGCAGAGCAGAGCAGAGCAGAGCAGAGCAGAGCAGAGCAGAGCAGAGCAGAGCAGAGCAGAGCAGAGC
>NZ_JAAKTN010000021.1:0-42634 GCF_049174455.1 Aeromonas sp. 601027 | reverse complement strand
GACGAGGTTGTTTGCGTTGCCGCTTGCCGTGTCGATGGAGGCGCATTATAGGGAACAGATTCTTTCTGGCAACCCCTTATCTGCAATAAAATTGCAAAAAACCGCACTTTTTTAGTTATTCATATCCAGACACAGCTTTTATACAAACTTATCCACAGAAACTGGTTCCAGATTGCTAGAATGGCCGAAAACAAGGAGGCCAAGATGGACTTGCGACTGAGACCCTATAAGGGAAAACGCCCGCAACTGGGCAAACGGGTGTATGTAGATCCCTGCGCGACACTGGTGGGCGATATCGAACTGGCCGACGACGCCAGCATCTGGCCCATGGTGGCGGCACGGGGGGATGTGAACCATATCCGCATCGGCGCCCGCAGCAACATTCAGGATGGCACCGTATTGCATCTGACCCGCAAGAGCGTCAGCAATCCGACCGGCTATCCGCTGCTGATCGGTGAAGATGTCACTGTGGGTCACAAGGCGATGCTGCACGGCTGCACCATAGGCAACCGGGTGCTGGTCGGCATGGGTGCCATTCTGCTTGATGGCGTCGTGGTTGAAGATGATGTGATGATCGGCGCAGGTTCACTGGTGCCACCGGGCAAGCGACTCGAATCGGGCTTTCTATATATAGGGAATCCCGTCAAACAGGCTCGTCCGCTCAAACCCGCCGAGATCGCCTTCCTCAAGACCTCGGCCGACAATTATGTGCTGCTCAAGGATGAGTATCTGCAAGAGACCTGATAGGGCTGGCAGAAACAGGAAGCCCGGCATGATGCCGGGCTTCGCTTCTTATATAGCTATCTATATAGCCGTGCAGAACGGCTGACCGGAAATCAGTGGGCCTGATCCCAGTTGTCGCCGGTACCCGCTTCAACCAGCAGCGGCACATGCAGTTCGGCAGCGGCCGACATCTTCTCCTTGATGATGGCGGTATACTCCTCCAGCTTCTCTTCGCGGATCTCGAACACCAGTTCATCGTGTACCTGCATCAGCATGCGGATCGACTCATCCCCGATACCGCGGATCCAGCTGTCCACGTTGATCATGGCGCGCTTGATGATATCGGCGGCCGTGCCCTGCATAGGCGCGTTGATGGCGGCCCGCTCGGCTGCCTTGCGCAGACCGGCGTTGCGGGACTTGATATCCGGCAGATAGAGGCGACGACCAAACAGGGTCTCGACATAACCCTGGGCTTCCGCCTGCTGGCGGGTACGCTCCATATACTCCAGCACGCCCGGGTAGCGTTCGAAGTAGAGATCCATGTACTTCTGCGCTTCGGCACGACCGATCCCCAGCTGCTTGGCCAAACCGAAGGCACTCATGCCGTAGATAAGACCGAAGTTGATCGCCTTGGCGCTGCGGCGCATGTCGGTGGTGACCGCATCGAGCGCTACACTGAATACCTCGGCGGCAGTCGCCTTGTGGATGTCCTTGCCCTCGGCAAAGGCGGTCAGCAACCCCTTGTCACCGGAGAGGTGCGCCATGATGCGCAGCTCGATCTGGGAGTAGTCCGCCGCCACCAGCTTGTAACCGGCGCTCGGAATAAAGGCCTGACGGATCCGGCGCCCCTGCTCGTTGCGCACCGGGATGTTCTGCAGGTTGGGATCAGATGATGACAAACGGCCCGTAGCCGCTACCGCCTGATGATAGGAGGTATGTACCCGCCCGGTCTGCGGCTTGATCATCAGCGGCAACTTGTCGGTGTAGGTGGACTTGAGCTTGGCCAGCCCACGATGCTCCATCAGCAGTTGCGGCAGCTCATAGGTCTCCGCCAGCTCGGCCAGCACCTCTTCTGCGGTGGACGGTGCCCCCTTCGGCGTCTTTTTGATGATCGGTAGGCCCAGCTTGGTGAAGAGGATCTCCCCAAGCTGCTTGGGTGAGGAGAGGTTGAACTCCTGTCCAGCCAGCTCATGGGCCTGCTTCTCCAGCTCCGCCAAGCGCAGCTCGATCTCCTGGCTCTGCTGGTGCAGCAACTTGGGATCGATAGTGGTGCCGAGCAACTCCATCCGCGCCAGCACTGGCAGCAGAGGCAGTTCGATCTCGCTGAATACCTTGGCGAGACCCGGCACGGCCTCCAGCTGACCCCACAGCGCCTGATGAAGACGCAGGGTGATATCGGCATCTTCCGCCGCATAGGGGGCGGCCTGCTCCAGCTCGATCTGGTTGAAGGTGAGCTGTTTCACCCCTTTGCCCGCAATATCTTCAAAGGAGGTGGTCTCAACCCCGAGGTAACGCTTGGCCAGCGAATCCATGTCGTGGCGACTGGCGGTGGAGTTGAGCACATAGGATTCGAGCATGGTGTCGTAGGCGATACCTTGCAGGTCGATGTCGTGGTTGAGCAGCACGTTGCGATCGTATTTGAGATTCTGCCCCACCTTGAGACGGGTCGGATCTTCCAGCAGCGGTTTGAGCTTGCCCAACACCACGGCCTCGCTCAGCTGTACCGGTGCCCCCAGATAGTCATGGCCAAACGGCACATAAGCAGCCTTGCCCGGCTCAACCGCGAAGGAGACCCCGACGATCCGCGCCTCCATATAGTCGAGACTGGTGGTTTCGGTATCGAAGGCAAACAGCGGTGCCGCTTTCAGCTGTTCCAGCCAGCCGTCAAACTCGGCTTCGTCCAGAATGCAGCGGTAGTCGGTTTCGATGGCGGCAACCGGAGCGGCGCTCTCATCGCCAGCCTCGTTCTGTCCGGCGCTCTCGCTGCCCTCTTCACCACCGGATTCCAGCTCCTTGATCAGGTTGCGCAGCTCGTATTCGCGATAGACCGCCAGCAGGGACTCCTTGTCGACCGGCTTGAGCAACAGCTCTTCCAGACTCTGTTCCAGCTCGACATCGGTCTTGATGGTCGCCAGTCGATAGGAGAGACGAACCTGCTCTTCCTGCTCGCGGAACTTGTCGGCGAACGCCTTGGAGCCTCGGAAGCCGAGGGCGGCCACCTTGTCCAGGTTGGCGGCAATCTCGTCGATACTGCCAATCCCCTGCAGCAGAGCCAGTGCAGTCTTCTCGCCGACACCGGTCATACCGGGAATGTTGTCGACCTTGTCACCCATCAGGGCCAGATAGTCGATGATGAGCTCGGGCGGTACGCCAAACTTCTCGATCACCCCTTCCCGATCGGTCTTCACATCTTTCATGGTGTCGATCAGGGTGACATGATCGGAGACCAGCTGCGCCATATCCTTGTCACCTGTACTGATCAGCACCGGTAGCTGCTTCTCGGTCGCCTGGCGGGCCAGGGTGCCGATCACGTCGTCGGCCTCCACCCCCTCCACCATCAGGAAGGGGAAACCCATCGCCTTGATCATCTGGTGGATCGGGGCAACCTGGCTGCGCAGATCGTCCGGCATGCTGGCGCGGGTCGCCTTGTACTCGGGATAGATGTCATCGCGGAAGGTCTTGCCCTTGGCATCAAACACCACGGCCACATGACAGTCAGGATATTGCTTGCGCAGGCTGCGCATCATGTTGGCCATGACACGGACGGCGCCGCTCGGCAAACCGGTCGATGTGCGCAGATCGGCCTGCTGGGAGGCGAAGAAGGCGCGGTAAAGATAAGAGGAGCCGTCGACCAGAATAAGGGGGTTGCTAGGGGCCATGAAATCGTCCTGCCAGAGATAAACAGCCGCTAGGATGCCACAGGGCCCCCCTCACACCAAGGGGCGCAGCAACAGCACACAGCGCCTGATAAAGGGACTCAATCTGTGGATAACTCTGTGTTCAAAAATGGGGCGCATCAGAGCGCACAGTGATAAAACTGTGCATAAGAATATAAAAAGCCATTAAAAACAATGCGTTGAGATCGTAAAAACCGATCGTGAGACAGTTAGAATGATCTCGATCAATGTGGAAAAAGATTTAAGGGAGTAGGTACGGCAGGATCCAAAACGAAACAATCCTAGCACAGCAAGATGACTTGACCAGCGGAGGGCGAGCGATAACCATACAAAAGTACAACAATCCATCCTGGCTCACATTTTCAACAACGAGGAGTTTGCCATGAAAAAAGTGGCCGTGATTTTGAGTGGCTGCGGTGTCTTTGACGGAGCCGAAATCCATGAGGCCGTCATCAGCCTGCTGGCGCTGGCCCGTCAGGGAGCCGCCGTCCAGTGCTTCGCCCCGAACGTGGCGCAGCTCCATGTCATCAACCACCTGACCGGTGAAGTGAGCAAGGGAGAGAGCCGCAACGTGTTGGTCGAAGCGGCCCGCATCTGCCGTGGCCAGATCAAGGATGTGGCCGAGCTGGATGCAGTAGATTATGACGCCCTGCTGGTGCCCGGCGGCTTTGGCGCTGCCAAAAACCTGTGCGACTTCGCAATCAGGGGCGCCGAATGCCAGATCCAGCCCGATGTGCTGAAAGCGTGCCAGAGCTTTGCCAAAGCCAATAAACCGGCCGCCTATATCTGCATCGCGCCCGCCATGATCCCGCTGATATATGGTGCTGGAACGCTGGCGACCATCGGCCATGACGAGGGTACCGCCAACGCCATCGAGGAGATGGGTGGCAGCCATCTCAACTGCCCGGTCAACGAGTTTGTGGTGGATCAGGAGCGCAAGGTGATCTCCACCCCCGCCTACATGCTGGCCAACAACATAGTCGAAGCCGCGGACGGCATCGAGAAGACAGTCAAACAACTGCTGGCGCTGTAATTCCCATCCCGCCAAAACAAAAATAGACGGGCCGCTCATAGAGCGGCCCGTTTTCAATTCTGCCTGAAGGCGATGAATTAGATGGTTTCGCCCATCTGATCCATTTTACCCAGCAGGGCACGCAGACGCTCCTGCCATGCAGCGTGCTCGTTACGCAGCTGATGGTTCTCGTCTTGCAGCTTGCTGTTCTGTTCTTTCAGCTCGTCCAGCTCCATCTTCAGCAGGGAGATGTTGTCGACAGCGGATTGTACTTTGGATTCGAGTTGCTCAAGGACTTCTAGTGACATATGCATACCTGTTTGTTCAATTGCGATGCCCCACAGAGGGCGATTCAAGCGCGTGGAGCCAGCATACCCCGAGCCTATCGGCACAAACAAGCCAGTGCGCTGTAAAATGCGCCTTCCATAGATGTATTGTCTAAATATGCGTCTATTTTTCTCGCATCCTGCGCCCGAGCCGCGACAACACTCTAAACCGTACCTAAAAAGCGCCGCTACCAACGCATCATTGATGCCATCCTGATGGCACGGTCGCTATCCATGCAAGGCGATATAAGCCCCCAGCAACAGACAGGCGACCACATACATCAGCAGGCCGTAAAGCAGGTTCCAGCGCAGGATCAGCCCGGCACTGAGGTTGTAACGGGAGGCCAGCGCCAGATTGGATCCGGAGAGCGGACTGGTGCCGGTGGCAAGCCCCCATCCCAGCAGGAAACACATACCGAGCAGGCTGGGATCCGGCGCCAGCGGCCAGAGCAGTGGCGCCAGCCCGGAGATACTGATGAGCGGATGTACCCCGACGATGGCCACCAGCAGGATCAGCAGCAGAGTGAGGGATGCCTCCAGCCAGCCAAAGTGGTTGAACAGCGGCAGGCCGTGACCGGCACCGAAATCGATGACCGACAGCGCACTGTTGATGCCTGCCGCCAACAAACCGGCCCCCAGAAACAGCACCAGCTGACCGCCGATGGCGGGGAAACGCTCCACCACCTGCCGCTTGAGGGCCGCCTTGCGCCCGGCCCTCGGCATAAAGAGCAGCGCCAGCAGCGGGGCCACCAGTGCGATCACCGCCAGAATGCCGAGCTGGGGCCAGATCTGCTTGATGAGCAGTACCAGCAACGCCAGCGTGACCGGCAACCCCAGTGTCTGCAACCGCAGCGGATAACCGGCAAAGTCGGCCACTCCGATCCTCTCCACCTGCCAGGCAGTCAGCCCCATCGCCAGCAAGGCGGCGAGGATCCCGAGCGGCAGAATATGGGAGAGCTGCAAGCCCGGCGCATAGGTGAGCGCCACCGCCATGGCGACAAAGAAGGGTGACCAGAAGGCGGCGGCACAGAAAATCCGGCTCAGCACCATCACCTGACGCCGCTCCAGGGTGCCATTACGCTCCAGCCGATCGCCGATGATAAAGAGCACCGAGAGATTGATGACCGCCCCCAGCAGATTGAGGCTGGCCATGGTGCTCCACAGCCCCTTGCGCCCGGTCCAGGAGGTGGTGCCGGTCAGCAAGCCGGAAGTGGCAAGGTTGAGGGTGCTCACCGCGGCAAACATGGTGAGCATATTGATATTGGGCAGCAGCCAGTCACCGGCAATGAGGGTCGCGCCCTGCCACCAGGAGAAGATCAACAGCAGCAGGGCGGCACTATACAGGGCCAGCGCCTGCCGCCTGGCGGCCCCTACCAGCCAGGGCCAGGTGAGCAGTGACGCCCCCCAGGCTGCAATGGCCGCGGGCCAGGGGGAGAGACCCAGATAGAGATGAAGCAGGTTGAGCAGCCACATCCCCAAAATCAGATAACCCGACCAGCGTTTGGCCATCGACGCCTCCGGTCAGGAGATCAGAGACACTGATCCATATCCAGTGAAGGCTTGTCGCACTCCGGACGGCCGACGATCTTGGCGGGTACGCCAGCAACCGTGGTATGAGGTGGCACCGGGTTGATCACCACGCTGCCCGCGCCAATTTTGGCACCCACGCCCACTTCGATATTGCCGAGCACCTTGGCGCCCGCCCCTATCATCACCCCTTCGCGGATCTTGGGGTGGCGATCGCCGCTCTCCTTGCCGGTACCACCGAGGGTCACGCTCTGCAGGATGGAGACATCATCTTCAATCACCGCCGTCTCGCCCACCACTATGCCGGTGGCGTGGTCGAACATGATCCCCTTGCCGATACGGGCGGCCGGGTGCACATCCACCCCGAACACCACCGAGATCTGGTTTTGCAGATAAAGGGCCAGCGAGCGGCGCCCCTGACGCCACAGCCAGTTGGCGACCCGATACCCCTGCAGGGCATGGAACCCCTTGAGATAGAGCAGCGGGGTGGAGAAGAGATCGACCGCAGGATCCCGCTCCTGCACGGCGCAGATGTCGGCCGCCACTACCGTCAGCAGCTCGGGCTCGCTGCGCAGGGCCAGCTCGATCACCTCGCGCAGAGCGATGGCGGGCATGGTGGCGCTGTCGAGTTTGTTGGCCAGCTGGAAGCTGAGGGCCGAACGCAGATTCTTGTGATTGAGAATGGTGGAGTGGAAGAAGCTGGCCAGCATCGGCTCCTGGGCCGCCATGCACTCCGCTTCTTGCTGAATTTTGTGCCAGGTTTTGGCAACCAGTTCATCCATGTTGCAGCCTACTGTTGTTCTGGGTGAGGGCTCTGTTGTTCTTTTGTCAGCACCGAGATGGGGTCCATGTGGATGATGACATCCATCCGCTCGAATGCCTGGCGTACCGCCAGTTCGGCTTCATCGGCGATCTGATGGGCCTTGACCAGGGGGATCTGATCATCCAGTTCAAGATGCAACTGTACGAATCGGGTCGGCCCGGATTGACGGGTGCGCAGGTCATGTACGCCGTGTACACCTTCTACGGCGCAGCAGAGGGCCATTATTCTCGCTTGTTCTTCCGCTGGCAACTGACGATCGAGCAGGGCCTGCACCGACTCGTAGCCGATATGTCCCGCCCCCCACAACAGGAACAACCCGATCAGGATGGCAAACAGGCCGTCAGCCCAGTACCACCCCTGCCCCGCCAGCACCAGCGCCAGCAAGACACCGGCGTTGAGCAGCAGATCGGAGCGGTAGTGCAACATGTCCGCCTTGATGGCCACGCTGTTGGTCTTGCGAATAACGAAACTCTGGAAACTGACCAGCAGCAGGGTCAGCACAATGGAACCGCCACTAACCCAGAGACCCGCCTCTAACCGTTCAATAGGTGCCTGTTTGAGCAGGGAGGAGATGCCGTGCATCACCAGCAGCAATGCGGAACCGGAGATAAAGGCCGACTGGATCAGCCCCGCCAGAGACTCCGCCTTGCCGTGACCGAAGCGGTGTTCATCATCGGCGGGGGCCAGCGCATAGCGAATGGCCAGCAGGTTGATGATGGAGGCACTCACATCCATAAAAGAGTCGGTGAGCGACGCCAGCAGGGTCGACGAGTCGGTCATCAGCCAGGCGATCAGTTTGCCGATGATGAGCAGGGTGGCAGTCGTGACGGCCGCCATGCTGGCAAAGGTAACCCAACGGGAATATTGTTGATGGCTCAAAACCGGCTTTCCTCTGGCGATGAAAAACTTATTATACCCTGACCCCGGCGTCAGTTTGGCGCGAAAATCTGCGGAATAACACCCGATGAACAGAATACTCCTGGTCGACGACGATCTTGAATTGACCCAGCTGCTCACCGAAATTCTGACCCTAGAAGGATTTCAGGTCACGGTCGCCGAGGATGGTGAAGAGGGGCTGCAACGGCTGGCGGAGCAGGGCTTCGATCTGGTGCTGCTGGACGTGATGATGCCCAAACTCAACGGCTTTGCCATGCTGACCAAGCTGCGCAAGACCCATGAAACCCCGGTGCTGATGTTGACCGCTCGTGGCGACAGCCAGGATCGGGTTAACGGTCTGGAAGCGGGTGCCGACGACTATCTGGCCAAGCCGTTCGACGATCGGGAGCTGCTGGCCCGGGTTCGCGCCATCCTGCGCCGTACCCAGAGTGCCCCGCCCCAGCGTGGCAGCTCCTCCGACGAAGTGCACTTCATGGATATCGTGCTGCAACCCGGCCTGCAGCAGGCCCGCTGCGGCGTACAACTGCTGGAGCTGACCGCCACCGAATTCGGGCTGCTGGAGTGCCTGCTGCGCAATCCCGGCCAGATTGTCAGCAAGAGCCACCTCTCCGAACAGGTGCTTGGCAAGAAGCTGGAGCCCTTCGATCGGGCCATCGACATGCACCTGAGCAACCTGCGCAAGAAGCTGCCGGACCGCAGTGATGGCCAGCCCCGCTTCAAAACCGTACGGGGGCGCGGTTACCTGTGGCTAGAGCAAGAATAAAGAGTACCAGCTCCCTCAACGGCATATCGACCCACATCTTCCTCTGGTTCTGGTTCATGCTGCTGGTGATGCTGGCCGCCGTGATCAGCCTGCCCACTCTGGATCCTCGCAACCAGATCCCGCTGCCGACCCATGAGGCGGTGCGAATGCAGAAAAATGTGCAGGCCCTGCTCAACGCTGCCGATCCGAATCAGGATTTCGATCTGGCCAAAACGATGGACAAGATCGCCATGCTCCCGGTGGACAATGTCTACCTGCGCGACGAGAGGGGGCAGATCCAGTCCACCACCCATCCACGCAAGTTTGTGGTGCGCTTTATGGTGGACGCCGATGACCCGGCCAAACCCATGCTGGGCAACGAGGATCGCAAGGCGATCGCTGGTCCCTTCCTGATGGAGCACCGCGGCCATCGCTATCACGTCTATTTCGGCCTCAATGCCGAGAACCCCTACCTGTTCCTGTTCATACAGGTGCTGGATCACCCGATCCGCATTCTGGGCATCTCGATGCTGGTCAGCACCCCGCTCTGCCTGCTGCTCGCCTGGCGGCTGACCCGCCCCATCCTGCAGTTGCAGAAGTCGGTCTCCCAACTGGCGGCTGGCAATCTGGAGGTACAGATCCCCAACCTGGGACGGGGCGACGAGATCGGCCAGCTGGCGGATAACGTCAGCCGCATGGTGGAGACACTCAAGAGCATGATCCAGAAGCAGAAACAGCTGCTTTCCGATATCTCCCACGAGCTGCGCAGCCCCCTCACCCGGATGCAACTAGCGCAGGCGCTGATCCGCCGCAAGCAGGGTGACAGCGCCGAGCTGGCGCGGATCGAATCGGAGATCGGGCGGCTGGACAAGCTGATCGGCGATCTGCTGGATCTGTCGCGAGTGCAGCAGCATGTGGAGGCGCCGGTGGTACATCCGCTGGCCGACCTGCTGGAACCCATCCTCGAAGATGCCATGTTCGAAGCGAATCAGAGTGGCAAACAGCTCAGACTGCCGCCGCTACCCGCAGAGTCGATCCAGATGTGGCCCGAGCTGCTGGCCCGGGCCGTGGAGAACCCCCTGCGCAATGCCCTCAAATATGCCCGCGAGTTCATCAAGGTGGACTGGTATCGGGAGGGACTGGAGTGGGTGATGACCATTCGGGATGACGGCCCCGGCGTGCCTGACGAGCAGCAGGCGCTGCTGTTCCAGCCCTTCTTCCGGGTGGATGATGCCCGCAACGCCAAAACTGGCGGTACCGGGCTGGGGCTGGCCATCGCCTCGGAGGCAATACAGCGCCACGGCGGCACCATTGCGGCCAGCAACAATCACCCGACCGGGCTGACCATCACCATCCGCTTGCCCATCGCCTGATCCTTTTCATCCGGACGGGCGCTGGGTATGCTGGCGCCCCTTCTTGGCTTTACATCTCTTTGCAGGAGCTCGTCATGCTCGATATCGTCCTCTACCAGCCGGAAATTCCGCCCAACACCGGCAATATCATCCGGCTTTGCGCCAATACCGGTTACCGGCTCCATCTGATCGAGCCGCTGGGATTTGAGTGGGATGACAAGCGGGTAAAGAGGGCGGGACTCGACTATCACGAGTTTGCCGAGGTGAAGCGCTGGCCGAGCTATGAGGCCTTTCTGGCCGCCGTGGCGCCCAAGCGGGTGTTTGCCTGCACCACCAAGGGCCGCACCGCGCACTCGGCAGCACAATATGCCCTTGGCGACGCCCTGCTGTTTGGCCCGGAGAGTCGCGGCCTGCCCATCGAGATCATCGAGAGTCTGCCATTCGAGCAGCGGCTACGCATCCCTATGGTGCCCCAGAGCCGCAGCATGAACCTATCCAACGCGGTGTCTGTCTTTGTCTACGAGAGCTGGCGCCAGCTCGGCTACGACGGTGCCATGTAAGCGCCACCGATGATCAGTGGCGGGCGTCGAGCAGATGCCCGCTGCGCTCCAGCCGCCAGCAAGTGACCCCCAGCGACAGACCGCGCCCCACCATCAGCGCCGCCATCGCCGCCCATAACGCGGCCACGCCCCACGACTGACAGAGCCACCAGATCGGGAAGAAGCCGCCAAACGCGGCCAGCAACATGCTGTTGCGCATCTCCCGCGCCCGGGTCGCTCCGATAAATACGCCATCCAGCAGGAAGCACCAGACCGCCAGCAAGGGCATGGCGATCAGCCAGGGAAGCTGACGATGTGCCTCCGCCATCACGGCCGGAATGTCGGTGATATAGCCGATAAGGTGGGCACCAAAGAGGGCAAACACCAGGGTAAAACCACTGGCAATGAGGGCGGCCCAGCCCAGATTGAGCACTATGGCCTCCCGCAGTTTCTGCCGATCCCTCAGGCCGATGGCCCGCCCCACCATGGCCTCCACCGCGTAGGCAAAGCCATCGAGCCCGTAGGAGATGAGCATCAGGAAGTTGAGCAACACCGCATTGGCGGCCACCGCCACATCCCCCAACCGTGCCCCTTGCAGAGTCATGAAGGCGAAACAGAGCTGCAAACAGATGGAGCGCAGGAAGATATCGCGGTTGAGGCCGAGCAGCCGCACCATGGGCGCAAGCTGCCGCCAGCGCTGCCAACCATCCTGCCACACCGTCGGCGCCAGTTGCCGCAGCTGACGGCGTACCAGCCAGATACCGACTGCCAGCGCGCAGTAGTCCGCCATGACCGAGGCCGCCGCCACACCCCGCACCTGCCAGCCGAGTCCCAGCACAAACAGGGCATCGAGCGCCATGTTGACCAGATTGGTGAGGATCAGCATCACCATGGGGCTGCGGGCATCCTGCATCCCCAACAGCCAGCCCATGACCACCAGATTGCAGAGCGCCGCCGGGGCACTCCAGATCCGCACCGCCACATATTGGCCCGCATAAAGCTGCACCTCGGGCGAGCCGCCACTCAGGGCGATCAGTCGTGGCAACAGGGGGAAGAGCAACAACAGCAGCGCCAGGCCGAGAGCAATGGCCAGCCCCAGCGCCCGCAGCAGGGTATCGAGCTGGGCACGACCGTCGGCGGCGCCGAGCGCCTGCGCCGTCAGGCCGGTGGTCGACATCCGCAAAAAACCGAGCAGCCAGAAGATGAGGTTGATCAGGGTCGCACCGACCGAGACGCCCCCCAGAAACCAGGCCTGACCGAGATGACCGATCACCCAGGTGTCCACCAGCCCCAGCAAGGGGGTGGTGATATTGGAGAAAACCATGGGCAGGGCGAGCGCAAAGACGGCGCGGTGGCGAGAGGGATCTCGCCACCAGGGGGCAACAGCTGGGGTCACGCTCAGTTGCCTGTCAGCTTCAGGATGCGGGAGAAGTCAGAGAGCATGGTGGCCATCTGCACCCGTGGCACCTGACCCGGCGCCACTTGCGGGCGGAACACCGCCTGCAGCTTGCCATTGGGATTGATGAGCACGATGGAGGCGGAGTGATCGATCAGGTAATCCTTCTCCCCCTGATTGGCGATGGAGTAGATAAGCCCCAGATTGCGCACGAACGGGAACAGCTTGTCGTGGGGGGCAGTGGCCGCCTTGAACTCGGGATTGAAGAAGGCGGTATAGGTCTTGAGGCGTGGAATGTCGTCACGCTGGGGATCCGCCGAGATAAACACCACCTGACTGTCGGGCGCCATCTTCTTCAGCTGGTCATAGACGGAACGCATATCTGCCAGGGTGGTGGGGCAGATATCGGGGCAGAAGGTGTAGCCGACAAACAGGAAGGTCCAGTGCCCCTTCAGGTTGGCAGGAGTGAACGGCTGGTTGTCCGCATCGGTAAAGGCGAAATCGTTGATATCCCGCCCCGCCGGATAGTAGTCGGCCTGTTCAGGCTGCTCTGGCTGCGTGGCGTAGAACACCAGGATCAGGCAGGCTGTCAGCAGCAGAAAGAGCAGGGGATAGCGGAGCTTCATCATAACAAGAGACCCTTTCAGTTCGAGGCAGATGGCCAGCAGTGACCGGACAAGAGGGGGCATTGTACCCCAGCGAGCCGCCAAGGTGGTTCAACCTTGTGCAACGCCCTGTCAGGAGTCGACCATTTGGCATAATTAATCGCCAATCTCAGCCATAAAAAAACCGGCCCCCTCGGGTGCCGGTTATGGGTGGATTTTTTTGTCTCTTCTGCTCAGGGGCGAGCGTTACGCCCCTGCTGCAACATCTTGCCGATGGCCCGCACGCCGATGGGAATCACGGGGGCCAGCCAGCCCTCTTCCCCCTGGCGATCGCCGTGACCCCGTTTGAACAGCAATACCAGACGCACCACCTTCTCTTTCGGACATCCCAGCCAGAGCGTCCAGTGCGAACCACGATGGTGCAGCCAGAGACCGTAAAACCAGGTCATCCGGCTACCTTTGACGAAACGGGTGATTGACGATTCCGCTGGCGCAGCCCCAGCCTCTGAATCCCATGGCGATCTTGATGCCATACCAGTCCTCCTTGACCGACAGGTCATGTTGCTTCGTCGGCCTGAACTGGGAACAGGCCCGTCACGACTATCTGCAACCATTACGAGTGGTCCCCTTTGCCTGACAAGGCTCGGGATCTCCCCACTCCCCCTTCATATCCCGTGAAGGTGTACTGCCCGATTCTCGTTGTTACCGGCCCTCCCGTCCTGCGCATTGCGATGGTCAGAGGGAGGTGCCAAGCACTGTCTCGGCGACAGGGCACTGATCTGAGCATATATCTGAAATGGATGATTGGTAGCCGGTCGCGCAGGACAAAAATGCCGCCGCCGATGATCTGTTTGATATGACAGGGAAAGTGCGCCAGAAACAGCACGGCCTCCCAAAGGAGGCCGTGTGGCAAACGCAGTTGGCGGGGAGGATTACATCCAATCAGCGTTGCGGATCACCCCGACCGCCAGTCCTTCGATGGTGAGCTGCTGGCAGGAGAGGTCCACCTCGATGGGGGAGAGCTCTTCATTCTCCGGCAGCAGCCATACCTGACTGCCCTTGCGCTGGAAGCGCTTGACGGTGACATCCTCATCGAGACGGGCGACCACCACCTGACCGTTGCGCACCTCCTGGGTCTTGTGCACCGCCAGCAGATCGCCATCCAGAATACCGATGTTCTTCATGCTCATCCCCTGCACCCGCAGCAGAAAATCTGCGCGCGGATGGAACAGGGCGGGATCAACCTGATAGTGGCTCTCGATATGCTCCTGAGCCAGAATGGGTTCACCGGCGGCAACCTTGCCGATGAGCGGCAGGCCGCTCTCTTCCAGCACCTCTTCCTCTTCGAGCAACAGGCGAATGCCGCGGGACGTGCCCGGCATGATCTCGATGACCCCTTTTTTGGCCAGGGCCTTCAGATGTTCTTCGGCCGCATTGGCCGACTTGAAACCAAGCTTCTGGGCAATCTCGGCACGAGTCGGCGGCATGCCGGTCTCGCTCATGTTCACCTTGATCAGCTCCAGCACTTCGGCCTGGCGGGGGGTAAGGGGTTTCATAGAATTGGCACCTGTCTTTTTATACAGCACACTGGCAGTATATACAGTGCAGTGGCCAAGGCAAGGCGCAGCTGACATTTGTCGCGACCAACCCCTCATTTACTGCTGTTTTGATCCTGCGCAGCCGACTCATCGTACCTCTCGGCGACAAGGGGCTGTCGATTTGCTATGCTCACGCCGCATTTTTTTGGAGAGCAGACGCACATGTCCCTAGGACAGAAGATTTCCAGAGCCATCTTGCAATGGCCGGTCAGCGGCTTGGTCAATCACAAGAGCCTGCCGGAAAATCCCATCACAGAACTCAATCTGGATCCGGCCAGACCCATCGTCTATGCCCTGAAAACCAGTTCGATCACCGACCTGATGACCCTGCAGCAGTGCTGCGAGGATCTCGGTCTGCCCGGTCCCTTCACGCCGCTGGAACTGAACGGCCAGCTGCTGCCGCGCTATGTCTGTCTGGATCGTCCGCCTCCCCTGTTTGGCAAACGCAGCAAACCGCTCCCCTTCCTGCAGGAGTTCCACCAGCTGCTGGATCTGCACAAGCAAGATCCCGAGCTGGATATCCAGGTGGTGCCCGTCACCCTGTTCTGGGGCCGCGCTCCGGGTCGGGAAGGGGAAGAAGCCTCCGGCCTCAACATCATCAGCAGCCTGGCGCCTAACCGGCTGAAGAAGGCACTTATCGTGATCCTCAAGGGGCGCGAGAATCTGGTGCGCTTCTCGCCGCCGCTCTCCCTGCGCTACATGGCGGACAAGCACGGCACTGACGAGGCGATCGCCCACAAGCTGGCACGAGTGGCACGTACCCACTTCAGCCGTCAGCAGCTGGCTGCCACCGGCCCGAAACTGCCGAACCGCAACCTGCTGTTCAAGCAGCTGCTCGACTCCGCGGTGATCCAGCAGGCGATTGAAGAGGAGGCCCAGCGCGAGGGGATCAGCCTCGAGAAGGCGCAGAAGCGTGCCCATGGCTACATGGACGAGATCGCCTCCAACTTCTCTTACCGGCTGATCCGCCTGGGCGAGAGCTTCCTCGGCTGGCTGTGGAACAAGCTCTACCGCGGTTTGTCGGTCAATGGCGCCGAGAAGGTACGCCAGCTGGCGCAGGAAGGGCACGAGATCGTCTACGTTCCCTGCCACCGCAGCCACATGGACTACCTGCTGCTCTCCTACGTCATCTACCACCAGGGGATGGTGCCGCCCCATATCGCGGCAGGCATCAACCTCAACTTCTGGCCGGCGGGCCCGATTTTCCGCCACGGCGGCGCCTTCTTCATTCGCCGCACCTTCAAGGGCAATCCGCTCTACAGCACGGTATTTCGTGAATACCTCAACCTGCTGTTTGCCAAGGGTTACTCGGTAGAGTTCTTCACCGAAGGCGGTCGCTCCCGTACCGGCCGTCTGCTACCGCCCAAGACCGGCATGCTGGCGATGACCCTGCAGGCGATGATGCGCGGGCTGGACAGGCCGGTCACTCTGGTGCCGGTCTATCTGGGCTACGAGCACGTGATGGAGGTGAACACCTACCACAACGAGCTCAAGGGCAGCCGCAAGGAGAAAGAGAGCTTCCTGCAGGTGCTCGGCATCCTGCGCAAGCTGCGCAACTACGGCCGTGGTTTCGTCAACTTCGGCGAGCCGCTGACTCTCAACAGCTACCTGAGCGAACACATCCCCGACTGGAAAAAGCACATCGGGGAAGAGGAGCGTCCGGAGTGGATGGCGGGCACCGTCAACAATCTGGCCGAACTGCTGATGACCCGCATCAACGGCGCGGCCGCGGTCAACGGCCTGACCCTGAGCGCGCTGGCGCTGCTGGCCGCCGAGCGCCACGCCCTGACCCGCGACGAATTGCAGGCCCAGCTCAACACCTATCTGGATCTGCTCAAAGCGGTGCCTTACAGCCCGCAGAGCACCATTCCGGATGAGGATGCCAAGACCCTGCTGGATCAGGCGATGGAGCTCAACAAGTTCGAGGTGAGCGAGGACAAGCTGGGGCAGATCATCAGTCTGGACCGCTATCAGGCGATCCTGTTGACCTACTACCGCAACAACATCCTCCACCTGTTCGCCATGCCCTCTCTGGTGGCGGCATTGATCGAACGGTGCGAAGGGATCTCCCGCAGCGAGATCATGGCCCGCTGCATCGACATCTATCCGCTGCTCAAGACCGAACTGTTCCTGCGTTATGAAGAGGATGAGCTGCCGGCGCTGGTCGACAGCCTGCTCGACGCGCTGCAAACCCAGCAGCTGATCGAGACCCGCGATGACGGCTACTGGGTCAATCCGGCCAACCAGATGCGCCTGCTGCTGCTGGCTGAGAGCATTCAGGAGACCCTGCAACGCTACGCCATCGTGCTGACCCGGGTGCTGGCCCAGCCTCATATCGAGGCGGAGCAGCTGGAGGCGGACGGCCTGATGATGGCAGAGCGCCTCGGCACCCTGCACGGCATCAACGCCCCCGAGTTCTTCGACCAGAAGCTGTTCAGCACCCTGATCCACACGCTGCGCAAGGAGGGCTACCTCTCCCCAGAGTGCAAGCCGGATCTAGGCCGCTTTCAGGCGCTGGCCGACAACATAGTGCCGCTGCTGAGCAACAAGATCCGCCGCACCATTCAGGCGGGCAATCAGCTCTGATCTGCAACGCAAACAAAGAAGGCCGCATCATGCGGCCTTCTTTTTATCCAGTTTTACTCGGGGCGCAATCACGCCAGCAGGTAATCGAGCACCAGACCGGCAAACACCAGCGCCCCCACATAGTTGTTGTTGAGAAACGCCTGGAAGCAGGCTTCCCGCAGCCGCTCGCGAATGAGCCGCTGCTGATAGACAAACAGCACCGCCGCCCCCAGCAATCCCCAGTAATACCAGCCCCCCAGCTTCATCAGCTGCCCGACCGCCAGCAGCAGCAGCAGCGTCGAGAGTTGCAATGCGCCGATGATCCGCTTGTCGTAACGACCAAACAGGATGGCGCTGGATTTGAGGCCGATCTTGAGGTCGTCATCCCGATCCACCATGGCGTACTGGGTGTCGTAAGCCACGGTCCAGAGCAGATTGGCGAAGAAGAGCAGCCAGGCCACCAGCGGCAGGGCATCCGCCTGGGCCGCATAGGCCATCGGGATCGACCAAGAGAAGGCCATCCCGAGCACCAGCTGGGGGTTCGAGATAAAGCGCTTCATGAAGGGGTAGCTCACCGCCAGCAGCAGGGCGACAAACGACAGGCCGATGGTGAGCGGATTCATGGTCAGCACCAGACCAAACGAAATAAGCGCCAGCACGAAGAAGAGCGCCAGCACCTCCCACGGCTTGACTCTGCCCGTGGGCAAGGGGCGTCCAGCGGTGCGTTTGACATGACCGTCGAAGTTGCGATCCGCATAGTCGTTGATCACGCACCCTGCCGAGCGCATCAGAAAGACGCCGACCACAAACACGGTCAGCACCCAGAGATTGGGCAGGCCACCGGCGGCCAGCCAGAGCGCCCACAGGGTTGGCCACAGCAGCAGCAGAGTGCCTATGGGTTTGTCGACGCGGGCCAACTGCATATAGGCAAGTCCCCGCTCCTTGGTTAACAGATTCACTCCAGCTCCTTGTCACAGACGAGAGAGGGCAGAAACAGCTCGTGCACCAGCAGTGGCCACTGCCCCAGAAACAGACGGGAACGACGCCCCCAGACAGTGGCGGCCGGGCAACGGGGATTGGCGGCAATATCGAAACGGGCCAGCTGCAGGTGATCGCGGCGGGCAGGCTCATGGCCAAATACCCGTTCACCCAGCGGCTGCTCGCCAAGCTCTGCAATGCCGCTCCCTTGCAGTGCGTCATCGGCAAACAGGGTCCAGCCCAGCACGGCGGGCCCACGATCCCCGTGCAGGATCACCTCGCGGCAGGTACCGGCCGGCGAGGCCGAATCCACCAGCCACTGCTCATCGGCAGTAAGGGCGACCGGGTGATTGCCCAGCCACTCCACCGAAAAGTGGCGATTGTGCTGACGCAGCCGCCGTGTCATGGAGCCGGACTCCAGCAGCCAGGGGCGCAAGTTGGCGGGCAATTCACAACATTCGGGGGCCAGCCACCCGCTTAACGGCGTGAGAGGAACAGTCAACTCGGACTTCACAGCTTCACCATCCAGAGATTTCCGTGTTCAGGTTAAAATCCGGTTTATTATCCGTAAATCAATAGCGAAATGTAAGAACATCCGTGCTTGACGGCCCCGATGGCAACATCAAAAATGGGTTATCTCTTGCTGATGAGCCATCTATATGAAGATCTTCAAAATTCTGCTGGTGTTGTTACTGAGCTGTGGTGCGCTGCATGTACAAGCCTCATCCGAAGAAGAGCCGCCCGCAGAGGGAGAAGAAGCAGCCGCAGCCGCCAAGCCGGGCTTTTCCTACCACGCGCTCGACCCCGACATCATCACCAACTACCTGAGCAACGGCAAAACCCTCGGTTATGTCCGAGTCACGGTGGAGCTAATGGCGGAAAACGAAGCCGACCTCAAGCTGCTGGAGCAGCATGACCCGCTGATCCGAGATACCATCATTCGTTTGATGGGCAGCAAGAGCGCCGAGCAGATCAAATCCCTGGTCAGCCGTGAAGAGTTGCGCAAGGAGTGCGAAACCAAGGTCAACGAACTGCTAGTCAAAGAGACTGGCAAGAAAGCGGTGCGCGAGCTCATCTTCACCAAGTTCCTTTACCAGTAATCCCTCCCGAAACAATCGCTTATTGGCATAACGGCCAATAAGCGAGCTTTACCGATTCACTCGAAATGAAAATCGATTACAATACGGCCGTCGAGTCTTAGAGGTAGTCGTTATGGGCAGCAAGACCCTGTGTGAGTGGCGTCGCCACGAGATCCCCACTGATCTCAAAGCGTTGCGCAAAATTGTTCGCAAGCCGAAATTCGTCTGCGGCAAGTGCGCCCGCAGCGCCAATGACAAGGGTTACCTCTGCCAGCCACTCCGCTTGAAAGAGGAGTAACCCCTCACGGTCAGTGCACTATTGATCGGTCCAACCCTGTCGTCCCTGCTCGAACAGCCTGCGCGCCTGGATATCATTCGGGCAGACACCGCGATACTCCTCGCCTGAGCGGCCAGCCAGATAGAGATGCTCGGGGCGGCAATACCATGCCAATCCCTTCTGATGTCCCTGCTTCCACAGTTCGGCATCCACCTTCTTGCCACACTGGCCCTGATGGAACTCAACCCGTTCGGAGGTGAAGCCCAGCTTGCCGTCAGCCTCCCCCACTTCGCTCCACACCTTCTCGCAAGGGTCATCGTTGGAGACACAGCCCCCCAGCAGGGCCGCCAGCAATATGATGGAAAGTCGCATAGTCATCCTTGAGTGTCGTTTGAGCTGTTTATTCTTGACCAGCCAGGGGATGACCACAAGCAACTTGCATCCACCCTGTGAGCGCACCAAAAAAATCAGGCGGGCACAATGCCCGCCTGTTCATTCAATGCTATGGATCACGGGTTGTTGAAGGGGTCATCGAAGGGATCATCGTCCTGCCAGCCTTCTTCTTCCCACTGATCCAGCTCTTCTTCCCAGGAATCCGGCTCCCAATCATCATCAGAGGAGTCGTAATCCGGCTTGTGTCCACCCATCTTCACTCTCCTTGGATAGTTCACCCGCACTCCAATTTTATCCAGAATTGTCGGGCTCGCCAGTCAGAGGGAGTTCAAAGTTTGACCAAGGTGCGGCCGGCGATCTGGCCTTGCGTGATGGCCTCGGCGGCCTCCACTACCTGCTCCAGCCCAATCTCGGTGACCGCCTGTTCAAAGAAGCTGGCAGGCAGATCCCGTGCCAGTCGCTGCCACGCCAGTTGGCGACGTTCAAACGGGCACATCACCGAATCGACCCCCTGCAACCGCACATTACGCAGGATAAAGGGCATCACACTGGTCGGCAGATCGAAACCGCCCGCCAGCCCACAAGCTGCCACAGCGCCGCCATAGTTCATCTGGGCCAGCAGCTTGGCCAGCACCTGACTGCCGACGGTATCGATGGCACCGGCCCAAAGCTGCTTCTCCAGCGGTTTGGCAGGCACCTGCAGCTCGCTGCGCGGCACGATGCGGCTGGCACCCAGCGCAGTCAGCATGGCGCCCTGCTCTTCGGGACGACCGGTCAGCGCCGCCACCTGATAGCCAAGGGCCGCCAGCAGGGCGACCGAGGTGGCCCCCACACCGCCTGCCGCACCGGTGACCAGCACCTCGCCGCTTTCGGGAGTAATGCCCGCCTCTTCCAGCGCCAGCACGCAGAGCATGGCGGTGAGACCGGCGGTACCGATGCACATGGCCTGGCGCTCATCCAGCCCGGCGGGCAACGGCACCAGCCAGTCACCCTTGACCCGAGCCTGTTCGGCCATGCCGCCCCAGTGGCCTTCGCCCACGCCCCAACCGGTCAGCACCACCTTGTCGCCGGGCTGATAGCGGCTGTCGGCAGACTCGAGCACGGTACCGGCGAAGTCGATACCGGGCACCAGCGGCCACTGACGCACAATCTTGCCCTTGCCGGTAATGGCCAGCCCGTCCTTGTAGTTGATCGAGCTGTAAGCGACCGCCACCCGCACCTCACCTTCCGGCAACTGGCTCTCGGCCAGCCGGGTCAGAGTCGGAACAGTCTTGCCGTCTTGGTTTTCCAGTAACAGAGCCTTGAACATGGTTGCCTCTTTGATGACGTGTGAAACGGGGATCAGCTGCTTTGACGCTTTTGCAGTTGAAAATCGAGAACCAGAGCAGTGCTCGTCATGGGTTCAGTCGTTCTCCAGCGCAGTGAGGCAGTGAGAGAGGGTACGCGCCAGCGCACCCTGATTGCGCAGCACCACGGCGCGGGCCTGCTCCCCCATCTCGCGGCGGGCGTTGCCGTCGGCAAATAGCTGGCTAACCCGCTCGCCCAGCTCGGCGGCATCGGCCACGATGGCGGCGCCCCCCTGAGCCACCAGCTGGCGGGTGATGTCGCTGAAGTTGAAGTAGGCGGGGCCAGTCAGGCAAGGCTTGCCGAGAGCCGCCGGCTCCAGCAGGTTGTGACCGCCGATCTTCACCAGACTGCCGCCAACGAAGGCCACATCGGCCGCCGCCAGCATCAGCGGCAGCTCGCCCATGGTATCGCCGAGATAGACCTTATCCCCGGCACTCACCGCAGCACCATCAGTGCGCCGCACGCAGCCATAAGGGGCGCACAGCTCGGCCACCCGATCGAACCGCTCGGGGTGGCGCGGCACCAGAATGAGCAGCGCGTCGGGATGGCGTTTGAGCAGCAGATCGAAGGCGGCCAGCACCTGCTCATCCTCACCCAGATGGGTACTGGCGGCGATCCAGACCGGCCGCTCGGCGCCCAGCTGCTGGCGCAGAGCGCGCCCTTTGGCCTGCACTTCGTCACCAAACTGGATATCGAACTTGATGGAGCCGGTCACCGCCAGCCGCGAACGATCGATGCCGAGGCGGGCGAAGCGGTCGGCATCATCCTGATGCTGGCAGAGCAGATGGGTCAGCGGCCGGCTCAGGGCGTCGAAAGCACCGTGGAAGCGGGCATAACGCTGGCAGGATCGCTCGGAGAGGCGGGCATTGATGATGGTCACCGGCAGGTGGCGCGCCTCGCAGGCGGCCAGCCAGTTCGGCCACAGCTCGGTCTCCATCACCCAGAGCGCGCGCGGCTTGAAGGTGTCGAGAAAGGCGGCAATGGCCCAGGGGTAGTCGAGCGGCGCGTAGCGATGGATCACCAGATCCCCCAGCCTGGCAGCCTGATCGGCGCCGGTGCGAGTGGTGGTGGTGACCAGGATCGGCAGATCGGGCCGCTCTGCTTTCAGGGCACGAATGAGCGGCGTGATGGCCAGCGTCTCCCCCACGCTCACCGCATGGATCCACAGCGGTGCCTCCTGTCCGGTGGCGGGCAACCGCCCGAGATGTTCGGCCCAGCGCTCGCCAAAGCCGTGCTTGCCTTTCTTCGGCTTGTAGAGGGCCAGCAGCGCCAGCGGCAATCCCAGATGGATCAACAGGTTGTAGAGCAGACGGTAGGGCATCTTACTGACTCTGTTCCAGCTTCTTGCAGGCATCGACCACCTGCTCCGGCGCGAGGTCGATCAGGCACTTGAGATGGCCGAACTTGCAGGTGCGCTTGAAGCAGGGGCGACACTCGATGTCGGTGTGAACGATCTCGACCCGATCCGCCAGCGGCGGGGTGTAGAGCGGCGAAGTGGAGCCATAGACGCCCACCAGCGGCCGGTTGAGGGCGGCGGCGATGTGCATCAGGCCGGAGTCGTTGGAGATGACCCGGCCGGCCAGCGCCATCAGATCGATCGCCTCGTGCAGGCTGGTCTTGCCCGCCAGCACGTGGCAGTTGGGGCGAGTCAGCAGGTTGACCCTATCCCGGATGGTGTTGGCCACCGGCACATCCTTGTTGGAGCCGAAGATCCACACCTGCCACCCCTCGTCCAGATGCTGCTGGGCCACCACGGCGTAGTGTCCCTCCGGCCAGCGCTTGGCCGGACCAAACTCGGCACCGGGGCAGAGCACCAGCACCGGGCGGGCACGATCCAACCCCAGTCGCTCCAGCGCCTTGCTCTGGTTGACCAGATCGACGTGCAGAGAGGGGTGCGGAATGGTCGGAATATCGGCCCGGCTCTTCATCTGCGCCTTGGGATAAGCGAGCGCCAGATAGCCCTCCACCATCAGCGGGAAGGCGGATTTGTTGCTGCGCATATCGTTGAGCAGGCCGAAGCGGTGCTCCCCTTTCCAGCCGGTACGCACCGGAATGCGGGCAAACCAGGGGATCAGCGCCGACTTCATGGAGTTGGGTTGAACGATGGCCTGATCGTACTTCTCGGCCGCCAGTTGTTTGCCGAGGCGGCGGCGCGCCACCAGCTTGAAGTCACCGTGGCCGAGGGGCATGGTGATCGCCTTGTCCACCTCCGGCATCCGCTCCAGCAGGGCGCAGCACCAGGCGGGGGCCATCACGTGCAGTTCGCTCTCGGGATGGTTGGCCTTGATCGCCTTGTAGAGACTCTGGGACATCACCATATCGCCGACCCAGGAGGGGCCGATCACCAATATTTTCATTACGCGTCTTCTCTCGGGTCTGGCCCGGCGGTTAATCATCACTGGGCGAGATTATGCCCCAAGAATGGTCGGATAAATAACAGAAGATCCTTGGCAGACGCTGCCGTCACCCCATTTTTCCAGCGGTGCCCCGCTTCCAACCGGACGAGACGAGACAGGCAAACAGCTGATAGAAACGGGCAATGGCGGCTCTCTCTTTGACCCGTTTTTCCGTTAGAATGGCCCATCAATACGCATTCGACCCGCCAGCCGGGCAATAACCGTGAGCCCCATTTCGTGAAAAAACCGACTCTGGCTGCCGTTCTGATCGTCAAGAATGAAGCCGACAACCTGCGCAAGTGCCTCGCCTCCCTCGACGGACTGGTGGACGAGATCGTCATTCTGGACTCAGGCAGTCAGGACGAGACCCCAGCCATTGCCGCCGAGTTTGGCGCACGCTTCTTCGTCAACGCCAAGTGGCCGGGCTTTGGCAAACAGCGCCGACTGGCCCAGTCCCACGTGCAGTCCGACTGGGTGCTGTGGCTGGATGCCGACGAGCGGCTCACCCCCGAGCTGAAAACCGCCATCGCCGAGGTGATGGCCAATCCGGCCAGCGATACCATCTACTCGATCCCGCGCCTCTCCTGGGTGTTTGGCCGCTTTATCCGCCACAGTGGCTGGTATCCGGATCGGGTGCTGCGCCTCTACCCCAAGGCGCTCACCAGCTACAACGAGGCGCTGGTGCACGAGAAGGTGGAGGTGCGCGCCAACATGAAGATCGTCAACCTCTACGGCGACCTGCTCCACTTCACCTATCGGGATCTGGAGCACTATCTGGTCAAATCCGCCGGTTATGCCCGCGCCTGGGCCGATCAGCGCACCGCTCGCGGCAAGAAGGGCTCTCTCAGTCAGGGGCTGATCCACGCGGTAGGCTGCTTCCTCAAGATGTACCTGCTCAAAGCGGGCTTCCTCGATGGCAAGCAGGGGCTGCTGTTGGCGATCCTCTCCGCCCACTCCACCTTCGTCAAATACGCCGACCTCTGGGTGCGCCAGCAGCCGCAGCAGCCGGAATAACCGTCATACGAAACAGGGCACCACGGGGCCCTGTTTACATTGCTGCATACGTTATTTGCGCCAGAAAGGCGCCGCCCAGCGGGCCATCACCGGCACCATGGTCTTGGGATCGAGCTGGCTCATATCCTCAGGATGGTCGCTATCCTCCGGCGGGCTGAAGGCAAGGTGACGCCCTTCGCTGTTGAGGGGCTTCCAGCGCAGCGGAGTCGCGGAGCGGCGCATCGGGAAGAAACCGATAGTCGGCACATCGAGCGCACCGGCGATATGGAGCGGGCCGGTACTGCCAGCGATAAACAGGGCTGCGTTGGCCAGCACCTGACAGAACATCGGCAGACCATCGCTGGAGCGGTAGATCCAGCCATTGCCACCGTGGGCCAGCAACTCGGCCGCCAGCTGTTCGGCCATCTTCTCCTCGCCCGGGCCTGCGGTCAGCACACACTGCAGCTCGGGGCAGGCCTGATTGAGCTTGATGATGATGCGAGCATACTGCTCGATGGAGAGGTTGTTGGCCGAACCGCCGCTACCGGCATGTACCATCAGCCAGGGGCGACTGGTATCGAGCTTGAGCTTGAGCGCCAGCTGCTCGCGCACCTGTAGCAGGGTCTCGTCATCGAACTGCAGGAAGGGGGTCTTGGGCTCCACCACGGCCACCTGCTGATCGGCCAGGAAGCGGCGGATCAGCTCCAGATTGTACTCGGACTCCGGCTTCTGGGAACGGGAGCGACGCTGCACCAGTCGCTGGTTGTAGAGCACCTGCGCCAGCTTGGTCGCCGGCGCTAGCCGATAAGGGATGTGTGCCTTCCACACCAGCATGGCGTTGCGGGAGTTGGAGAAGAGGCAGATGGACGCGTCGAACGCCGCCGCCTTGATCCGCGCCAGCAGCGCTCGCTGTTGCTCCTTGTCGGCCCGCACGCCCGGATCGATGATCACCTCGTCAATCCAGGGGCAGAGCCGGGCCAGCGGGGCCGTGTAGGCCGGAACCAGGGCAGTCACATGACACTCCATGGAGCCTTTGAGCATGGCGAAACTCGGCCACGCCAGCATGAAGTCACCAATCTTGTCATTGCGAACGACCAGAATACGTTTCATAAAAAATCCCTTTGCTCCCTGTCACCAATGCAGGGAGGCTTGATGCGCGATGGCGTATTCTTGCCTGATGCACTGCTATTCTCAAGCGACGACCTTATAATGCGACCAAATTTCCAGGTTGCAGGACCGCAAAGATGACTACCAGGGTGATCTATCCCGGGACGTTTGATCCCGTTACCAATGGCCACGCCGATCTCATCGGCCGCGCCGCCAAGCTGTTTGACGAGGTGGTGGTCGGTGTCGCCAACAGCCCGAGCAAGCGACCTCTGTTCGATCTGGCAGAACGTGTCCAGCTTGTCCAGCAAGTGACCAGCACGCTTCCCAACGTCAAGGTGGTGGGCTTCTCCGGTCTGCTGGTCGATTTCGCCAAAGAGCATCAGGCCAACGTGCTGATCCGCGGCCTGCGCGCCGTCTCCGACTTCGAGTACGAGTTTCAGCTGGCCAATATGAACCGCCGCCTGATGCCTGAGCTGGAAAGCGTCTTCCTCACCCCGGCCGAGGAGAACTCCTTTATCTCCTCCACCCTGGTGAAAGAGGTGGCGCTGCACGGTGGCGACATCCGCCAGTTTGTCGACCCCGTGGTGGCCCAGGCAATCGCAGCCAAACAGCAACAGCGCTAATTCCTCCCCTGATGGCAGAAACGACAAGGGCTACCCGCGGGTAGCCCTTGTTGTATCTCTCTCGCTATGGAGAGGTCAGCCTGCTTGCCGGTTACTGACGGGCGAACCGCTCGTTCATCTCCTGAACCAGCAGATCGAGCCACTCGTAGCGGCGCCGATACATGGCCCGCTTCCTGGAGGCAATCTCCTCCAGCGGCTTGCGCGGCTGGGTTTGCAGGGCGACAAAGTTGGCATCCACATCCCGGGCGTCGAACTCCTGCCACAGCTCGTCATAATCGGCCTGCAGGTTGGCTTTTTGCTTGCTGCTGTAGCGCCTAGCCTGAAACACGTGGGCCCGCTTGCGCACCGCCAGCACCTCCGCCGCCCCCATGCTCTGCGCCAGTTGCAGCACCAGCTGCACCAGCAGGGATTTGGGCCGCAGGCCGTGTCCCTCTTTGGTCAGCTCGCGCACCCGATCCTGGGCATTCTCGACCGCAGGCTCCGGCCCCTGCATGGAGCCGATCATCAGAATCAAATGATCCACGCTACCCGCCAGCGAAAAGGCGCAGCTGTAGAGGCGCTGCCCCTCGCCGTTGACGATGGAGAGCGCCAGCTCGGCCTCGCGGCGGAAGGTGCCATCATGGCGCAGCAGAAGGCGGCAGCCACTCTGGGGATAGTGCCCCAACTCGATCCCCTCGCCCAGATAGAGGGGATCAATCAGCTGGGGGTAGCACTCCAGCAGCAACCGATAGTGATTTTCCAGCATCTCGGCCCGTTGACGGGCGCTGGCACAGGCGAAGCGATAGGGACGCATCGGCTTGTCGAGCAGCTCGGGATAAACAGCTGGCAGTGCCTTGAGCGAGTCGCACTGAAACAGGCTGAAGACCCGGCTCAACGACTTGCGATAGAGCAGGCTGCGCAGCACAAACTTGCCGCGATTGAAGGTTTGGCGCTCGCACCCCTCGGGATAGAGGAAGCGGGCCATGGATTTTGCGCAATAGCGCTCCTGCCGGGATAGATACTCCCAGTCTATTGATTTTAAAGTCATTTCTAGTTCTCAAACCGCCTGAACGGCCGCTGATACTAGTAATGACTGCGCAAATATTCAACAGCCTGGAAATATGCTGTTACAACTTCCCCCGGATCGGGGAAAAAAGTACGCTCAGCGCTGGCAATGACTGCAAAAAACCGTGGTACGCTGCCCCATTCTTGTCTCGGTCAGCAGGGTGTGACAGTGGAAACAGGGCTGACCGCCACGGCCGTAGACCTGCAACTGCTGCACGAAATAGCCTGGCTTGCCATCGGCACTGGTGAAATCCTTGAGGGTGGTGCCGCCCTGCCGGATGGCTTCGGCCAACACCCGCTTGATCTCGGCCACCAGGGTTCCCAGCCGCTCGGCGCTGATATTGCCCGCCGCCCGTTTGGGGTGAATGCCGGCGGCATAGAGCGCCTCGTTGGCGTAGATGTTGCCTACCCCGACCACCACCTGATTGTCCATCAGGAACTGCTTGATGGCAGTGCTGCGCCCCTTGGCACGCCCCTGCAGGTAATCAGCACTGAAGGCATCGGTGAGCGGCTCGGGCCCCAGCTTGGCGAGCAGCGTATGGGCTTCGGCCGGTTCCCTGGTCCAGAGCAGGGCGCCGAAGCGGCGCGGATCGTTTAGCCGCAGCAGCTTGCCATTCTCCAGCTCGATATCCACGTGGTCGTGCTTCTCGGCCGGGGTGCCGATATCCAGTACCCGCAGGCTGCCGGACATCCCCAGATGAAGGATGGCGGTGCCGAAATCGGTCTCCAGCAGCAGGTATTTGGCACGGCGGCGCACCCGATGGATGGTGAGGTCCACCAGCTCCTGAATCTCACCGGGGATCGGCCAGCGCAGGCGGCCATCCCGCACCACCACGCGCGTCACCTTGATACCGGTGAGCCAGGGGGAGATCCCCTGACGGCTGACTTCAACTTCTGGCAATTCAGGCATGGGTACCTCGCAAGGAAAAGGAACTCAGGGGGCAGGGCGCAGCAGATCGCGATACTGCTCGGCTGTGAGGGCGAGCCAGAGACCGGACGGCAGCTGGGCACCATACTGACCGCTATTCTGATAGAGGCCGATCTCGACCGGATCGTTCTGGCCGGCAATCCACACCTTGATGGTCACCGGCGCACCGCGTACCGCTTCACCGGGGGGTAACAACCAGCCCTGCCAACGTGCCAGCCGGGCATCCAGCTGCGCGCTGTCGAGCCCCAGATCCGGCCCGCTGCGCCAGCCCTGACCGATCCGCTCAATCTGCCAGCTCGGCCCCTGCCAGGTGAGCACCACAGCCTCATCAGGCAGCAAGGGGCGAGCGCGCTTGGCGCTATTCTCCTGCTGGGCCAACTCCATACGATGCAACAGGGTGATCACGATCAGCACCACCACGATGATCACGTTATTCCAGCCTTTGCGGCTCAATTTGAACATGGCAAGTCTCCCTTTGAACCGGCAGTGTACTGAATTCGACGCATAAAAAAACCCGGCACGAAGCCGGGTTTTTGGGAATGCAGCATCAAGTAATTACTTGATTTTGCCTTCCTTGTAGATCACATGCTGACGAACAACGGGATCAAACTTTTTGATCTCCATTTTTTCGGGCATGGTGCGCTTGTTTTTGGTAGTGGTATAGAAGTGACCAGTACCGGCGCTGGAGTTCAGGCGAATTTTCTCGCGAATACCTTTAGCCATGATCTAATTCCTTATACCTTAACACCGCTGGCGCGCAGTTCAGCCAGAACCACTTCAACGCCACGCTTGTCGATGATACGCATGCCTTTTGCGGATACGCGCAGGCTTACGAAGCGTTTTTCACTCTCAACCCAGAAACGGTGAGTGTGCAGGTTCGGCAGGAAACGACGCTTGGTAGCGTTGTTAGCGTGCGAACGGTTGTTACCAACTGCCGGGCGCTTGCCGGTTACTTGGCATACTCTAGACATGTCAGTCTCTCCAAATCTTACTTCATTGCTCGAGCAAATATCTGCCCCGCTGGCCTTCGATTGCGGGGCAAACAGAAGGCGGCATTTTATACAGCATCCGTGATCAAAGATCAACTAATACGGTGCCAGAGCACAGTTATAGCCAACCGCGCTCGGCAAAAGAAACCGTGATGCCATCACCGATCACCAAGTGATCCAGCACTCTGATATCGATCAGGGCCAAAGCGGCCGTGATCCGATCCGTGATCTGGCGGTCGGCCCTGCTGGGCTCGGCGACGCCGGACGGGTGATTATGCGCCAGAATCACCGCGGCTGCATTATGTTTGAGCGCGATCTGCACGATTTCTCTTGGCCAGACGCTCGCCGAGTCGATGGTGCCGAAAAAAAGCTCAACAAATTGAATGACTCTGTGCTGATTGTCGAGCAACAGCAGGGCAAACACCTCGCGTGGCCGATCCCGCAGCTGGGCCTGCAGATAGTCGCGGGTCAGCTGGGGTGAAGTGAGGGCATCGCCCCGTTGCAGCTGCTCGGCCAGATGGCGTCTGGCCATCTCCAGCACCGCCTGCAACTGGGCATATTTGGCCGGGCCAAGGCCGTGCGCCTCGCAGAATGCCTGTTGATCCGCCCCCAGCAAGCTGCGCAAAGAGCCGAATTGATTCAATAGGTTGCGTGAAAGATCCACTGCACTCAGGCCATTGATGCCGGTGCGCAGAAAGATGGCGAGCAGCTCGGCATCGGAGAGCGCCGCGGGCCCCTGACGCAGCAACTTCTCTCTGGGGCGTTCATCTTCCGGCCACTCTTTGATGCTCATTTGTCTCTCCCTCATCCCTGTTGAGAAAAAACATAGCAAAAAATTGCGCGCGCCCGACCACACCCCTTGATGCCAACCCCTGTCGTCATCCATTGCCTGTGGTATCTTAGCCGACCAGTCAAAGTGAGCCGGATAGAGAAACAGCAGATGAGATTGGCCGATAAACGCATCCTGTTGGGTGTCAGCGGCGGGATCGCCGCCTACAAGAGTGCCGAACTGGTACGCCGTCTGAAAGATCAGGGTGCCGAGGTGCGGGTGGTGATGACCCGCTCCGCCAAGGAGTTCATCACGCCGCTGACCCTGCAGGCGGTCTCCGGCCATCCGGTGGCGGACAGCCTGCTGGATCCGGCTGCCGAAGCGGGCATGGGCCATATCGAGCTGGCCAAGTGGGCCGATCTGGTATTGATCGCCCCCGCCAGCGCCAACCTGATGGCCCGTATGGCGGCCGGCATGGCCGACGAACTGCTCACCACCCTCTGTCTGGCCACCCCGGCACCGGTCGCCCTGGCGCCCGCCATGAACCAGCAGATGTACCTCAACGCAGCCACCCAGGCCAACCTCAAGACCCTGGCCAACCGCGGCGTCCTGCTGTGGGGGCCGGACTCCGGCAGCCAGGCCTGTGGCGATGTGGGCCCGGGCCGGATGCTGGACCCCCTCGAACTGGTGGAGCGCTGCTGCCAGCAGCTGGCCGCCGAGCCCTTGCTGGCGGGCGTCAAGCTGCTGCTGACCGCCGGCCCGACCCGCGAGGCGCTCGATCCGGTGCGCTACATCAGCAACCACAGCTCCGGCAAGATGGGCTACGCCATCGCTCGCGCTGCCCGTGAAGCGGGCGCCGAGGTGACGCTGGTGAGCGGCCCGGTAACGCTGGCTACACCAGCTGGCGTCACCCGCATCGATGTCGAGAGCGCCGAGCAGATGCATCAGGCGGTGATGAGCCGGGTCGGCGAGTGCGACCTCTTCATCGGCTGCGCGGCAGTGGCCGACTATCGTCCTGAGCAGGTGGCCAGCCAGAAGATCAAGAAAACCGGCGACAACGACCAGATGGTGGTGAAGCTGGTGAAAAACCCCGACATCATCGCGGCCGTTGGTGCCCTTTCAGACAAACCCTTCACCGTCGGATTTGCCGCCGAAACCGTGGATGTGGAACAATACGCCCTCGACAAGTTGCAGCGTAAGCGGCTGGACATGATCGCCGCCAACGATGTGTCCCGCGAGGGGCAAGGCTTCAACGCCGATGACAACGCCCTGACCGTGTTCTGGCAAGGGGGCCAGGCCCCGCTGCCGCTGGCTGACAAGTTGACGCTGGCCCGTCACCTGATCGCCCTGATTGCGCGCCACTACCGGCACTGAGCGTCCCGAAAGAACAAGACTCACGGCGCCCCGCCCTTGCCAAGAGGGGCGCCAATACAAGATCCAACTGAAAAAGCGATTCATGACTACACAAATTGAACTGAAGATTCTGGATGCCCGTATCGGTACCGAGTACCCGCTGCCCGCCTACGCCACTCCCGGCTCTGCCGGCATGGATCTGCGCGCACTGCTGGATGCGCCGCTGACTCTGGCTCCGGGTGATACCACCCTGGTGCCGACCGGTCTGGCCATTCACATCCAGGATCCGGGTCTGTGTGCCACCATCCTGCCCCGCTCTGGTCTCGGCCATAAGCACGGCATCGTGCTGGGCAACCTGGTCGGTCTGATCGATTCCGATTACCAGGGTCAGCTGATGGTCTCGGTCTGGAACCGCGGCAAAGATGAGTTCACCATGCAACCCGGCGAGCGCATCGCCCAGCTGGTGATCATGCCGGTAGTTCAGGCCAGCTTCCAACTGGTCGATGAGTTCAATCAGAGCGAACGGGGTGAAGGCGGTTTTGGTTCTTCTGGTCGCCAATAACAGACCACACCAGCCCAATGGGCGGTGCTTAATAACAGAATCAAGCCATTGTTTTTTTAGGGGAATCCATGGCAAGCAGTAATCAGAAACAGAGTCGGCGCGATCAGATCCTGCAAGCGCTCGCCCATATGCTGGAAACCAGTCCGGGTCAGCGCATCACCACGGCCCGTCTGGCGGCCGAGGTCGGCGTCTCTGAAGCAGCCCTCTATCGACATTTTCCCAGCAAGGCGCGGATGTTCGAGGGGCTGATCGACTTTATCGAGGATTCCCTGCTGTCACGGGTCAATCTGATCATGGCGGAAGAGAAGGACACCATGGCGCGCTGCCACCATATCCTGCAGCTGCTGCTGGTGTTCGCCGAACGCAATCCCGGCATCACCCGCATCCTCAATGGCGATGCCCTGCTGGGTGAGCACGATCGGCTGCGGGATCGCATCAGCATCCTGTTTGACAAGCTGGAAACCCAGATCAAACAGGTGCTGCGCGAGAAGCGACTGCGCGAGGGTCAAGGCTTCCAGCTCGACGAGACCATGCTGGCCAATCTGCTGCTGGCCTACACCGAAGGCCGCATCAGCCAGTTCGTGCGCTCCGAGTTCAAGCTCAAGCCGACCGCCGGTTTCGAAGATCAGTGGCAATTTATCCGCAGCCAGCTGCTGCAGAGCTGATGGTTTTTTCGCGTCATTCAGCAAAAAGAAGGGAGGCTTTGGCCTCCCTTCTTTTTTGTGTCAGGTTTTTATGGCAGAAAAGAAGTACCAGATGCGACCCGTACTGTCGCGCTGCGGTGTTAGATTTATCCACCATAAACCTTTTAGAACCTGACAGGACATCCTATGGAACCCGAAATCATTACCGAAGCGCAGACCTGGCTGGTCAATAATCAGGGACTGCTGATCGAATACGGCGTCAATATCGCCGCCGCCCTGTTGACCCTGCTGGTCGGCTATATCGCTGCCAACCTCATCAGCGGTGGTGTGTTCAAGGTGATGCAAACCCGTAAGCTCGATACCACGATTACCCACTTCGTCGGCAGCATCCTCAAGTACGCCATTCTGGTGTTCGTGGTGATCGCCGCGCTGGGCCGAGTCGGCGTGCAGACAGCCTCCTTCGTCGCCATTATCGGTGCCGCCGGTCTGGCCATCGGTCTGGCGCTGCAAGGCTCGCTCTCCAACTTCGCTGCCGGCTTCCTGCTAATCATCTTCCGCCCCATCAAGGCGGGCGAGTTTATCGAAGTGGCAGGCACCGCGGGTGTGGTGCAGTCCGTTCAGCTCTTTACCACTACCCTCACCTCCGGTGACAACAAGATGGTGGTAGTCCCGAACTCCGCCATCCTCAACGGCACCATCGTCAACTACTCGCGTATGGATACCCGCCGCGTCGATATGACCTTTGGCATCGGCTACGGTTCTGACCTGCGCAAGGCCAAACAGATCCTCGAGCGTCTGGTAAGCGAAGAGCCGCGTATCCTGAAAGATCCGGCAGCCACCATCGCCGTTGCCGCGCTGGCCGACTCCTCGGTCAATATCGTGGTGCGCCCCTGGGTGAAAACCGCTGACTACTGGGGTGTCTGGTTCGACTTCCACGAGAAGGTGAAACTCACCTTTGATGCCGAAGGCATCGAGATCCCCTTCCCGCAGATGGTGATGCACATGCAAAAACCGCAGGCGTGATCGCGGTTCTGCTGCAACAGACAATGCCAGCCTTCGGGCTGGCATTGTTGTTTCTGGCCCCAGCCCATGGCAATGTCGATGCATAACCACGCCAACCGGATGAAAACAATTTCAGGCTATCGGGGTGGCCCCAATCATGAGCAAGCGCAAGATCCGCCTTGCTTTCGTGACACATAATCCCAATGTTCTGGTTGTATGCTCCCGACAGTGACCCATTGCGGTAAAAGACAATCGGTAAAAATCTGTTACACGGGCCGCCCGATCGGCTCGCTATAATGCTCGGATAATAAGGTTTGGCGGGACCTTGCCTGCAAGGTTCAAACACAACTTGGCATTTCAGGAATCCTATGAAAAATATCAATCCAACCCAAACCCAGGCCTGGCAGGCACTGGAAGCCCACTTTGCAGCAAACAAAAAGACCCGACTCAAGGATCTGTTCGCGCAGGACCCGAAGCGCTTTGACAAGTTTTCCCTTACCTTCGGCGGCGACATCCTGGTTGATTACTCGAAGAACCTGATCACCGAAGAAACCCTCAAGTTGCTGGTTGATTTGGCCAAAGAGACCGATCTTCGCAGCGCGATCGATGCCATGTTCAATGGCGACAAGATCAACATGACCGAAGGGCGCTCCGTACTGCACGTGGCCCTGCGCAACCGCTCCGACCGCCCCATCGAGTGCGACGGCAAGGACGTGATGCCGGAAGTGAACGCCGTACTGGCCAAGATGAAGGGCTTCTGCGAGAAGATCATCTCCGGCGAGTGGAAAGGCTACACCGGCAAGGCGATCCAGCACGTAGTCAACATCGGTATCGGTGGCTCCGATCTGGGCCCGGTAATGATCACCGAGGCACTGCGCCCCTACAAAAACCATCTGCAGATGCACTTCGTCTCCAACGTCGATGGCACCCACATCGCCGAGACCCTGAAGAAGATCGATCCGGAAACCACCCTGTTCCTGGTGGCCTCCAAGACCTTCACCACCCAGGAGACCATGACCAACGCCCTGACCGCCCGCGACTGGTTCATCAACATCGCCGGTGACAAGGCCCACGTTGCCAAGCACTTCGCAGCCCTCTCCACCAACGGCAAGGCCGTGGCCGAGTTCGGCATCGACACCAACAACATGTTCGAATTCTGGGACTGGGTTGGCGGCCGCTACTCCTCCTGGTCTGCCATCGGCATGCCCATCGCCCTGTCTGTCGGTTTCGAGAACTTCGAAGCCCTGCTGCAAGGCGCCTTCGAGATGGACATGCACTTTGCCACTGCCTCCTATGAGCAGAACGTGCCGGTGCTGCTGGCGCTGATCGGCCTGTGGTACAACAACTTCTACGGTGCCGAGTCCGAAGCTATTCTGCCGTACGACCAGTACATGCACCGCTTCCCTGCCTACTTCCAGCAGGGCAACATGGAATCCAACGGCAAGTACGTGGATCGCAACGGCAAGCCAGTTGACTACCAGACTGGCCCCATCATCTGGGGTGAGCCGGGCACCAACGGCCAGCACGCCTTCTACCAGCTGATCCATCAAGGCACCAAGCTGATCCCCTGTGACTTCCTGGCGCCGGCCATCAGCCACAACCCGATCGGTGACCACCATCCGAAACTGCTGGCCAACTTCTTCGCCCAGACCGAGGCGCTGGCCTTCGGCAAGAGCAAGGAAGAGGTTGAAGCCGAGTTCCTGGCTGCAGGCAAAACCCTGGAGCAGGTCAAGGATCTGGTGCCGTTCAAGGTGTTCGAAGGCAACCGCCCGACCAACTCCATCCTGTTCAAGAGCCTGACCCCGAAAACGCTGGGTGCCCTGATCGCCATGTACGAGCACAAAATCTTCGTACAGGGCGCAATCTGGAACATCTTCTCCTTCGACCAGTGGGGCGTGGAGCTGGGCAAACAGCTGGCCAACAAGATCCTGCCGGAGCTGGGCAACAACGAGGCTGTCACCAGCCACGACTGCTCCACCAACGGTCTGATCAACACCTGGAAAGCGTGGAAAGCCTGATTTATCCGGCCTTTCTGAATGCAAAAGCCCCGCTCGATGAGCGGGGCTTTATTATGACTGTCAGGCTGATTTTTCTGGCTGGCCGGTCGGGTGTCCAGCCCGACCGGCGACGGGGATCGTCATCCCCGCCCCATCATCATCCTGCCCGATGCAGACTTAACCGCCAACGGCGATGCGTTTCATGTCCTTCATGTAACCGCGCAGTACTTGACCGATTTTTTCGATCGGGTGGTTGCGGGTCGCTTCGTTGGCCGCCAGCAGCGCCAGGTTATCCACGCTCTGCCCTTCCGCCTTGCTGGCCCCCAGATCGCCCGCTTTCAGGGTCGGCATGAAGTGCTCGCGCAGCAACGGCACTGCAGCGTTGGCGAACAGGTAGTTACCGTACTCGGCGGTGTCGGAGATGACCACGTTCATCTCGTACAGACGCTTGCGGGCAACGGTGTTGGCGATCAGCGGCAGCTCGTGCAGGGATTCGTAGTAGGCGGACTCTTCGTAGATGCCGGAGGCCACCATGGTTTCGAACGCCAGCTCGACCCCGGCCTTGACCATGGCCACCATGACCAGACCCTTGTCGAAGTACTCCTGCTCGGCGATCTTGCCGTCAAACGCCGGGGCGTTCTCGAAGGCGGACTTGCCGGTCTCTCCGCGCCAGGTCAGCAGCTTGATGTCGTCTTCGGCCCAGTCGGCCATCATGCCGCGGGAGAACTCACCGGCGATGATGTCGTCCATATGCTTCTCGAACAGCGGGCGCATCAGGGTCTTGAGCTGCTCGGAGAGCTCGAAGGCACGCAGCTTGGCCGGGTTGGAGAGGCGATCCATCATCAGGCTGATGCCACCCTGTTTCAGGGCTTCGGTGATGGTCTCCCAACCGAACTGGATCAACTTGCCGGCGTAGGCCGGGTCTGTCCCTTCGGCAACCAGCTTGTCGTAGCAGAGCAGGGAACCGGCCTGCAGCATGCCGCAGAGGATGGTCTGCTCGCCCATCAGGTCAGATTTCACTTCCGCCACGAAGGAGGATTCCAGCACCCCGGCACGGTCGCCGCCGGTGGCAGAGGCCCACGCCTTGGCGATGGCCATGCCTTCGCCTTTCGGGTCATTTTCCGGGTGAACGGCGATCAGGGTCGGCACACCAAAGCCACGCTTGTACTCTTCGCGCACTTCGGTACCCGGGCACTTGGGCGCCACCATCACGACGGTGATGTCGGAGCGGATCTGCTGACCCTCTTCCACCACGTTGAAACCGTGGGAGTAACCCAGCGCGGCGCCCTGCTTCATCAGCGGCATCACGGTTTTCACCACGTCGGAGTGCTGCTTGTCCGGAGTCAGGTTCAGCACCAGATCGGCGGTCGGGATCAGCTCTTCATAGGTGCCGACCACGAAGCCGTTGTCGGTGGCTTTCTGCCAAGAGGCACGCTTCTCGGTGATGGCAGCCTTGCGCAGGGCGTAGGAGATATCCAGCCCGGAGTCGCGCATGTTCAGACCCTGATTCAGACCCTGGGCACCACAGCCCACAATCACCACCTTCTTGCCCTTCAGCACGTTGCAGCCGTCCGCGAACTCTTCGCGCTGCATGAAACGACACTTGCCCAATTGGGCCAACTGCTGACGCAGGTTCAAGGTGTTGAAATAGTTAGCCATGGTGATTGCTCCGTTCGATTGATTCCATGCCGGATAGCGGCGTTGTCTGAACCACTATAGCGCGGGACACTTATTGCCTGAACTGATATATTCGAAACAGTACGTTGCAATAACTGAAACGCTCACCCTTCATAATTGCCTGCTGAATGTACCGCGAGATGGCAGAAACAAGCCGCCAACCGCTGGATATCGGGCACACATGCCGCGCCAGGAGCTGAAAGATGGATCTTCGCAATCTCGAGCTGTTTCTCCACCTCGCCGACTCCCTCCACTTCGGCAAGAGCGCCGATGCCATGGCGGTCAGCCCCTCCACCCTGAGTCGCGCCATCCAGCGGTTGGAGCAGGAGACCGGCTGCATCCTGTTCGAGCGGGACAACCGCTCGGTGCGGCTTACCCCCGCCGGCGAGAAACTGCGGGAGTTTGGTGGCGGCCTGTTGCAGGAGTGGCGCCAGCTCAAGCAGGAGCTCAAACGCAGCGATGAACCGCTGCAGGGGCGGCTGCGGGTGTTCTGCTCGGTCACCGCCAGTTACTTTCTGCTGCCCGAGGTACTGGAGCGCTTTCGCCGCCGCTACCCCCAGCTGGAGATCAAGCTGGAGACCGGCGACCCGGCGCTGGCGGTGGACAAGATTCTGGCCGACGAGGCCGATCTCGCCATCGCCGCCCGTCCCGATGCTCTGCCCGCCAAGCTGGAGTTCGCCAGCCTGCAGCTGGTGCCGCTGGTCTTTATCGCGCCGCGCAATGCCCCGCAGCTGAACCAGTGGTTCCGTCAGGGCGAGCCGGACTGGGAGCAGCTGCCAGTTATCCTCTCCGAGCAGGGGCTGGCCCGCAAACGCAGCGATCAGTGGTTTCGCAACAAGGGGATCGCCCCCAACATCTATGCCGAAGTGGCGGGTAACGAGGGAATCGTCGCCATGGTGGCGCTCGGCTGTGGCGTAGGATTGGTGCCAGCGGCGGTGATCGACCACAGCCCGCTCGGCGACAAGGTGCGTATCATCGACCTCAAGCCAGCCTTCAAGCCATTTGATGTGGGGATCGGGGTGCTCAAGAAGCGGCTGGAGGAGCCGCTGATCCGCGCCTTCTGGGATACCGCGCAGAATCAGGGCTCACTGCGCTGACACCGGATTATAGATAAGGGCCGGATCGGCCATCATGATGCGGCTGGGCAGCGGCAAGTCGGGGTTGTGCAGCTCGAGGCGCACCCGCTCATCCAGTTTCAGCCGCCGAATGGTGCTGCCAAATCCCTCTTCAAAGACCCGGTCAAAAGCACCAGACTGCCGCGCCCGCTGCAGGCCGAGCTCGATGCGCTGCGCCAGCTCCGGATATTTTGGCGAGACAAAGAAGAGCAGCGCCAGCGGATAGCGAAACACCAGACGGGGCTCGATGGCGAGATCCGTGTGCTGCCGCAGTTCATCCTCGACCTCGATGACCGAGCGCAGGAAGCAGTCAAAGCGCTTCTTGCGCAGCATGTTGAAGAGCGCCTCATAGAGATTGCCCACCGTCACCTTGAGGCCGTTAGCCCGCAGCAACTGGGTGTCTGGCCAGGATCTATGCTGACCGATGGAGAGCCCGGCGCGATGCCAGTCCGCCAACGATCCGATCGCGGCAAAACGCCCCTCATCCCCCTGCCGAACCAGACACACCCGCCACCCCAGCAGCCCCTTGGCCAGCGGAATGTGGATTGCCAGCAACTCCCGCTCTCGCTCACCATCGGGGGCAAAGACACCGACCTGAACCAGCTCGCCGCTGCGCAGCTCCTTCACTGCCCGCCCCTGCTCCATCTGCGGGCTGGAAACCAGCTGGTAGGGGCCATATTCGGGCACTGTGAGATCGAGGGAGAGGCGCAGCAACTGGACGACGGCGGGGTTGGGATGATCCAGCAGCAGATTCCAGGCGCGGATAGGCTGCTCGGTTGCCGTTGCGCCAACCGTCCACAGTGCCATGCACCACCACCAGACTCTGATCATCCTGCGCACCATCCGTGCCTCATGCTCCTCGCCATACTATAACGCCAGCCAGCACCTCAACGGCGCCCTCTCTGAAAGATGTGTGAGCGCTCTCGTGTCAAATCTCGTGTCAAAAGTGACAATAGGCAAACCCGACAGGTCATCGCAGACTGGGCGTTCATCAACAAACGCCAAGGCGCAGGGAGGAGAGCCATGAAACAGCATCTGGTAGAGATCAAGGGTTCAACCCTGTTTGACGAGTATCTGCAAAGCATGGGCGTGCCCAGCACGGCGCTCGACCGGGAGCAGGATATCTATCTGCAGGAACGCCACCTGGGAGCCATTCGCCGGGTGCAAGGCGAACTGCGCTTTTATCTGCGTGCCAATGCCCTCAACAAACGGTGATCAGGATCCGGTCACAGAACCCGCAGCAAAGGCGTATTAGACTGGTATCTTCCCCCTTTTGTCGGGAGTGCCCATGAAAGCAAGCGGTCTGGATCGGCTGTTCAAACCCCACTCAATCGCCGTGATCGGCGCCTCGACCGACCCGCTCAAGGCGGGTCATGTGATCGTGCGCCACCTGCTGGCGGGCCAGTTCAAAGGGCCCATCCTCCCCGTCACCCCGCGCAACAAGGCCATCGCCGGCGTGCTGGCCTATCCCGATATCGCCAGCCTGCCGCTGACCCCGGATCTCGCCATCATCTGCACCAGGCGGGAGCGGGTCTTGCCGTTGCTGGAAGCGCTCGGCCAGAAGGGCGCGGGGGCGGCCATCATACTGGCCGCCGACTTTTCCCCCGAGGAGCGACTGGAGCTGAAACGGATCTGCCAACAATATGGCATTCGCCTGCTCGGCCCCAACAGCATGGGGATGCTGCTGCCCGGCCAGGGGATCAACGCCAGCTTTTCCCCCATTGCCGCCAAGCCGGGGCAGGTCGCCTTTCTCTCGCAATCCGCCGCCGTCAGCACCACCATTCTGGATTGGGCCAAGCAGCATGAGCTGGGCTTCTCCGCCTTCATCTCCCTGGGTGATCACTGCGACATCGACTTCGGCCAGCTGCTGGATCAGCTCTCCCGCGACAGCGTCACCCGCGCCATCTTGATCTACATGGACAAGCTGCACGACGCCCGCCACTTTCTCTCGGCGGCGCGGGCAGCCTCGCGCAACAAGCCGATCCTGGTGCTGAAAAGCGGGCGCCACGATCCGGCCCACGGTCTCGACAATGTCTATGATGCCGCCATCCGTCGCGCCGGCATGCTGCGGGTACGGGATACCCACGAACTGTTTGCCGCGGTGGAAACCCTCAGCCACTCCATGACCCTCAAGGGAGAGCGGCTCGCCATCATCTCCAACGGTCGCGGGCTGGCCAATATGGCGGTAGATGTGCTGCTGGAGCGGGGCGGCAAGCTGGCTCGCCCGCCGCTCGATATCGGCAGCGATGCCACCATCACCACCTATCAGGAGGCGCTGGACAGCGTGTTGCAGGAAGACGGCATCGACGCCATCCTGATTATCCACGCCCCCTCGCTCACGGCACCGAGCGCGCCGCTGGCCAGCCATCTTATAGCCCATCTGAAACAGCATCCCAGAGCGCGCCGTTTCAATATCCTCACCAACTGGGCGGGCGAATACTCGGCGCAGGAGGGGCGCAAACTCTTTACCGAGGCGGGCTTCCCGACCTACCGCACGCCGGAAAGCGCCATGGCCGCCTTCATGCACATGGTGGAATACCGCCGCAACCAGAAGCAGTTGATGGAAACCCCGGCATCCCTGCATGGCAACCAGCTCAATGGCGAGCAGTGCCAGCAGCTGATCCGCCAGGCGCAAGACCGCAAACAGCTGAGGCTGGATACACATCTCGCCCACCCTATCTTGCAGGCTGCCGGGCTCGCTACCCTGCCAACCTGGATCGTCACCGACGCCATCGAGGCGACCCTGACTGCCGAGCAGATCGGCTATCCGGTAGCTGTGAAACTGCGATCGCCCGATATCCTGCACAAGTCTGCGGTACACGGGGTGGTCCTCAACCTGCGCACCTCGGCCGAAGTGGCACAAGCGGCAGATGCCATTCTGGACAGGGTCAGACAACATGATCCGGGCGCCCGTATCGAAGGCTTGCTGGTGCAGCGGATGGCTCGCCGCAGCGGCGGCCTCGAACTGCGGGTACGGATCCAGCAAGACGCCATCTTTGGCCCCGTCATCCTGCTGGGGGAATCGGGCGCCGAACCACAGGAGATGGTAGCAGCGCTACCGCCGCTCAATCAGGCGCTGGCTCGTTACCAGATCATTGGCGCACTCAAGAGTCGCAAGATCCGTGAGCAGGCCACGCCGGAGCGACTGGATATCGATGCCCTCGGTCAGGTGCTCTGCCAGCTCTCCGAGCTATTACTCGCCTTTCCGGAGATTCAGGAGCTGGACCTGCACCCGCTACAAGCGTGCGGTGCCGAAATGGTGGTACTGGATGCCAGCCTTACGCTGGCTGACCCCACCATCCCGACCAGCAACCGACTGGCGATCCGTCCCTATCCTACCGAACTGGAGGAGGGTGCCTGGCTTAAGGATCAGCGCCATATCCTGCTGCGCCCGATCCGGCCGGAAGATGAACCGGCTCACAAGCAGTTCGTGCTGCAAGTCTCTGATGAAGACAGGTACAAACGCTTCTTTGCCGATGTGGGCGAGCTGGGCCATGAAGAGCTGGCTCGCATGACCCAGATCGATTACGACCGGGAGATGGCCTTCGTGGCTGTGGGGCAAGATGGCGAGCAGCAGGATCAGATCCTCGGCGTAGTGCGCGCCATTTCGACCCCGGACCAGAGCGATGCCGAGTTTGCCATTCTGGTGCGATCGGACTTGAAAGGGGTGGGGCTCGGCAAATTGATGATGGAGAAGATCATCCGTTACGCCAAAGAGCAGGGGATTGGCCAGCTATCCGGCATGACCATGCCCAGCAATCGCGGCATGGTCAACCTCGCCAAACGGCTTGGCTTCAAGATCGATGTGCAGATGGACGAGGGGGTGGTCAATATGGAACTGCCCTGCAACCAGCAGAAGGCTGATTTGGCCGCCTGTAAACTCGCTCAAATGGCTGATAAGGCTCGGATATAGCCAGAAAATGGTGGAAATAACCGGCTGTCTTACGATCCTTCCGACAGGTAAAAGCCAGCCATTGGCTGGTTTAACACACTAAAAACACCAAAGCCCGGTCGTCAGACTGGGCTTTGTGTTGGTTCTGGTGTGCAAACCTGTGGGTCACTTGATAAAACCACCCATAGCAAAAAGGCCTTCCCATCAGGGAAGGCCTTCAAATTAGTGGCGGAGCGGACGGGACTCGAACCCGCGACCCCCGGCGTGACAGGCCGGTATTCTAACCGACTGAACTACCGCTCCGCATTCGGTTAGCTTGCGCTAAATCATTTGCCGCTTCTTGTGAGGTGTCATCCTCGCAGCCGGCTATGTGTTTTCACATCACCGTTTAATTGGGTGCCTGGCAGTGTCCTACTCTCGCATGGCGAATGCCACACTACCATCGGCGCTACCGCGTTTCACTTCTG
>NZ_JAAKTN010000020.1:0-71444 GCF_049174455.1 Aeromonas sp. 601027 | reverse complement strand
TTCGGCGCCCACTTCGCTAGGAAGCTGGCTCATCAGTCCGGCGTGTTCCGCCGTGCTGGTAGGGGCGCATTATAGGGAGCCGCGCCGGGATGACAAGAGGAAAACTGCAAAAAATGGCATTTTTTACAACTTTCAGGTTTAACCGTTGTTTTATTAAACAAAAGCCCCGCATCGGCGGGGCTGTTTCGGGCAAAAAAACCTTAATTCACATCACACAGCTACCTTTTTGACCAGAATTCGCGTGCAAAGCTGCGCACCTTTTCCCAATCGGTAAATTCAATGTCCTTACTGGTGTCTGTACTGCCACCGGTAATCTTCATGATCAGCTGGATGATGCGCGTCTGCCACCAGTTATAGCGGGAATATTGCAGCGCACCGGCAAACACCCCCAGGGTTTTCGGCTTCCAGGGGGAGAGGCGCAGGAACTTCTTCATATAAGCATTGGTTTGCGGCGTCTGCTTCTCTGGCTTGCGGGCCGTCAGGTTGACACAGAAGAAGGCCGCATTGGCCACCTCCAGCTGCTCCTGATGAGCGTGAATAAAGCTGAACAAGCTGGGGTGGAAGTTGCCATAACGAATGGAGGCGCCGATCAAGACCTTGGCATACTTGCTGAGGTTGCACATCGGCAAGGTATGCAGGTCATGCATCACCACTTCGCATCCCGGCATCTGCTCCAGCATGACATCGACTATTTTGCGGGTTTGGCCATCCCGAGAGGAATAAAGCACCAGAATCTTGTCCATAACAACCTCAACTACGCCAGAATGCAGGAGTAAACAGTACCAGAAGCGTAAAAATTTCCAATCGACCAAACAACATAGCCAACACCAGTACCCACTGGGCCGCCGGCGAGATATTGCCGAAGTTGGCTGATACCTCTCCCAAACCCGGGCCTACGTTGGTGAAAGCCGCAGCCACAGCGGTGAATGCGGTCACTTCGTTCAGTCCCGTCATCAGCAAAAGCAACATGAACATAAAGAAGAGAATAATATAGGTGGCGAAGTAGCCCCACACCGCCTCGACGATGCGCTCGGGCACCGCCCGATTCCCCAGCTTCAAGGTATAGATGGCTCTGGGGTGAACCAGCCGCTTCAACTCGCGCATCCCCTGCATGAACAGGATCATAAAACGCATCACCTTGATGCCACCGCCGGTACTGCCCGCACAACAGCCGATAAAGGCGGAAAACATCAGCAGCATGGGCAGGAACGAGGGCCAGTCGGCATAGGTAGTGGTGCTGTAGCCGGTGGTGGTACCCAGAGAGACCGCCTGAAACAACCCGTGGTTGAGCGCCTCTTGCCAGGTGGCGTAGTGTCCGTGGGTCAGCAAGGCGACAAAGCAGATCATCACCAAGGTTGCCTGGATAGCCAGGAACACCTTGAGTTCAGAATCGTAAAGGTAGCGCCCGAGCCGCACCGGGCGGTGGGAGAAGACGGTAAAGTGGAGCGCAAAGTTCACGCTGGCCAGCAACAGGAACACCACGGTAATCAGGTTGATGACCGGACTGTTGAAGAAACCGATGCTGGCATCGTGGGTGGAGAAGCCACCGACCGACAGCGTCGAGAACGAATGGCAAACCGCATCGAACAACGTCATTCCGGCGAGCCAGTATGCCAAGGCACAGAGCGCAGTCAGCAGCAGATAGATGAACCAGAGCGCCTTGGCCGTTTCGGCGATGCGCGGCGTCACCTTGGTATCCTTCACCGGCCCCGGGATCTCGGCACGATAGAGCTGCATACCCCCGATCCCCAGCAGTGGCAGAATGGCCACTGCCAGTACGATGATCCCCATCCCCCCCAGCCACTGCAGCAGCTGGCGATAGAACAGAAACGCCTTGGGCAGATTATCGAGCCCGGTCAGTACCGTTGCGCCAGTGGTGGTCAGGCCGGAGAAAGATTCGAAGAAAGCCTCCGAGACCGACATATCCGGCACATCGCTCATGATGAAGGGCACAGCCCCCACACTGCCCAGCACGGTCCAGAACAGCACCACAATCAGAAAGCCCTCTTTCGAGCGCATCTCCTTCTTGTGATAGCGATTGGGAAACCAGAGCACCACGCCGAGCAGCAGGGCGATCAGAAAAGAGCTGACGAACTCGGCACCACCACCATCCCGATAGCCAAAAGCCACCAGTGCAGGCAACAGCATGGTCGAGCTGAACAGCGCAACCAGCAGGCCAACAATGCGAATAATGCTCAGAATGTGCATTACAGCTCCCTTTCCCCAATTAAAGAGCGATGGATTCTAGCCATCTAAGGGGCTGAGGGATACCCGCCCATGAGTCCGGTCGGTCAATTCACGGTCCACCTGAGCCCAAACCGAGGACTCCCACGCCACCTGCAAGGTGACCTGCTGACCGTAATCCGCCGCCAGCAATTCGCCATTATGGCTGCTGACCAGCGACTCGACCGTCCCCATGTCACCGTAATCGCAGTGAATGAGAGAGGGAGTGAGTGGCACCTTGAGCAGGGTGGGCAGTTGCTTGAGGGCGGCACCGACGCCGCCCCCATAGGCTTTGACCAGTCCACCGGTGCCAAGCTGGATGCCGCCGTAGTAACGCACTACCACGGCGCAGATTTCACCGAGCCCCGAGCCCATCAACTGGGCCAGGATCGGCTTGCCCGCAGTACCGGAAGGTTCGCCGTCATCGCTGAAGCCATAAACCTGACTATCTTGCGGCGCACCCGCCACAAACGCCCAGCAGTGATGGCGCGCGGCCGGATGTTGGCGTTTGATCTCGTTGACCCACCCCTTGGCCGCCTCGACGGTCGGGGTGTGGGCGATCAGGGTAATGAAGCGGCTCTTCTTTATCTCTTCGGTCAACTCCAGCGGGGCAGCCGGAATGGAGTACGCAGCAGCCATCAGAGTCCTGCTTGTCTGGTCATGTTCTCCACCACGTTGGCGTGCAGCACCACGTTGTCTTCGATGCGGATGCCGCCGAACGGACGCAGCGCTTCCACCTTGTTCCAGTTGACCCGCTTGCCCTGTTCGCCCTGACGCAGCGGCTCCAGCAAACTGTCGATGAAGTAGAGCCCCGGCTCGATGGTGAACACCTGACCCACCTCCATCACCCGGGTGCAGCGCAGATAGGGGAACAGCTCGGGCGCCGCCAGGTGGGTGCCGCGCTCATCCTGCATGAAACCGCCCGCATCGTGTACCTGCAAACCGAGGAAGTGGCCGAGGCCGTGGGGGAAGAAGACGTTGGTCACCCCGGTGTTGATCATCTCGTCCACCGACATATCCACCAGCTCGGTGGTTTGCAGCAGGCGCGCCAGCTTGTGGTGCATCTGCAGGTGCAGCTCGCTGTAGCGGCGTCCCGGTTTGATCTCCTTGATGATCTCCTGCTGCTGCTCGTCGAGGGCGGCAATCAGATCGGCAAACTCGCCACGACGCCACGCCCAGGTGCGGGTGATGTCGGAGGCATAACCGTGAAAATCGACACCCGCATCGATCAGGAAGGAGTGACGTTCCGCATCGGGCACCCGTACGGCGGACAAATGGGTGTAGTGAAGGATGGCCGCATTGCGGTTGATGGCGACGATATTGCCGTAGGGCGCCTCATTGGCTCCCTGCCCGACCGCCTTCATGTAGGCCAGATTAATCTCGAACTCGCTCGCCCCCGCCATAAAGGAGTCCTTGGCGGCGATATGGCCGCGCACCCCAATCCGGTTCGCCTCGCGCAGACACTCCAGCTCGTAGGGGGTCTTGTAGGCGCGGTGATAGTGCAGGTAGTTGAGCACCGCCTCCGGATTGGGCTGGGTCAGCCCCAGCAGCTCGGCCACTTCCAGATGGCCCCCCAGATAGGCCCACTCCTGCTTGTTGGCAGGTAGATGGTCGGCCACCTGTTCCGGCCGGGTCAGGAAACGGATATCGAAGAACTCGACCCAGAAGGCATTGGGCAGATCCGCCACCTTGTGCCAGAAATCGACCGGACGATAGAACAGCAGGATTGGTTTGTTCACCCCGTCCACCAGCAGCCAGCAGTGGGGATTGTCCAGCACCGGCAACCAGGCCTTGAAGTGGGGGTTTACCTTGAACGGGTAATCCTGATCATCGAGGAAGATGCGGTGAGTCTGGCCGGAGTGGATGGCCAGTCCGCTGAGCCCCTGTTGTTGCAGAATGTCGCGGGTGCGCTGCTGCAAGGTATCGAGGTGCTGGGCAAAAAGTTGGCTGTAGCTGCTCATGGCGTCCTGCTCCGAGGTGAATGTGATTGCAGCATAACATCAAGCGCTTGGCGGCTCGACCCGTCAAGCTGCCGCTTCGTGAGGTAACGCATACGTTACAAACGTGTTTGTTATCAACAGAAAACCAATCATTAACAAATCAAAAACAATTCAATACACTGCCGGTAGATACATGAAGTCAGGGATTACTCATGGACAACCTCTGCCTGTGGCAACCGGATCCGCTCGGGATGCAGCAATCCAACCTCTACCGTTTTATGGCGGAGGTGAACCGTTTCCACGGCTTGCAGTTGCAGAACTACCCGCAGCTTTATCAATGGTCGGTGGAGAAGACCACCCGTTTCTGGCCGCTGGTATGGCAGCACTGCGGCGTCAAGGGCGAGCTCGGCAACATAGTGGCGGAGAACCGTCAGGATATGCAGCGCACCCGCTGGTTCCCCGACAGCCGCCTCAACTTCGCCGAAAACCTGCTGCGCCGCCAGGACGAGAGCCCGGCCATTATCTCCCGCATCGAAGGTAGCCCAAGTCGCGCTCTGAGCTGGGGTGAACTGGGGGAACAGGTTGCCCGGCTGACTCAGTGGCTGCGTCATCAGGGGATTGGTCGTGGCGATGTGGTCGCCGCCTATCTGCCCAATATTCCGGAAACCGTGGTTGCCATGCTGGCAACCACCAGCCTCGGGGCGATCTGGACCGCCACCAGCCCCGACTTCGGTGAAGCCAGCGTGGTGGAGCGCTTCGGCCAGACCCGGCCGCGGGTGCTGTTTGCGGTGGATGGCTATCGCTACAACGGCAAAGCTATCGACATTCAACAGAAGGTCGCCAGCGTGGTGAGCCAGATCGGCAGCATAGAGCAAACGGTGATGATCCCCCTGCTCGGCAACCCGCTGCAGCTTGGTCACGACTGGCAGCAAGTGCTGGCGAGCCAACACGACGCCCAGCTCACCTTCGAGCCGATGGCTTTCAATGACCCGCTCTACATCCTCTACTCCTCCGGCACCACCGGCAAACCCAAGTGCATCGTGCATGGCATTGGCGGCACCCTGCTGCAACATCTGAAAGAGCACCAGCTGCACTGCGACATCAAGCCGGGGGAGCGCATCTTCTACTTCACCACCTGCGGCTGGATGATGTGGAACTGGCTGGTGAGCGCGCTCGCCTCCGGCGCAACTCTGGTGCTCTACGATGGCTCGCCGTTTTACCCGGATGGCAACGTGCTGTGGGATCTCGCCCGCGACGAGCAGGTCAGCTTGTTCGGCACTTCGGCCAAATATCTCGATGCGCTGCACAAGCAGGGTTATGCCCCCATCAACAGTCACGATTTGCCGCACTTGCGGCTGATCTGCAGCACCGGCTCAGTGCTGTCGCCGGAGGGGTTCGACTACGTCTACCAGCAGATCAAGCAGGATGTGCAGCTCAGCTCCATTTCCGGTGGTACCGACATCTGCTCCTGCTTCGTCATCGGCAATCCACTCAGCCCGGTCTATCGCGGCGAGAGCCAAGGGCGTGGCCTCGGCCTCGCGGTGCAGGTATTCAACGAAGCGGGCCAGCCGGTGCAGGGGGAGAAGGGCGAGCTGGTCTGCACCAAGCCGTTCCCGGCCCAGCCCATCAACTTCTGGGGCGACGAGAATGGCGACAAGTACCACGCAGCCTACTTCGAGCGGTTCGACAACATCTGGTGCCACGGCGACTGGATCGAGCTGACCCCGACCGGCGGCATTCTGTTCTACGGCCGCTCCGACGCCACCCTCAACCCGGGCGGCGTGCGCATCGGCACCAGCGAGATCTACCGCTATGTCGAGCAGTTGGAGGAAGTAGAAGAGAGCATAGTCATCGGCCAGCAGTGGCAGCAGGACGAGCGGGTGGTGCTGTTCGTCAAGCTCAAGGCGGGTTGCAAGCTGGATGAGCCGCTGCGCGAACGGATCCGCCAGCAGATAAAACAGCACTGCACCGCCCGCCACGTGCCCGCCCGCATCCTGCAGGTGGATGCCATCCCTCGCACCAAGTCCGGCAAGATCGTCGAACTGGCGGTGCGGGAGGTGGTGCACAACCGGCCCGTCAACAACACCCACGCCCTCGCCGATCCCGAGGTGCTGAACCAGTATCGCAACCGGCCGGAACTGGCCAGTTGATAACAAACTCATATTCATCCGAGGCGCCGCAAGGCGCCTCTCTTTTGCCCGTTTTGTGATGAAGAGCTTTTACTCGAGATCTGTTAAACAAATGTTTTAAATAGGTGTTGAAAATGTCTCCTTTTGGATCAATAGTGAGCCTCGCCCCCTGCTGGGGATTAAGGAGCACCACTCCCCACTGAGTGGGAACAAGGAGACACTCTCATGATCTACCAAGGCGAAACCCTGTCGGTCAGCTACCTCGAAAACGGCATTGCCGAGCTGAGGTTTGATGCCCCGGGTTCAGTCAACAAGCTGGATCGCGCTACCCTGCTCTCCCTGAGCGAAGCGATCGCCGCATTACAACAAGAACGTGAACTAAAAGGTCTGATCCTCACCTCCGGCAAAGACGCCTTTATCGTCGGTGCCGACATTACCGAATTCCTGGAACTGTTCGATCTGCCGCAAGAAGATCTGCTCGGCTGGCTGAAAAAGGCCAACGACATCTTCAATGCCATCGAAGATCTGCCGGTTCCGACCCTCTCCGCCATCAAGGGCCACGCCTTGGGCGGCGGCTGCGAGACCATTCTCTCCACCGACTTCCGTCTGGCTGACACCACAGCCAAAATCGGCCTGCCCGAGACCAAACTCGGCATCATGCCGGGCTTTGGCGGCACCGTCCGTCTGCCGCGAGTGATCGGCGCCGACAACGCACTGGAGTGGATCACCACCGGCAAGGATTACCGTGCCGATGACGCCCTCAAGGTGGGCGCCATCGACGCCGTGGTCGCCCCGGATGCACTGCAGAGCGCTGCGCTGCAGATGACTAAGGACGCCATCGCGGGCAAGCTGGACTGGCAGAGCCGTCGCGCCGCCAAAAAAGCGCCGCTGCGCCTCTCCAAACTGGAAGCCATGATGAGCTTCACCACCGCCGCCGGCATGGTTGCCGCCGTGGCGGGCAAACACTATCCGGCACCGATGACTGCGGTGAAAACTGTCGAGGCCGCCGCCGGCATGGGCCGTGACGAGGCTCTGGTGGCCGAGGCGCAGGGCTTCATCAAGCTGGCCAAGACCGACGTGGCCAAGGCACTGGTCGGTATCTTCCTGAACGATCAGCACATCAAGGCGCTGGCCAAGAAGGCGGCCAAGCAGGCAAGCAAGGCCACTGGCCACGCCGCCGTACTGGGTGCCGGCATCATGGGCGGCGGCATTGCCTACCAGTCTGCCAGCAAGGGCATTCCGGCGGTGATGAAGGATATCAACGAGAAGGCGCTGGCACTTGGCATGGGCGAAGCCACCAAGCTGCTCAACGGCCAGCTCGAAAAGGGCCGCATCGATGGCATCAAGATGGGCCAGGTGCTCTCCGCCATCACCCCGACCCTCAGCTATGACAACGTCAAAGGCGTGGACGTAGTGGTCGAAGCCGTGGTCGAGAATCCCAAGGTGAAAGCCTCCGTACTGGGCGAAGTGGAAGGGATCATTGGCGAAGACGCCGTGCTCGCCAGCAACACCTCCACTATCCCAATCTCCCTGCTGGCCAAAGGGCTGAAGCGCCCGCAGAACTTCTGCGGCATGCACTTCTTCAACCCGGTGCACCGCATGCCACTGGTGGAGATCATCCGCGGCGAGCAGACCTCCGATGAAACCATCAACCGCGTGGTGGCCTACGCCGCCGCCATGGGCAAGTCGCCGGTGGTGGTCAACGACTGCCCGGGCTTCTTCGTCAACCGCGTGCTGTTCCCCTACTTCTTCGGCTTCAACAAGCTGGTTGCCGATGGTGCCGACTTCGCTGCCGTCGACAAGGTGATGGAGAAAGAGTTTGGCTGGCCGATGGGCCCCGCCTATCTGCTGGACGTGGTCGGCATCGACACCGGTCACCATGCCGGTGATGTGATGGCGCAGGGCTTCCCGGCACGCATGAGCAAGGAAGGCCGCACTGCCATCGACGTGATGTACGAAGTGAACCGCTTCGGTCAGAAGAACGGCAAGGGCTTCTACGCCTACGAGCAGGACAAGAAGGGCAAGCCGAAGAAGGTAGCCGACGCAGCTAGCTACGAGCTGCTGGCCCCCATCGCCAAGCCGAAACAGGATTTCGACAAGGAAGCCATCATCGCTCGCATGATGATCCCGATGATCAACGAGGTGGTGCTCTGTCTGGAAGAGGGCATTGTCGCCACGCCAGCCGAAGCCGACATCGCGCTGGTCTACGGTCTGGGCTTCCCTCCCTTCCGCGGCGGCGTGTTCCGCTATCTGGACACTATCGGTCTGGATCGCTACGTGGCCATGGCCGACCAGTATGCCGATTTGGGCCCGCTCTACCGCGTCAGCGACAAGCTGCGCGAGATGGCCGCCCAGGGCAAAACCTTCTACTGATTGCGGAAAGGAGATCCATTCATGAAAGACGTAGTCATTGTCGACTGTATCCGGACCCCGATGGGCCGGTCCAAGGGCGGCGCCTTCCGCAACGTGCGTGCAGAAGATCTGTCCGCGCACCTGATGAAATCCATCCTGCTGCGCAACCCCAACCTCGACCCGAACGAGATCGAGGATATCTACTGGGGCTGCGTGCAGCAGACCCTGGAGCAGGGCTTCAACATCGCCCGCAACGCCGCGCTGCTGGCCGGTATTCCGAAGCAGGTAGGGGCGGTTACCGTCAACCGCCTGTGCGGCTCAAGCATGCAAGCGCTGCACGATGCCTCCCGCGCCATTCAGGTGGGTGATGGGGATATCTTCATCATCGGCGGCGTCGAGCACATGGGTCACGTGCCGATGAGCCACGGCGTCGACTTCCACCCGGGCATGGCCAAGTCGGTAGCGAAAGCCTCCGGCATGATGGGACTGACCGCCGAGATGCTCGGCAAGCTGCACGGCATCAGCCGTCAGCAGCAGGACGAGTTTGCCGCCCGCTCCCACCGCCGCGCCCACGCAGCAACCGTGGAAGGGCGTTTTGCCAAGGAGATCGTCGGGCTGGAAGGCCACGACGCCAGCGGCGCCCGCTTCTTCTACGACTATGACGAGGTGATCCGCCCGGAGACCACGGTCGAAACCCTGAGCCAGCTGCGCCCGGTGTTTGATCCGGTCAACGGCACCGTCACCGCCGGTAGCTCCTCGGCCCTGTCCGATGGCGCAGCCGCCATGCTGGTGATGAGCGCGGATCGCGCCAAGGCCCTCGGCCTCACGCCGCGCGCCAAGGTACGTGCCATGGCCATCGCTGGCTGTGACGCCGCCATCATGGGTTACGGCCCGGTGCCGGCCACCCAGAAGGCGCTCAAACGTGCCGGTCTGACTGTCGGTGATATCGACCTGTTCGAGCTGAACGAGGCGTTTGCCGCCCAGTCCCTGCCCTGCGTGAAGGATCTGGGTCTGCAGGACCTGGTGGACGAGAAGGTAAACCTGAACGGTGGCGCCATTGCCCTGGGTCACCCGCTTGGCTGCTCAGGCGCCCGCATCTCCACCACCCTCATCAATCTGATGGAGGAGAAGGATGCCACCCTGGGGGTTGCCACCATGTGTATCGGTCTGGGTCAGGGCATCGCCACCGTGTTTGAACGGGTGTGATAACCAGCCGGATCGACGGGATGCACTACTGAGAGTTGTCCCTTTTCGGGGCCAGTCTGACTGGCCCCTTTTCAAGTCTGTGACGATCGCCACACGGGGTGCTCGTCAGTGGTCAGAAGCTGTCTGTTGGCCGTCCCGTTTGGGTCGGCCTTTTTTCGTTTTAATCTTATCAATAGGCTGTTATTGCCTTAAACCTCACATTAGATAGGGGGCTTGCTTGCTTTTTACTCCCCCGACAGGTTCAATCTGCACAAAAAAATGGGTGGATGCACATACATATGTCAATGAGCAAACAACTGCTGATCGTCGATGACGACCAAGAGATCCGCGAGCTGCTCAATGAGTACCTGACCCGGGCGGGCTTTCAGGTATTGACGGCGGCGGAGGGCAACGAGATGCGTCAGCAACTCGCCCAGCACAGCCCGGACCTGATTATTCTGGACATCATGATGCCCGGCGAGGACGGTTTTACCCTCTGCCAGCAGATCCGTCGTGACTCCCAGGTGCCCATCATCATGCTGACCGCCGCCTCCGACGAAGCGGATCGGGTGATCGGTCTGGAACTCGGCGCCGACGACTATATCGCCAAGCCGTTCAGCCCCCGCGAACTGCAGGCCCGCATCAAGGCACTGCTGCGCCGCGCCGAATTCCGCCAGCCGGAAAAAGAGAAAGAGCCAAGCCGCCGCCTGCGTTTTGCCGAGTGGACCCTCGATACCCTGAGCCACCAGCTGACCCATGACGATGGCAGCCTGCTGGACCTCTCCGGCAGCGACGCCATGCTGCTCGGCATGTTCCTGCAACAGCCCGGCGTGGTGCTGGATCGCGACACCATCTCGGATGCCACCCGCGGCCGCGAAAGTCTGCCGATGGAGCGCGGCATCGACGTACAGATCAGCCGTCTACGCCAGAAGCTGGGCGACAACGGCAAGAGCCCGCGCATCATCAAGACCATTCGCGGCAGTGGCTACATGCTGATTGCCGAGGTGCACGAGCTGCCATGAGCAACAAGTGGTCCTGGGGGGCGCTGGTGCCCCGCTCCCTGTTGTCACGGATGATCCTGCTGCTGTTGCTGGCCATCCTGCTCTCCCAGACCATTTTGACCGGCATCTGGATGCAGCAGATCCAGAAGCGGGAGCTGGAGGGGATGCTCAGCACCACCCGCAACCTCGCCATGTCTGCCGCCTCCACCGTCAACTTCTTCAAATCCCTGCCGCTGCAATATCGCCATATCGCGCTGGACCAGCTGCGCAACATGGGGGGCAGCCGCTTCTTCGTCTCGCTCAACGAGGAAGAGATCCACATCAACGCCATCCCCGACAGCGAACGCAAGACGCAGGTGCTGGAGGAGGTTCAGGGAGTGCTGACCCGCAAGCTCTCCGACGCCATGGCGATCAAGGTGGATTTCTCCCGACCCGATGACCTCCACGTCTTCAACAACGACACCCTGCTGGCGGATCTCCCCTCCTCCTGGGCCCGTTACACCCTGTCGCTGGAGCCGCTCAATCCACCGGTGCTGGTGACCCAGATCGAGATTGAAAAGGGGGAGTGGCTCTATCTGGCGGCCCTGCTGCCCGCCCCCTACATGACCCTCGACGATACCGTGATGCCAAGCAACCAGGTGCGTTTCATCGCCCTGATGACGGTGTTCCTCTGCTTCTTCACCTTTATGCTGGTGCGCTGGCAGACCCGCCCGCTGCGCCGTCTCGCCAAGGCGGCGGTGAATCTGGGCAAGGATATCGATCAGCCTTCGCTCAAAGAGGAAGGGGCGTCGGAAATCGTGGCGGCCACCCGCGCCTTCAACATCATGCAGCACCGCATTCGTCGCTATATCGACGATAGAGAACGGCTGTTCAGCTCGATTTCCCACGACCTCAAGACCCCCATCACCCGACTGCGGCTGCGGGTCGAACTGCTCGACGACGAGGTGCAAATAGCCAAGTTCAACAAGGATCTCGACGAGCTGGAGCTGATGGTGAAAGGGGCGCTGCAGACGGTCAAAGAGACCGACATTCACGAGAATATCGAGGAGCTCGACATCAATGCCCTGCTGGAGCAGATGGCGGAGTCGATGAACCTGCACGACGAGCGGCTGACCATCGAAGGGCACTGCAAGTGGCCCTATCGCGGCAAGCTGCTGGCGCTCAAACGCTGCATCGGCAATCTGGTGGACAACGGCATCAAGTACGGCCAGCGGGTGCGCATCATCATCATGGATGACGAGGAGATGCTGATCCTCTTCATCATGGATGAGGGCCCCGGCCTGCCGGACGATCAGTTCGAGCGCATCTTCGAGCCCTATTACCGGCTCAGCACCGATCAGGCCGGCACCGGCCTCGGCCTAGGCATCGCCCGCAACATAGCCCACGCCCACGGTGGCGATCTGGTGCTGGAAAACCGTCCGCAAGGTGGCCTGCAGGCCACGCTCTCCCTACCAAGGCAGTAACCTTATGAAGTGGTTGTCTTTTTCTGTCATCGCCCTGCTCTCTGCTCCCGTTGCCGCCTCCCAGGTGGAAGTGCTGCACTGGTGGACGTCCGGCGGCGAAGCGAAAGCGGTCGAAGTGCTCAAATCCGAGTGGACCAAACAGGGCAACCAGTGGAACGACTTCGCGGTACAGGGCGGCGGCGGCAAGAGTGCCATGACGGTATTGAAGAGCCGGGCACTGGCCGCCAACCCGCCCGAAGCGGCCCACCTCAAGGGTTACGAGCTCAAGGAGTGGGCCGGGCTCGGCTTCCTGCGCGATCTCACCCCGATGGCCGAACACCTCGGCTGGTACAGTCAGATGCCGCCCATGGTGCGTGCTACCCTCAGCCAGAATGGCGCCCTGATGGCGGTGCCCACCGGCATCCACCGGGTCAACTGGCTGTGGCTCAACCGCAAGATCTTCGAGCGCAACAAGCTGACTCCACCCACCGACTGGGCCCAGTTTGTCACCGTCGCCGACCAGCTTAAAAAACGGGGCATCACTCCGCTCGCCATCGGCAACGAGCCCTGGCAGCTGGCAGTGTTGTTTGAAACGGTGGCGCTCGGTGAGGGCGGTAAAGAATTCTATCGCAAGGCGTTCCTCGAGCAGGACAGCGCCACCCTGACCGGCCCCGACATGGTGCGGGTGCTGACCCGCTTCCAGCAGCTGCGCGCCTATGTGCCGCAAAAATACGCCGGTCTGAAGTGGCATCAGGCCACCAATCTGCTGGAGAGCGGTGGCGCCGCCATGCAGGTGATGGGCGACTGGGTGAAGGGTGAACTGAGTGCCGGTAACTACCGACCGGGTGAGGATATCGCCTGTCTGCCGAGCCCGGGCAGCGCCGGACTGTTCAGCTACAACCTCGACTCCATCGCCATGTTCAAACAGCGGGATCCGGCCCAGTTGCAAGCGCAGGGGGATCTGGCCCAACTGCTGATGACGCCGAAATTCCAGGAAGAGTTCAATCGGGTGAAGGGGTCTATTCCGGCGCTGACCAATCCCGACATGAGCAAATTCGACCGCTGCGCCGTCCGTTCGTATCAGGATTTCCTGCTGGCGGAAAAGCAGGACAACCTGTTGCCCAGCATGGCGGAAGGGATGGCGACGCCGACCAATATGCGGCAGGCGATCCTCGATGTGCTGAGCAACTTCTTCAACGATCCCAAGGCCAACCCGGAGCAGACGGCGCTGCATCTGGAGCGGGCGATGCGCTCGACCCGCTGATCCGGGTACATTGCCAAACGGCAGAAATGACAAAGGCGGAATTGCTCCGCCTTTGTTGCTGAATCGTCATCCGATTCAGGATTGATCGTTCTCGTCCTCATCCTCGTCATAGTAATCGCTGAGCTCGATCCAGAGCCCCAACCCGACCATCACCATGGAGCCGAACCAGGTACCGGTATTCCCGATCGGGCTGCCCATCACTATCATGGCGAAGGACAAGAACCCCATGCCTGCATAGGCTTGTAATCTGCCGTAGGAGACCTGCATATTCACCTCCTTGTTGAATATGGTTCAATTTTTATATTACTCGTCCGGCGCAAGCTGGATAGGGCCGAATAACATTTCGGTTACATATGCTGGTTGATGGGGCGTTTGTTTGATTATTTTTTAGCCCTGAGTATCATTGGCAGCCGAATAGGTTGAAGGTTGATAATAGATGAGTGATTTATTCTGCGGCGCAACTCATGAGTTGGACGCAATCGGGCTTCGTTGCCCGGAACCCGTTATGATGGTTCGCAAGAAAGTGCGGCTGATGGCGGATGGCGAGACCCTGCTGGTCAGTGCCGACGATCCTTCAACCACCCGCGACATCCCCAGTTTCTGCCGCTTTATGGATCACACCCTGGTCGCCAGCGAGACAGAGCAGGCCCCCTACCGCTATCTGATCCGCAAGGGTCAATAAGCCCCCGTACCGGAGCACTCCATGACAACCATTACCCGAATCGGCACCACCCAGCGTTGGTCAGACGTGGTCATCCACAATGGCACCCTCTACGTGGTGGAAGTGCCCGTCAGTGAAGAGGCCGACATCCACCAGCAGACCCGCGAAGTGCTGGCAAGCCTGCAGCGCCTGCTGGAAGCCAATGGCTCCGGCGTCGACAAGATCCTGATGGCCAACATCTATCTCAAAGACATTCAGGACATCGCTGCCTTCAACGAGCAGTGGGATGCCTGGATCCCGGCTGGCACCGCACCCGTGCGCGCCTGCGTACAAGCCCGCCTCGCCCACGAGGGCTACAAGGTCGAAGTACAGCTGACTGCCGCTGTCTAAGAGGCGCTTATCCCCCTCATCCCCGCCCCTTCTCCCACGAGGGGAGAAGGGAGCAAACAACAAGGCGCCATTGCTCGCAACTGCGCCAATAGAAAGGCCCCGCCATTACTGGCGGGGCCTTTTCGTTACCGAAACCTGAACGACTTAGGCGGTCGGGGTCAGGGTAATGGTCACGCGGCGGTTCTGGGCTTTGCCAGCGGCGGTGCTGTTGGTAGCAACCGGCTGATCCGGGCCCACGCCGGTGGTGGAGATGCGGCTGCCTGCTACGCCCTGACCAATCAGCTGGGCGGCAACGGCATCGGCACGATCGCGGGAGAGCTTCATGTTCAGATCGCGGGAACCTGTGCTGTCGGTGTGACCGACCACGTTCAGGCGGGTCTTGTCGAACTCGGCAACCACCATGGCCACGCCGGAGAGGGTGTTGGCACCGGCCGCTTTCAGCTGGGAGCTGGAGCTGTCAAAGGTCACGTTGTTCGGCATGTTGAGGATCAGCTCATTGCCATTGCGGGTCACGCTGACGCCGGTGCCCTGCAGTTTCTCGCGCAGCTTGGCTTCCTGCACGTCCATGTAGTAGCCGATACCGCCACCCAGCGCCGCTCCAGCAGCAACGCCGGTCAGGATGCCCTTCTTGCGGTCACCCTTGCTGGAGGAGAGCGCACCTACGGCCGCACCGGCAGCGGCGCCAGCCAGCGCGCCCCAGGCACCTTTGGAGGTCTGGGATTCACCTGTGTAGGGGTTGGTGGTACAGCCGCTCAGGGCAACGGTCAGTGCCAGAGCAGGCACCAGGATCTTGGCTCGCATGAAAAAACCTCTGTGAAAACAATCCGGCACCATGCCGGGGGCCGGATTGTAACGCGCTGGCACGCCATTGTCTGACGCAAGCCTGAACAGATGGCGAGAGTGATGTTTTTTTGGGCAATCGGCGGGCTGTCAGCGCGATAACTGGCACTCGGCGTGGCAAGGACAGCTGACCAGATGATCGTTCACCATCCCCACTGCCTGCATAAAGGCGTAACAGATGGTGCTGCCGACGAAGTTGAAGCCGAGCTTCTTGAGCGCCTTGGACATGGCGTCCGACTCCGGCGAGGTCGCCGGAATATCGCCGTTGCCCTGCCGCTGGTTGACGATGGGGGCACCGCCAACAAAGCCCCACAGGTAGTCGGCGAAGTCGATCCCCTGCTCCTGCAACGCCAGATAAGCGCGGGCATTTCTGATGATCGACTGCACCTTGAGCCGGTTGCGGATAATGCCGCTGTCCTGCATCAGCCTCTCCACATCCTGCTCGTCGAAGCGGGCAATCTGCACCGGATCAAAGTCGGCATAGGCGCGGTAATAGCTATCGGTGCGCTTGAGGATGGTGATCCACGACAGCCCCGCCTGCTGGCCGTCGAGGCAGAGCTTGGCAAACAGCTCGCGGGCGTCATAGACCGGCCTGCCCCACTGTTTGTCATGGTATTCAATGTATTCCGGGTCCTTGGTCACCCAGGCGCAGCGCAGTTCCATTTCCTCTCCCTCGTTATTTCAGCGGTTTGCCCGACCCTGCCCACTCTGCAGGCGGCACTGCTCACATCATATACCGGACATCCCGCCTGACCAGCCAGGGCGCAGCACCATCCCGCGAATCCGCTGCAATTTCGCCTATTATCCGACCATGCCAGACGGTATACTCCCTCGGTTCACATTCAGCAAATCTTGCTCTGATTTTCACTTCGCGCGAAAAAAATTATGCAAAAATTCGATGTCAAAACCTTTCAGGGCCTGATCCTGCAGCTGCAGGACTATTGGTCCCGCCAGGGCTGTACCATCATTCAGCCGCTGGATATGGAAGTGGGTGCCGGTACTTCCCACCCCATGACCTGTCTGCGTGCCCTGGGCCCGGAGCCCATCGCCTGCGCCTACGTGCAACCGTCCCGCCGTCCGACTGACGGCCGCTACGGTGAAAACCCGAACCGCCTGCAGCACTACTACCAGTTCCAGGTGATCATCAAGCCTTCCCCCGACAACATTCAGGAACTCTATCTGGGCTCCCTGAAAGAGCTGGGCATGGATCCTGAAATCCACGACATCCGCTTCGTGGAAGACAACTGGGAAAACCCGACTCTGGGTGCCTGGGGTCTGGGCTGGGAAGTGTGGCTGAACGGCATGGAAGTGACCCAGTTCACCTACTTCCAGCAGGTTGGCGGCCTCGAGTGCAAGCCGGTCACCGGCGAGATCACCTACGGTCTCGAGCGTCTGGCCATGTACATTCAAGGCGTGGACAGCGTCTACGATCTGGTCTGGTCTGATGGCCCGCTGGGCAAGACCACCTACGGCGACGTGTTCCACCAGAACGAAGTGGAGCAATCCACCTACAACTTCGAACACGCCGATGTGGAGTTCCTGTTCCACTGCTTCGAGCAGTACGAGAAGGAAGCCCAGAATCTGCTGGCACTGGAAAAACCGCTGCCGCTGCCTGCCTACGAGCGCATCCTCAAGGCCGCTCACTCCTTCAACCTGCTGGATGCCCGCAAGGCCATCTCGGTCACCGAGCGTCAGCGCTACATCCTGCGCATTCGCACCCTGACCAAGGCCGTGGCAGAGGCATACTACGCCTCCCGCGAAGCGCTGGGCTTCCCTATGTGTCAGCGCAGTGAGAACAAGCAAGGTTAAGGAACGGACATGGCACAACATACATTTCTGGTAGAGATCGGTACTGCTGAGCTGCCGCCCAAAGCCCTGCGCTCCCTGGCCGAAGCCTTTGCCGACAACTTCAAAGCCGAACTGACCAAGGCCGACTTGGCCTTCGGCGACGTCGAGTGGTTTGCCTCACCGCGCCGTCTGGCGCTGAAGGTAAGCGAGCTGGCTGGCGAACAGCCGAGCAAGAGCGTCGAGAAGCGCGGCCCGGCCGTGGCGCAGGCGTTCGATGCCGAAGGCAAGCCGACCAAGGCTGCCGAAGGCTGGGCCCGTGGCAACGGCATCACCGTTGAGCAGGCCGAGCGTCTGGTCACCGACAAAGGCGAGTGGCTGGTTCACACCGCCAAGGTCGAAGGCCGTCCAGCCAAAGAATTGCTGGGCGAACTGGTTAGCCAGGCGCTGGCCAAACTGCCCATCCCGAAAATGATGCGCTGGGGTGACAAGACCATCCAGTTCGTGCGTCCGGTCTTCACCGTGACCCTGCTGCTGGATGGCGAGCTGGTGCCCGCTCACATTCTGGGTATCGACTCTGCCCGCACCATCCGCGGCCACCGCTTTATGGGCGAGAGCGAGTTCACCATCGACAACGCCAGCCAGTACCCGCAGATCCTGCAGGAGCGCGGCATGGTGATTGCCGACTTCATGGCGCGCAAGGCCAAGATCAAGGCTGACGTCGAAGCGGCCGCTGCCGCCTTCGGTGGCGTGGCCGATCTGGACGACGCCCTGCTGGAAGAAGTGACCGCACTGGTCGAGTGGCCTGTGGTGCTGACCGCCAACTTCGAAGAGAAGTTCCTGGCCGTGCCGGCTGAAGCGCTGGTTCACACCATGAAGGGTGACCAGAAGTACTTCCCGGTCTACGACAAGAACGGCAAGCTGCTGCCGAAGTTCATCTTCGTCACCAACATCGAGTCCAAGGACCCGAGCCAGATCATCAGCGGCAACGAGAAGGTGGTTCGCCCCCGTCTCTCTGACGCCGAGTTCTTCTTCAAGACCGACCTCAAGCAGACTCTGGCCTCCCGCCTGCCGCGCCTTGAAACCGTGCTGTTCCAGCAACAGCTGGGCACCGTCAAGGCCAAGGTCGAGCGTATCGAGACCGTCGCCGGCTTTATCGCCGAGCGCATCGGTGCCGACGTGGCTCAGGCCAAGCGTGCCGGTCTGCTCTCCAAGTGTGACCTGATGACCAACATGGTTGGCGAGTTCACCGACACCCAGGGTGTCATGGGGATGCACTACGCCCGTCACGATGGCGAAGATGAAGCAGTGGCCGTGGCCCTCAACGAGCAGTACATGCCGCGCTTTGCCGGCGATGCCCTGCCGTCCGGTCTGGTGGCCTGCGCCGTCGCGCTGGCCGACAAGTTCGACACCCTGGCCGGTATCTTCGGCATCGGCATGCTGCCGAAGGGTGACAAGGACCCGTTCGCCCTGCGTCGCGCCGCCATCGGTGCCCTGCGCATCATGACCGAGAAGCAGCTGGATCTGGATCTGGTTGAACTGGTTGAAGAAGCGGTACGCGTCTACAGCGACAAGCTGACCAACAAAACCGTCGTTACCGACGTGGTCGACTTTATGCTGGGCCGCTTCCGCGCCGCCTATCAGGACGAAGGCATCGGTGCCGACGTGGTGCTGGCCGTACTGGCCCGCCGCCCGACCCGTCCGCTCGACTTCGATCGTCGCGTCAAGGCCGTCAGCCACTTCCGCACGCTGGATGCCGCACTGGCACTGGCTGCCGCCAACAAGCGCGTGAGCAACATTCTGGCCAAGGTCGAAGGCGAACTGCCGACTGCCGTTAAACCGGAACTGCTGGTCGATGCCGCCGAGAAGGCTCTGGCCACCCAGGTTGCCGAACTGCAAGCCGAACTGGCCCCGCTGTTCGCCGCCGGTGACTATCAGGCTGCCCTCACCCGTCTGGCCGCCCTGCGCGAACCGGTCGATACCTTCTTCAACGAGGTGATGGTGATGGCCGACGACGAAGCCCTCAAGGCCAACCGTCTGGCACTGCTGAACAACCTGCGCAACCTGTTCCTGCAAGTCGCGGATATCTCCCTATTGCAGTGATGTTGGTTGAATCAGTGATATAAAAAACGGCGCCGTTAAGGCGCCGTTTTTGTTTGACCGAATATAAACAAAAAAGATAAATTAATATTACTAATAACTTTCCAGAGTCACATATGAGCAAAATCATATTATTCATATTCGCATTATTATCTGCAACATCAGTTGAAAACCATAAAGATAGCACTATAAATATAACTACTACACCATCAGTTGATATAGAAACGGTTTATAAATTAAAAGAATTCGAGGAGTTAAAGATAGAAAATAAAATCATGAAGGAGTTTCATGAGAAAATTTTAGATACTGTTTATTGGTCTCTTGGTTCTGTTTTTGGGATATTAGCATTGCTTCTAGGTTTTGGATGGTGGTCAAACTTCAAACTCCACGAAAAAGATAAAAAAGTATTCTTGATGAAGTATCAGCACTTATTTCCGAGAGAGAAATAAGTCAAATTAAAAAGATCCATAATGTCCAGGAAAGCATAAACAGTGAAATTAAAAGCGTAGTGATTCAACTCAATTCAAAAATAGATAATCTTCATGTATTACATTCAGAAGTAGATAACACTACGGATGAACTATATGGACAAATAGAAACGGTCAAAGCGAGCATAGCTGACTGCATTAAACACATTAAAATTAGTCATTTGGGTCATGAAGTATCGCTGCGATTTGTTGAAGAAAGACTCTGGGATACTAGAGGTGTCGGAGATAACGTGTTGCTAACACAATTTCAGTACTTATCTGCTTGTATAGAGCTAAATAAGCTTGTGGAGAATGAAGGGAGAGATATTGGTGGTATTCTAGAACGCATAGCAGCAACTATACAAGAGTCCTTTATTGATAAAAAAAGAAAGGTCTCACAATATCTTCTTGATGTAGCAAAAAATGACCTTAAAGAACTAGATGAAAAACACAACATAAGTATTAATAAAATTTTCACTTTGCTTGAAGAGGCGAGAACAATTGACAATTAATTACAGGGGCACCTGCTCGTAGGTTCGATTAGCCGCTAGGCGTAATCGGACGTTCGCGTAAATCCATTCTCCCACCATAACGGCCAGTCGAATTCCCCCTCCGGCTGGCCGACGCTGTTACACGGCAACAACCGCAACCAAAGCCTCTCGTTCGTCCGATTACGCTGCGCTAATCGAACCTACAGAAAGCGGTGGATTGCGGAGCATGCCGGTCGGTGCCGAACATCGAGAAGCTCAACATTGACCTTGGGTTGGCATTACGCCCCCTCATCCCCAACCCTTCTCCCGCAAGGGGAGAAGGGGGCAACTCGTAGGTTCGATTAGCCGTCAGGCGTAATCGGACGTTCGCGTAAATGGATTCTCCCGCTATCACGGCCAGCCGCACTTCCCCCTACGGCTGGCCGCCCCTGAATCACGGCAACAACCGTAATCAAAGCCTCTCGATCGTCCGATTACGCTGCGCTAATCGAACCTACAGGGGGGTAATGAGCTGTTATCATTTGAGACAGTGCCCAGCGCCGCCACGCCCCGAGAGGAGAGTCATGGATATACCTGCCGCCCCGTCCCCCGCCATCTGCCAGCTGTGTCAGGAGAAAGCCGAGCTCGACTTCGATTTCACCATGGCCTTCCAGCCCATCGTCGATTGCAGCCAGCGCACCATATTCGGCTATGAGGCGCTGGTACGGGGGATCAACAACGAACCGGCGCAGAGCGTGATTGCCCGGGTCAACGATGGCAATCGCTACCGCTTCGACCAGCTGTGCCGCATCAAGGCCATCGCACTGGCCGCCCGGCTCGATATGCGGGGCATGCTGAGCATCAACTTTCTGCCCAATGCGGTCTACCGTCCGGAACGCTGCATCCGCACCACCCTGCAGGCGGCCCGCGAACACCACTTCCCCATCGAGCAGATCATGTTCGAGCTGACCGAGGTGGAGCAGGTGCAGGATAGCCAGCATCTTCGCGGCATCGTCGATCACTATCAGGCCCTCGGCTTCAAGACGGCAATCGATGACTTTGGCGCCGGTTACTCGGGCCTCAACCTGCTGGCCGATTTTCACCCCAACATCGTCAAGCTCGATATGCACCTGCTGCGGGGCATCGACCAGGACCCGACCCGACAAGCCATAGTGCGCCACTGTCTGGCGCTGTTTGCCGAGTTGCAGATCACCCCGCTGGCGGAGGGGATCGAGACCCGCGAAGAGATGGCCTGCCTGCGGGAGATGGGCGTCAGCCTGATGCAAGGCTATCTGTTTGCCCGCCCCGGCTTTGAAAACTTGCCGGAAGTAGATTTCGCCAGCCTGTAAGCCAGTCGGTCTGCACTGCCCCCCTCAACCCACACCCGCCCGAATAAGAAAACGGACACCCGAGGGTGTCCATGTGCATACCCTGTGACCTTGCGCCATGGTCACACAGTCACCCTCCCCGGTTAATGGGTCAGCTGTGGCAACAGTTGCAGCAGGTGAGCCCGTATCGCCAGCGGCGTCTGGCTGACCCAGATCTCCAGCAGGCCATACGCGAGCAACGGCAGCACCAGCAGCAACAGGCAGAGCAGCACCAGCAAACGGCTCGGTGCAAGCCGCTTCACCTTGCTGCCAAGGTGCAGGGCCTCGGCCCGCTTGGGGCAGGCGGCCACGCAGCTCAGGCAGCCGGTGCACTCCAGGTTGCGAACTGCGATAAGCTGGTGCACCGCAATGCGCGATGGACAGGCCCGGCTGCACTTGTCGCAGTCATGACCCAGGCTTCGCAGGCAGCGGGCCGGGTCGCGGCGAATGCGCAGCGGCGTCAGTAGCCCCAGCAGGGCGAGCCAGGCGCCATAGGGGCAAAGGTAGCGGCAGAATCCCTGACGAAAGGTCGCGGTAAGCAGCAACACCCAGCCGAGGCACAGACCCGAGATCAGGGTCAGGTTGAAGAAGAAGGCTCCCATCTTCATGTCCGCCGCCTGATGGTAGGGGCTGGTGAAGTAGCCGGGCAGGGCAGCAGCCGGCACCGCCAGCAGGATGATGAAGAGCAGAAAGCCGAGCACCAGAAATTTCTGGGTGCGCAGGGCAAGATCCAGCCAGCGCGGCGGGCTCCACTCCCCCGGCAGCAACCGGTGGCGCAGGCCATGTAGCCATTCCCCCACCAGCCCGAGCGGACAGAACCAGGCACAGAACGCCCGCCCCAGCAGCAGGGCCGACAGGGAGAGTACCAGTACGGTGACGGTGGCTGCCGGATGGTGGGGATCCACCAACCCCTGCGCGAACCAGGCCCGCAGCCCGAGGCCACCGGCGATGGGCAGGAAGGCATCCACCACGTCCGGGCGCACCAGCCAGGGGCTCATCCCCTGTCCCAACTGCCAGATATGCAGGCTGTATTGCACTGTGACCAGCCCCCAGCAGAGCAGCAGCAGATGGCGAGTGCCTGCCCGCAACTGCTGACTGTCGATCGCCCCGAACACGGGCAGCGGCCGCCTCTGATGCCGGAGGGCAAGCACGGCGGTGACCGTCCCCAGTGCGAGCCAGAGCAGGCTGTCGGCCGCCAGCAACCAGACCAGCCCCAGCAGGCCGAGCGCAAGACGCCCCGGCCAGCCGGTGCGCACCTGCCACGCCAACAACACCAGATAAACCATACCGGCCACCATGGTTATCGCTTCAATCACGCTCATGCATCCCCCACTGCCTACATCCGGATCCGGCAGCAAGGATAACTAACATTTGAGTTGATTATTTTGATCTGCATGGGCCGAGGGAGGAGTTATGGCCAATGCCTCCCTCGCAGGCTCTCCCCTCTTTCAACGACACGCTGCCTCATCAGCCAGGCACTAACCGCGGGCACGGTGGAGGTGGTAGTCAACGTGATAGTCGTTGGCATTACGGAACATGATGGAGTAGTTGAGGAACTCTCCGCTCTCGCTGTATGAGAGTGAGGTGAGCCGCAGGATAGGGGCCCCCTGCTCGATATGGAGCAGCTCGGCAGTAGCCCGATCCGCCAGCACGGCGCTGAAGCACTCATAGTTGCCCGCAATCGCGATGCCGCACTCCCGTTCGATGTAGTCGAATTTGGACCCTTCCAGATGGGCGACCGACAGATTGCGAAACAGTCTGACCGGCATATAGCTCTCTTCCAGCAGCAGAGCCCGACCATCCACCGAGCGGATCCGGCTGGAGTAATAGACGGGTTCATTCACCTTCACCCTCAGCTGACTGGCGATGGCCGGTGGCGCAGGCATGGTGCGAAATTCCAACACCTGGCTGGTCAAAGTGCGCCCCTGCTCGCGCATCAGTTCGGTAAACCCGCTCAGCCCTTTGGTCTCATGCTGGACATCCTTTTTTGTCACATAGGTGCCGCTGCCGTGGCGCCGCTCGACCAATCCCCACTCGATCAACATGTCTACCGCTTTGCGAATGGTCATGCGGGAGACGCCATACTGTTCTGCCAGCGCTTTTTCGCCGGGCAACACATCTCCCACCCGGCACTCGGCACCGTTTACCCTGATCCTGAGTCGATCAGCCACCGATTTATAGATCACTGCTAGACATCTCCTGTGGTCACAATGCCAACCATCTTATTCTGAATCAAGTGACTAAATTGCTTAAAAACAATAACTTAACTTTCAACCAAAGCTGCAAGAACATCACGAAACCAAGAGGTACAACAATATCGCAAAAGTTAGACATCTTTGTCTAAATAACTGCATGCGTCAGATCACATTATTCCAAGATATTTCATGAGGTCTCTTTTTATCGTTGCTAATTTGCATCTGGCAACACCGGCAAGGATTCGATTAGCTATTTCAACCAAGGGACAATATATGCTCAGTCAAATTCAACGTTTTGGCGGAGCAATGTTCACTCCTGTACTGCTTTTTCCTTTTGCAGGTATGGTAGTAGGCATTGCAATTATGCTGAAAAACCCGATGTTTGTCGGTGAATCACTGGCAAACCCACAAGGATTATTCTTCCAGATCATCCATATTATTGAAGAGGGTGGCTGGACAGTATTCAGGAATATGCCGCTTATATTTGCGATTGGCCTGCCAATCGGTCTGGCAAATAAGGCACAAGCCAGAGCCTGTCTGGCTGTATTGGTCAGTTTCATGACCTGGAACTATTTTATCAACGCCATGGGCATGACCTGGGGCAGTTATTTCGGGGTCGACTTCAGTCAGGATATAGGGGGTGAAAGTGGCCTCGCCATGGTAGCGGGGATCAAGACCCTGGATACCAGCATCATAGGGGCCATCGTCATCTCCGGCACCGTGACGGCACTGCACAACCGCCTGTTTGATCGCCAACTGCCGGTCTTTCTCGGCATCTTTCAGGGCAGCTCCTTTGTCACCATTGTCGCCTTCTTCGTGATGATCCCCTGTGCCTGGCTGACCCTGCTTGGCTGGCCAAAAGTACAGATGGGCATCGCCTCCCTGCAGAATTTCATGCTGATCTCGGGTCCGGTCGGGGTGTGGGTATACACCTTCCTCGAGCGGATTTTGATCCCGACCGGCCTGCATCACTTTATCTACGGCCCCTTCATCTTCGGCCCAGCGGCAGTAGAGGGGGGCATTCAACTCTACTGGGCGCAGCACATGCTGGAGTTCAGCCAGAGCACTCGCCCGCTGATTGAACAGTTCCCTCAGGGTGGCTTTGCCCTGCATGGCAACTCGAAGATTTTCGGTGCCATGGGGATTGCCCTGGCCATCTATGCCACGGCAGCCAAAGAGAACAAGGCCAAGGTTGCAGGCCTGCTGATCCCGGCCACCCTGACCGCCATTCTGGTCGGCATCACCGAGCCGCTGGAGTTCACCTTCCTCTTCATCTCGCCGCTGCTGTTTGCCATCCACGCCCTGCTGGCAGCCACCATGTCGACTGTGATGTACCTGTTTGGTGTGGTCGGCAACATGGGTGGAGGTCTGCTCGACCAGTTCCTGCCGCAGAACTGGATACCCATGTTCCACAACCATGCGGGAATGATGTTCACCCAGATCGCTATCGGATTGGTCTTTACCGGCATCTGGTTCCTGATATTCCGCGCGCTGATTATCAGGCTCAATCTTAAAACACCGGGCCGGGAAGACAGTGAAATAAAGCTTTATTCCAAGTCAGATTATCAGGCAGCCAAAAACCAGCGTAGCAGTGATAGTGCAACACAAATTATCGAAGCGCTTGGTGGAGTCAAAAATATACGCAGTCTGAATAATTGTGCCACGCGCTTAAGAATATCGCTGGTTAACAGCAAGCTAGCAGATGCAGATGAGGAGTTTATTAAATTGGGAGCCCATGGTGTCGTCCGCCATGGCGATAGTATCCAGGTAATTATCGGTCTGCATGTACCTCAGGTACGTGAAAATATGGAATCGATTATGAACAACAGTCATCAACAATCGTCTTTAGTAATGGAGTCATGATCATGAAAAAATTCTCTGTAGTCATTGCCGGTGGTGGTAGCACTTTTACTCCAGGTATCGTTCTGATGTTGCTGGAAAATCAGCATCGCTTCCCGCTCAAGGAGATCAAATTCTACGACAACGATGGTGCCCGTCAGGAGATCATCGCCGAAGCCTGCAAAATCTTGCTGAAAGAGAAGGCTCCCGAGATCGCCTTCAGCTATGGCACCGACCCCAAAGCAGCGTTTAGCGATGTAGATTTCGTCATGGCCCATATCCGGGTTGGCAAATATCCGATGCGCGAGCTGGACGAGAAGATCCCGCTGCGTCATGGCGTGGTCGGTCAGGAGACCTGCGGCCCGGGCGGTATCGCCTATGGCATGCGCTCCATCGGCGGAGTGCTGGAGCTGGTCGACTATATGGAGCAGTACTCACCCAATGCCTGGATGCTCAACTACTCCAACCCGGCCGCCATCGTCGCCGAAGCGACCCGTCGCCTGCGTCCCAACGCCAAAATCCTCAACATCTGCGACATGCCGATCGGGATCGAGGGGCGCATGGCCCAGATTGCCGGTCTCAAATCCCGCAAAGAGATGCGGGTACGCTATTACGGCCTCAACCACTTTGGCTGGTGGACCCGCATCGAGGATCTGGAAGGCAACGACCTGATCCCGAAGATCAAGGAGCACGTCGCCCGCCACGGCTATGTGCCCAACAGCACCAGCCATGCCGAAGCAAGCTGGAACGATACCTTCGCCAAGGCAAAGGATGTGTGGGCGCTCGACCCGGATACCCTGCCCAACACCTATCTGAAGTACTACCTCTACCCGGACTATGTGGTGGCCCACTCCAACCCGGAACACACTCGCGCCAACGAGGTGATGGAGCACCGCGAGAAGCAGGTCTTTACCGCTTGCACCGACATCGTCAAGGCAGGCAACTCAGCAGCTGGCGAGCTGGAGATCGATGAACACGCCTCCTATATCGTTGACCTGGCAACCGCCATTGCCTTCAACACCCAGGAGCGGATGCTGCTGATCGTTCCCAATCGCGGCGCCATCCCCAACTTTGACCCGGAAGCCATGGTCGAGATCCCCTGCCTGGTCGGCAGCAGCGGGCCAGAGCCGTTGCAGGTGGGCAGCATCCCGCTGTTCCAGCAGGGCATGATGGGCCAGCAGGTCGCGGTCGAGAAACTGGTGGTCGAAGCCTGGGTCGAGCACTCTTACCAGAAGCTGTGGCAAGCGATCACCCTATCCAAGACAGTGCCCAGTGCATCGGTGGCCAAGTCCATTCTCGATGACTTGATAGAGGCCAACAAAGCCTACTGGCCGGAACTGAAATAAACCGCCCATAAACAAAAACCCCCTCGTGACAGAGGGGGTTTTTCGTGTTGGCAACGGGTGCGGATTAACGCAGCGGTTTGACCGAGCGACGGACAATCAGCTCGGGCTGTACCGTCATCGACTCCACTTCCAGCTCCTTGTTGCGGATCCGGCTGACCAGATGCTTCACCGCCAGCTGGCCCAGTTCCGCCTTCGGGTGACGGATGGTGGTCAGCGGCGGGCTGGAGAAGCGCGCCATCTCCACATCGTCGTAGCCGATGATGGAGATATCGTCCGGCACCTTGACTCCCGCTTCCCAGGCAGCGCAAATCGCGCCGATCGCCATGGGGTCATCGAAGGCAAAGACCGCAGTCGGACGAGGCTGCAGGGCCAGGATGCGCTGCATGGCATCGAAGCCGCTCTGGCTCTCGTAGTCCCCTTCAAAGACCTGTTCATCTTTGAGGGTCAGACCGTGTTCGCCCAGCGCATCACGCACCCCGTCCAGTCGCTGCTGGGTGGTCGGCTTGGAGAGCTGGCCAGTGATGCAGACGATGTCACGGTGCCCCAGCTCCAGCAGATGGCGTACGGCCATGCGGGCGCCGATGCGGGCGTTGTCGTTGATGACGTTGGCGAAATCGCACTCCGTCCCCCAATCCAGTACCACCTGCGGCACGTTCTTGTGGATGCGCAGCATGTCGCGCAACGGAGTGTCGATATCGGTCCCCAATACCAGCAGACCATCCACCCGTTTTTCCATCAGCATTCTCAGGTAATGCTGTTGGCGAGGCGGCTGGTTTTCGGTGTTGCAGAGGATCAGGCTGTAGCCCTGTTCGAAGCAGTACGCTTCAACCCCTTGCACCACTTCCGCGAAGAAGGGGTTTACGCTGGTGGTCACCAGCATGCCAATGGTCTTGGTCGAATTTATCTTAAGACTGCGCGCTACCGAGTTGGGCGCGTAGTTGAGTTCTGCCACCGCCTCAATCACTTTCTGGGTCGCGTCTTCGCTGACCCGCCGAGTGTGGTTGAGCACATGTGAGACGGTGGAGATGGATACGCCTGCGCGCGAGGCGACATCCTTGATAGTGGCCATCTCTGTCTCCTGACTGTCAAAGGCGGAACATTAGCAGATTTCCCGAATAAAGGCTTGGTTTTAACGGGCTCTGCCACGGAATTGTCAATGCCGGCTAATTTAGGCGCTCATTTCTGTTTGCGCAAACGATTAATGGTCAAAATGGGAGCACCATCAGAGTAAAATATCACCAGACTAATCCTCTGTGCTTCATCATAATCACCTCTGGTTACCAAGATGTTAAGGCGAAGAATTGATACTAAATTCCAATTAAACACAAATAACAGGTCATTTATTTCAAAATAAGCCCACCCCCCCCCCCTCTGGTTAGTATCTTTAACAGCTTGTTATTGCCCCGTGAGGAATGATAGAACCATACCTATAGCCGGATGCACGGGATGTCGATCCGGAATGGCACTCGTAAATGAAACAATCCACTGATTAAGGGACGAATCAATGCATAAGTTGAGCAAAATTACAGTAAGCGCAGCGGTTTCTTTGGCTCTGTTTGGATCGATCTCCATCGCACACGCGGCAGACACCATCAAGATAGGTATCGCAGGCCCGCTCACCGGCCCGGTTGCCCAGTACGGGGACATGCAGTTCACCGGCGGCAAGATGGCGGTCGAGCAGATCAACAAGGCTGGCGGTATCAATGGCAAGCAGATCGAAGCCGTCATCTATGACGACGCCTGTGATCCCAAGCAGGCGGTAGCCATCGCCAACAAGGTGGTAAATGATGGCGTCAAGTTCGTGGTCGGTCACCTCTGCTCCGACAACACCCTGCCCGCCTCCGACATCTATGAAGACGAGGGGATCCTGATGGTTACCCCCGCCTCCACCAACCCCAAGATCACCGAGCGCGGTTACCAGCTGACTCTGCGCACCATAGGTCTGGATAGCGATCAGGGCCCGACTGCCGCCAAGTACATCATCGAGCAGGTCAAACCCCAGCGCGTCGCCGTTATCCACGACAAGAAGCAGTACGGTGAAGGGATCGCCTCCAGCGTCAAAGCCGCACTGGACAAGGCTGGCGTGAAGGTGGTGGCCTATGAAGGGATCACCGCCGGTGACAAGGACTTCTCCGCCCTGATCGCCAAGCTGCAGAAAGAGAACGTCGATTTCGTCTACTACGGCGGCTATCACCCTGAGCTGGGCCTGATCCTGCGTCAGGCTGGCGAGAAGGGGCTGAAAGCCAAGTTCATGGGCCCGGAAGGGGTCGGTAACAAGGATATCTCCGCCATCGGCGGCCCGGCTTCCGAAGGCCTGCTGGTGACCCTGCCGAACAAATACGATCTGGTGCCGGCCAACGCCCCGCTGGTTGCAGCGTTCAAAGCCAAGGGTCAGGACTCCTCCGGCCCGTTCGTCTGGACCACCTATGCCGCAGTGCAAACCCTGGCAGCCGGTATCGCCAAGGTGGGTGAAGATGACCCGGCCGCCGTTGCCGCCGCCATCAAGGCTGCGCCGATCGATACCGTGATGGGCCCCCTGACCTGGGCACCGAACGGTGACCTGAAAGGCTTCGAATTCGGTGTGTTCCAGTGGCACGCTGACGGTACTTCCAGCCAAGTCAAATAATCTGCCGATCGGGGGTGAGTACGCTCACCCCCTCCTCTCTTTGCGGGCAAGTACAGGGAACGCAGTATGTCCGAACACCTCCTCTATCTGGTTCAGCAACTGCTGAACGGATTAACCATAGGCAGCACCTATGCGTTGATCGCCATTGGTTACACCATGGTCTATGGCATCATCGGCATGATCAACTTCGCCCACGGCGAGGTGTACATGATCGGCTCCTATGTCGCGTTTATGGTGATGGCGGGGCTCATGATGATGGGCATCGACAGCACCTTTCTACTGCTGGGGGGCGCCTTCCTGGTCAGTATCATCATCACCGGCACCTATGGCTGGAGCATCGAGCGGGTCGCCTACCGGCCACTGCGCGGTGGCAACCGGCTGATCCCTCTCATCTCCGCCATCGGCATGTCGATCTTCCTGCAGAACATGATGCGGATGGCACAGGGTTCGCGGGATATCGCCATGCCCAGCCTGCTCTCCGGCGGCTGGACCCTAGGGGGTGAGGATGGCTTTCAGGCCAGCCTCTCCTATATGCAGCTGATCATCTTCGTGGTGACTTTCATCACCATGCTGGCGCTGACCCAGTTCATCGGCCGCTCCCGCATGGGCCGCGCCTGCCGCGCCTGTTCGGAAGATATCAAGATGGCCAACCTGCTGGGCATCGACACCCATGTAGTCATCTCCATCACCTTCGTGCTGGGGGCCGCGCTGGCCGCCGTCGCCGGGGTGCTGCTCGGCATGTATTACGGCGTCATCAACCCCTACCTCGGCTTTATGGCCGGTCTGAAGGCCTTCACTGCCGCAGTATTGGGCGGTATCGGCAGCATTCCGGGCGCCGTACTGGGCGGCCTGCTGCTGGGGGTGGTTGAAGCGCTCACCGCCGGTTATCTCAGCACCGAGTACAAAGATGTGATGGCGTTTGCCCTGCTCATCTTTGTGCTGCTCTTTATGCCTACTGGCATCTTGGGTCGTCCGGAAGTGGAGAAAGTGTGATGAAACATCAATTGATCCACGCCTGTATCGCCAGCCTAGTGCTGCTGGTGCTCTCTTTCTGGCTGCTCGGCTTCAAGCTGGAGACCGATGGCTCCAGCCTGCAGGTAGTGAGCCGCCTCGATGTGTCGCTGACCTGGCTACTGGGGGGCGCCACCATTGTTTTCTGGTTCCAGATGCTGCGCGGCCAAATAGCCAAGCTGTTTCAGGCCTCCATCAGCGGCTTCTCGGTCGGCTTCACCAAGCTGGTGCTGCCGAGCCCGGAAGAGGCGCCCAAGCTCTATAACCTCACCGCCGTGCTGGTGCTGCTGTTTGCGGTGAGCTGGCCCTTTATGGCCTCTCGCGGCGCCATCGATCTCGCCACCCTCACCCTGATTTACATCATGCTGGGGCTGGGGCTGAACGTGGTGGTCGGCCTCGCCGGTCTGCTCGATCTCGGCTATGTCGGCTTCTACGCGGTCGGCGCCTACAGCTATGCCCTGCTCAACACCTACTTTGGGTTGAGCTTTTGGGAGTGCCTGCCCATCGCCGGGCTGATGGCCGCTACCTTCGGCTTCCTGCTCGGTTTCCCGGTGCTGCGGCTGCGGGGGGACTATCTGGCCATCGTCACCCTGGGTTTTGGCGAGATCATCCGCATCCTGCTCAACAACATGACCACCCTGACCGGCGGCCCGAACGGGATCTCCGGTATTCCCAAACCGACCCTGGGGGGGCTGGAGTTCAACCGCACCGTCAAGGATGGCGGCTTTGATACCTTCCACAACTTCTTCGGCATTACCTACAACGCTAACCACAAGGTGATCTTCCTCTACCTGATGGCGCTGGTGCTGGTGGTGGTGACCCTGTTCGTCATCAACCGCCTGCTGCGCATGCCGCTGGGCCGCGCCTGGGAAGCGCTGCGGGAAGACGAAATCGCCTGCAAATCGCTGGGGCTCAACCCCACCATCATCAAGCTGACCGCCTTCACCATAGGCGCCACCTTCGCAGGCTTCGCGGGGAGTTTCTTTGCCTCGCGGCAGGGCTTTATCAGCCCGGAATCCTTCGTCTTTATCGAGTCGGCCATAGTGCTTGCGATCGTAGTGCTGGGTGGCATGGGCTCGCAGATCGGAGTGGTGCTGGCTGCCATCGTGATGACGGTGCTGCCGGAGCTGGCCCGCGAATTCAACGAGTACCGCATGCTGATGTTCGGCCTCTTGATGGTGTTCATGATGATCTGGCGGCCACAAGGATTGCTGCCGATGACCCGTCCGCATCTGGAGTTGAAGAAATGAGTACTCATCAGAAGTTAATGGAAGTCTCTGATTTGTCGATGCGCTTCGGTGGCCTGCTGGCCGTCAACGGGGTCAAGCTGGATATCGACAAGGGCGAGGTGATCTCCATCATCGGCCCCAACGGTGCGGGCAAGACCACCATCTTCAACTGCCTGACCGGTTTCTACTGCCCGAGCGGCGGCACCATCCGCTACAAGGGTGAGGAGATCCAGGGGCTGCCCGGCCACCTCATCGCCCGCAAGGGGATTGTGCGTACCTTCCAGCATGTGCGGCTGTTCAAGGAGATGACAGCGGTGGAGAACCTGCTGGTTGCCCAGCACCAGCACCTCAACACCAGCTTTATCGCCGGCCTGTTCAAGACCCCGGCCTTCCGCCGTGCCGAGCAGGAGGGGCTGGAGCGGGCCGCCTTCTGGCTGGATAAAGTGGGCCTCAAGGATCTCGCCAACCGCGCCGCCGGCAACCTGGCCTACGGTCAGCAGCGCCGCCTCGAGATCGCCCGCTGCATGGCGACCCGTCCCGAGCTGCTGATGCTGGATGAACCGGCCGCCGGTCTCAACCCGAAGGAGACCGACGAACTGGACGAGCTGATCATGAGCCTGCGGGACGAATTCGGGGTCTCGGTGCTGCTGATCGAACACGATATGAAGCTGGTGATGGGCATCTCCAACCGCATCTTCGTGGTCAGCCAGGGCACCCCGCTGGCCCATGGCAAGCCGGATGAGATCCGTAACAACCCGGCAGTGATCAAGGCCTATCTGGGCGAGTCGTAAGGAAAACAAGATGTTAGAACTTCGCAACGTATCGACCCACTACGGCAAAATTCAGGCGCTGCACGATGTTAGCGTCGAGGTGAAAGAGGGGGAAATCGTCACCCTGATCGGCGCCAACGGCGCGGGCAAGACTACCCTGCTGATGACCCTCTGCGGCGAGCCCAAGCCCAGCAGCGGCTCCATCTGGTTTGAGGGGGAACAGATCAGCTCCCTCACCACCGCCCGCATCATGCGCAAGGATATCGCCGTGGTGCCGGAGGGGCGCCGTATCTTCGCCCGCCTGACGGTGGAGGAGAACCTGCTGATGGGCGCCTTCTTCGTCGACAAGGCCGAGCAGCATGGCCTGCTGGATCAGGTGTTCACCCTGTTCCCGCGCCTGCATGAGCGACTGGAGCAGCGCGCAGGCACCATGTCCGGCGGCGAGCAGCAGATGCTGGCCATCGGCCGCGCCCTGATGAGCAAACCGCGCCTGCTGCTGCTGGATGAACCCTCGCTGGGGCTGGCCCCCATCGTCATTCAGCAGATCTTCGACACCATCGAACAGTTGCGGCAGAAGGGGATGACCATCTTTCTGGTGGAACAGAACGCCAACCAGGCGCTCAAGCTGGCCGACCGCGGCTATGTGCTGGAGAACGGCCACGTGGTGCTGCAAGACACGGGCGCCGCCCTGCTGGCCAACCCGGCGGTGCGGCAGGCTTATCTGGGCGGTTAACCCACTCACCCGCATGCCATATCAACAAGGGAGCCGCTGGCTCCCTTATCTTTTGTGGGGTTAGTTTGCGCCCAAGCTTGCGGTACACTGGCCCGTAATCAACCTATTCGCAGGACATCCCGATGGACCAGTTTGCCCATATCAATGCCCATGATGCCCACCAGAAACTGAGCGCGGGTGAAGCCCGTCTGGTGGATATTCGCGACCCGCAATCCTTTGAAGCGGCCCACGCGGTCGGCGCCTTCCACCTCACCAACGGCACCCTGGTGCGCTTTATGAACGAAGTGGATTTCGATACCCCGGTCATCGTGATGTGCTATCACGGCAACAGCAGTCAGGGGGCCGCCCAATACCTGCTGCAACAGGGTTATGACGAGGTCTACAGTCTGGATGGCGGTTTCGAGGCGTGGCGCCGGGAGTTTCCCATCGAGGCTGGCGAGGCATGATCCAGCTGCTAGTGCTCGACAACGCCCGCATGGCACAAGCGCTGGTGGACTATCTGGCGACCCTGGGGATCTCCTGCGAGCTGACCCAGTCCGAGCTGGGGGTCACCATCTGGTTGGCGGACGAGCTACGCCTTGCCCAAGCCCAGCTGGAGGTGAAGCGCTTTCTGGCCGAGCCGGGCCACCCGCGCTATATGGAAGCCTCCTGGCAATCCGGCCGCGCCGATGCCCGCATCGACTACAGCAAGGGGATGACGGATCCCATCACCGATTTCCTCCATCAGGCGGGGCCACTGACGCTGGTGGTGATCATCGCCTGCCTCGCCATCTACGGCATCGAGGCCATCGGCCTACCCATCTACGATGAACTGGCATTCCACCCGACGCTGGCCCAGTTCACCGACTGGCAGGCGTGGCGCTATTTCACCCCCGCCCTGATCCACTTCTCGGTACTCCATCTGGTGTTCAACTTGCTGTGGTGGTGGTATCTCGGCGGTCAGATCGAGCAGCGCCTTGGCAGCGGCAAGCTGCTGATCCTGCTGCTGGTGGGCGCCGCCCTGCCCAATATCGCCGAGTTCTTCGCCAGCGGCCCGCTGTTTGGCGGCCTCTCCGGCGTGGTCTATGCCCTGCTCGGCTACTGCTGGCTGCGCAGCAAGCTGCAACCGGCCTGTGGCCTGACTCTGCCACCGGCGCTGATGGGCTTTATGCTGTTCTGGATGGTGCTCGGCTTCTTCGACATGCTCGGAACCAGCACCGCCAACATCGCCCACCTGACCGGCCTGCTGGTCGGCCTGCTGCAAGGCTGGCTGGATCGCAACCACCAGCCGACCTGATTATTCAGCAGTTTCAGAAACGAGAAAGCCGCCCCGAAGGGCGGCGTTTGCTTATGGTCTGCGCAGTTACTGCTTGAGCAGGGTGTCGTCAGTCACCTTGACCGCCGCACCGCCACTCATAAAGAAGCTGGCGAACTGGGTCTGGCTCTCGGTGGTGACCGCGCCAGTCGGATCAAAGTTCTCGTCAGGGGCCAGCAGCGAGCTATGGCCCCCTTTCAGGAAGCGCGCAGCATGGTGACCCGCCGGGAGCACGCCGGAACCCTTCAGCTCTTGCAAACCCAGTACCCGGAACAGCGGCTCGGTACCACCCAAAGGCGCGGAGGCGATGCTGTTGGGGATCACCTGATCCGGTAAGCTGAGCGCCCCATCACCAACAATTTCGGTGGCGAACAGCGGGAAGCTCTTGGCGACGCCACTGCCCAGATTGATCGGGTCGGCAGAGTCCAGCACTGACTGGGCGGCAAAGGTATAGCTCTGCAAGGTGCTCGCAGCCCCCGCCTGAGTAGCCGCATCCAGACTGGGCAGGAACTCGTTCACGAAACAGGTCGGCACCGCCGTCTGGCAACCGGGAGCATAAGCCTCAAACCCGGCCTTCAACTCAGGACTGCCCGAGGTGAGCACGCTCATCTTGATGGTCGGCCCGAAGCTCGGCGAGTTGAGCAGCAGCGGGGCGATGCCGCCACCCGGCATCGCAAGACCGCCGGTATCGAACTTGAACAGGGCATCAGCCTGAGCACTGCCGGTGGTCTGGTTGGCTACAGCCAGCAGATTGGCCCCGGTAATGGCACCGAGTGAGTGACCGAGGAAATGCACCTTCAGACCAGCACCACCCAATTGGCCACCCAGCCCCTTGGCATTGGCCAGACCGACAGCCAGGCGAAGGCCAAGCAGATCGGCCACGCTCTGTTTCAGGTTGTCCCGCGCCACCGTCAGATAACCCAAATTCAGATAGGGAGTCGGGTTCTCGGAGGTGGTGACGGTATCCATGCTGCCGCTCAGGGCATAGCCACGCTCACCGTGCAGCGGGTGATCGATCACCACCACAGCAACCACCTTGTTCACTGATGGGTCTAACCCGGCACCTATCTGGCTCAGCGCCAGCGCATAGGCGTTCTCCTTGATGGAGGTGACCCCGTGCTGATAGATGATCACATCGGTGACAGTGCTGAGGTCAGTGGTGGGGGCAAAGATCCGCAGCGGTACAGATTGTACTTCGGTCAGGGTCGGCAGCGGGTTGAAACGACCGATATTGCGCTCGGCATCCAGCGGCTTGCCACCCGAGGTGAGGGTCACCCCGATCAGCTTGCTCGCCTCCCTCAGCAGATCGGCCTGACGGCTCGGATCGGCGATCAGCTCACCCAGCAGTACTGGGTCCACACCCGCCCCGACCAGCCCACCGATCACCTCGGTATCACCCGCTTTCAACGCATTGGCGATGGCATAGAGGCTGAGAATGGCGCCATGCCAAGATTGGGTCTTGGCCTTGTCCCAGGAGCCGGCTATCGCTGGAGTAGAGAGGAAGTAAGGGAGCTTGACGGCACCGGTATACACCTTGGTCACCGCCGCGATGCCGTTCAATGTGGCATTGGCAGCGACAGCGGCAGCAATCGCATCCCGATCATCTTGAGGCAAGAATGGCTCGTTCGCCAGCTGGGTCAGGAAGGATACCCCGCCATTGAGCGCATCAATCGTATAGGTCCCCGGCAGGCTGGTGTTGCCTTTGGCGTCCTGCTTCCACAACGATGCGGCATCCAGGGTCGGGCTCTGCAACACGGTGGCCGCAGCTCCCTTCACAGCCAGCAGCACATCGGCGCCAGATTGGGTGGCAAACCAGTCGGAGAAAATCACTCGATCGCCGGTAATCCCGGTAGCGGCCTTGAACAACGCTTCCTGCAGCGCAATCAGGCTGCTGATGGTCTGCTCCTGCGCGGTTGCACCAGCCGTCGATTTGAAGTTGCTGTAATCACCGCCGGCCTTGAGCGGCGTACCACGACTGTCCTTGAGGGAGTCGGTCGCCACGATCATGTAGTAGGAAGAGGGATTGAGCGGCTTGAGCGGAACCAGATTGAGTTTGCCGCCACCATCACTCACCACAAAGTCAGTGCCATAGGTCAGAGTCTTATTGTTCTTCACTCCAACGGGTCGCTGAGTCACCGGATCCAGTACCAGCTCCAGCAGGTAGAGGGGCGCAACGGCAGAGACATACTCGCTGGCCGCCGGGGCCGGCACAGAGACACCGGTCACGGTCGCCGGTACCAGCTGGACGGGTTGGGTGGTTGACCAGCCATCAAGGGTGGAGAGGGCCGATACCGGGTTCGACAGATCAGCAGTTTCTGTCGAAAACTTCAGGGTACCATCGCTGGCGCGGGGGGCCAGCACACTCGGGCGAAGTCCATTGGCTCCACTCAGGGCATAGTCCAGGGAGCTGGTAGTATCTCCCTTGTTGTCATCTCCACCACATCCGCTCAGCAGAGCGCTGACAACAGCTGCATAAATTAGCTTCTTCTTCATTTTTTATTCTCTTTTTATAGGGTTGTTATCCATCACCAGCCAACGAGGCCATCACGACCGCGACTGCAAGACGTTAACATAAAACCAACAACCAACGAGACTCATGTTGGTCATCTTCTGCTCAGGTTTGTGGCGAGAATCAAGGTTTTACGTCAACAAAGGGGCGCAAGGGTAACAACAGTGAGTGATTAACCAGACCCGACCAGCCAGCGGGCACCATCACGACTAAAAAGCCGCCGCGATCTCGGCAAAGTGAGGGAATTGTCGGTAGAATGTCCGCCAACGCTTAAGGAGGACATCATGATCGACCCGAAGAAACTGGAAGAGATCGCCAAGCAGGTGCACAACTCCCTGCCACCCGGCATTCGCAGCATGGGTGAAGAGGCCGAGAAGAAGATGCGTCAGGTACTGCAAGCGCAGCTGGGCAAGCTGGATCTGGTCAGCCGTGAAGAGTTCGACGTGCAGACCAAGGTGCTGCTGCGTACCCGGGAAAAACTGGCCGCCCTCGAAAGCAAGCTGGCTCAGCTCGAGCAGCAGCTCGGCGCCAAAGGCGAATAACGAAAACCCCAGCTCAGCTGGGGTTTTTGCTTTGTATTGAACCTGTAAAAAGCATCACACCTGAAGCAGATACCAGGCCCGCTTGCCGCGCGCCTTGGCCTCGTACATGGCCCGGTCGGCCACCTCCAATGCCTGTCGGAAGCTCAATGGTTGCTCCTCCCACAGGGCGATGCCGATACTCAGCCCCACCCGCTGCGGGCAACCGGGTTTGGGCACGTAACCATGCATCCGGCAGATCAGGGCATCGGCCAGATGAGCCAGAGCATGGTTTGATACATCACGATGCAGATAAACCACAAACTCGTCACCGCCGTAACGGCCGCACAGGGCAGAGCCCGGCATAATGAGACGCAGCCAATCCGCCATCTGCTGCAGTACCTGATCACCACAAGCGTGGCCCAACTGGTCATTGATCCCCTTGAAGTCATCCAGATCGATAAAGAGCAGTGCCCCCGTCCCTTGTGGCGGCTGTAGAGCGAACGCCTTGCCAAATCCCTGCCGGTTGAGCAGGCCGGTGAGCGCATCGCAGTTGGCACGCTCTGCCAGCCGCTGCTCATAAGCCTTGCGCTGGGTGATATCGATATGGGAGCCCATGATCCGCAATGGCCTGCCCTCATCATCCCACTCCACTACGCGACCACGATCCCACAGCCAGGTGATCTCCCCGGCCGGGCTGATGGTGCGGTATTCAGCTTCGTAGAAGGGCGTTTTCCTCTCAAGGTGGGCAAAGTAGCTGCCCATGGCATGGGCGCGATCGTCGGGATGGAGCTTGGCGCTCCACTGATCGAAATGAGGGGCCATATCGCCAGCCTGAAAGTTCTGCAGATTGAAGACCCGCAGTTCGCCGGTGGGAATGGTGCCCTGCCAGAGACAGATGCCGGTGCCATCGAGGGCGGCATTGAGCTTCTCCTGCAACAGGCCGTTTTCATGCTGCAAAGCGGCGATCTCTGCCTGCAAACGGGCAAACGCATCACCACCGGAGGAGGGTTCCGGCATGGCGGCCAGCTCAGTCGCGCAGGGTGCCTCCCGATCATACCCGGGTTGCCCCCTTGCCTCTTTGCTTAACACTGCGCCTCCTTGTGCTTGCTCTATGGATGCTCTTGTCAATCCAAACAAAGATGCCACCAGCCAAGCCAGATTAGTAGCCATTCATAGCCAATATATTGAAAAATAATGGGATAACGCCGCGATAATCCAACCATTCGGTACGATCAGGTACTGCGGCAGCCACAAAAACAAAAGCCCCCGGCAAAACCGGGGGCTGCGTCATCCAAGCGGGGATCCCGTCAGATAAATTCGTAGGCGTCACCGAAGATGCGCTCCGGCTCGGCGCCGAGGATCTTGAACTCCTCACGCGCGGCCCCCGCCATCTCGAAGCGACCGGCGACATAGATGTCGTAGTCGTGGAGGCTGACGAAGTCATCCATGATCGCCTTGTGCACCAGTCCGCTCTTGCCGGTCCAGTCAGCATCCGGCTCCTGCACCACCGGGATAAAGGTGAGCGGCGCATAGTCACGCTCCCACTGCTGCATCTGCTCCAGTTCGTAGAGCCAGTGAGCCTGACGCACCCCCCAGTAGAAGAACACCGGGCGCTTGCTGCCTGTGTCGATCAGATATTCCAGAATGGAGCGGGCGTAAGAGAAGCCGGTGCCGCCCGCCATCAGGATCAGCGGACGGGGAGACTCATCGCGCAGGAACGCCTTGCCAGCCGGCAATTCGACCTCGATCTCCCCCTGCTCGCGCATGCGGGCCAGCACCTGACCGGCATAGGCGTTCTCGGGAGTGGCACCAATTTGCAGCTCCAGCACGCCCGGGCGGGTCGGCGAGTTGGCGATGGAGAAGGGGCGCTTGTCCGAATCGCTCATCACCACCAGCAGATACTGGCCCGGCTTGAAGCTGATCGCTTGCTGCGGCGTCAGAGCCACATGCCAGATGGTGTCGACATATTCGCGCAGTTCCTCTACGCGGCATTTGATACGTTGCATTCTTGTCCTTGTGGCGGGCTCGCTCGGCCCGCTTCGCTCATTGTTTCACTATGGAGTGACGACCAGCAGCCCTGGCCCCGTCAGTCGAGAATACTCAAATCAATGCGGATCGCATCACTTTTTGCAGCAAAGCTGTCATGTTTGCCTCATCCGAGGATATTGAGCTCATCCCAGATGGCATCGACCTTCTGCTTCACCGCCTCATCCTGAACTATGGGCTGACCCCACTCCCGATTGGTCTCGCCCGGCCACTTGTTGGTGGCATCCAGCCCCATTTTGGAGCCGAGGCCGGAGACCGGCGAGGCGAAGTCCAGATAGTCGATCGGCGTATGCTCGATCAAGGTGGTGTCCCGTGCCGGGTCCATCCGGGTGGTGATGGCCCAGATCACATCCTTCCAGTCGCGGGCGTTGACGTCATCGTCACACACCACCACGAACTTGGTGTACATAAACTGGCGCAGGAAGGACCAGACTCCCAGCATCACCCTCTTGGCGTGGCCCGGGTAACGCTTCTTGATGGTCACCACCGCCATCCGGTAGGAGCACCCCTCCGGCGGCAGATAGAAGTCCACAATCTCGGGGAACTGCTTCTGCAGCAGCGGCACGAACACCTCGTTCAGCGCCAGACCCAGTACCGCCGGTTCATCGGGCGGACGGCCGGTGTAGGTGCTGTGATAGATGGCATCGCGCCGCTTGGTGATGTGGGTGATGGTAAAGACCGGGAACTCGTCCACCTCGTTGTAGTAACCGGTGTGGTCGCCATAGGGCCCTTCCGGCGCCATCTCACCCGGCTCCAGATAGCCTTCCAGCACGATCTCGGCGCTGGCGGGCACCTCCAGATCGCAGCTGATGGCCTTGATCACCTCGGTACGGCTGCCGCGCAGCAGACCGGCAAAGGCATATTCGGAGAGAGTATCCGGCACCGGCGTCACCGCGCCGAGAATGGTCGCCGGATCGGCACCGAGTGCCACCACCACCGGGAATCGCTCGCCCGGGTGGGCCTCCTGCCACTCGCGAAAATCGATGGCACCGCCACGATGATCCAGCCAGCGCATGATCAGCTTGTTTTTGGCGATCTTCTGCTGGCGATAGATGCCGAGGTTCTGGCGCTTCTTGTAGGGGCCGCGGGTGATGGTGAGGCCCCAGGTGACCAGCGGCGCCACATCGCCGGGCCAGCAGTGCTGGATCGGGATCTGGTCGAGATCGACCGCATCTCCCTCCTGCACCACCTGCTGGCAGGGGGCGGAAGAGAGGCGCTTGGTCGGCATGTTGAGCACCTGCTTGAAGATCGGCAGCTTCTCCATCAGCTCCTTGAATCCCTTGGGCGGCTCGGGCTCCTTGAGATAGGAGAGCCAGACCCCGACCTGACGCAGAGCGCCCACATCGGGCTGCCCCATGCCCATGGCAACCCGATCCGGGGTGCCGAACAAATTGGTCAGCACCGGCATGGTGTAGCCTTTGGGATTTTCGAACAGCAGAGCCGGGCCACCCGCACGCAGGGTGCGATCGCTGATCTCGGTCATCTCCAGATAGGGGTCTATCTCGCGGGTGATGCGCTTGAGTTGTCCGTTTTGTTCCAGCTGCGCGATGAAATCACGCAAATCCTTGTATTTCATGCAAGTTCCCAACCGGGTTCAGGAGGTCACGCATTATAACCCTGGCTGCCCATCGGGTGTACCCGAATCAGGCAGCAGACTCGGTGCTGCGGGGGGGAGATCACGCTGGCCGAGGCGTCTGGCAAGACCGGAGAGCAACTGGGGTTCATCCACCTCCATCAATAGACCGGCCACCAGCGCCCCGTATTGGCGGTTGGAGAGCTCGGCCAGCAGGTATTTCTGGGCTTGTGGCGGCAAAGGAGAGAGGGCGCTCAGCTGGCGCAGGGCCGGCTCTCTCAAACCGGGATTGCCGCTGGCGGCAATCAGCAGGGAGCTGGCCGTATTGCCATGATGGAAGCGGTTGATGGTGGCGAGTGCGCGCAGCGCATCCTGATCTGCCGGCCGCCGCCACAACATGCCATAGAGCGCCGGTTCACCTGTGCGCAGCAGCAGATGGAGCAACAGCTGATTGTCGGGCAGATAGATATTCCGGCTGGCCAGCGCTTGCGCCTCCCGCATCCAGATCGATTGCGGCAAGGCGTCGAGGGCCAGCAACAGAGCTTGCTGCTGCATGGCAATATCGGGGTTACTGCTGTAGTAGATGGACTTTAGCTGGAAGTTGCCCTGGGCAAGTTGCTGCTGATAACGCTGCACCAATGAGTGCAGTTGCCATTCGCCCAGCAACTGACGGGCCTGCGCGGCAAAATCGTAGACAGGTTGCTGCACCAGAAAACCGTCTACCTGCTGCTCCTGCAGCCACTCTGGAGCCTTGTCGGCCTGTGCCTCGACCCAGCGTTGCAACGCGGGGGACGCAGGAGCGGTAACCGGAATATCCCGCAGCAGCTGCAACAGCAGGAACTCCCGCTGCTCGCGGCTCAGGGTCGCCAGCAGAGAGTCGATGGCGGCAAATTGTCCTTGCTGCAGACGGCTCGCCAGATAGTGCCGATGCGTCTGCAGCGTCTCGGCTGTCACCGTAGCCGGAGCACTCTGCGCACAGACTGGCATTGCACTCAGCAATCCCAGCAATAACCAGACAACAGGCTTCATGACGTCTCCATCCATGCGACATCGGGATCTCATACTACTAGGGCAACCGGAAAACAGATAAACAAAAACCGCGACCAGGGCCGCGGTTTCGTCATTTTCTGACCGGACTTACTTCTGCTGGCGCCGCATGGCGTCGAAGAACTCGTCGTTGGTCTTGGTCATCGCCAGCTTGTCGATGAGGAACTCGATACCGTCGATCTCGCCCATCGGGTGGACAATCTTGCGCAGGATCCACATCTTCTGCAGCTCGTCACCAGTGGTCAGCAGCTCTTCCTTGCGGGTGCCGGAGCGGGTGATGTCGATGGCCGGGTAGACACGCTTCTCGGCAATCTTGCGCGAGAGGTGCAGTTCCATGTTGCCGGTACCCTTGAACTCTTCGTAGATGACTTCATCCATCTTGGAGCCGGTATCGATCAGCGCGGTGGCGATGATGGTCAGGCTGCCGCCCTCTTCAACATTACGCGCGGCGCCGAAGAAGCGCTTGGGACGGTGCAGGGCGTTGGCGTCCACACCACCGGTCAGTACCTTGCCGGATGACGGGATAACGGTGTTGTAGGCGCGAGCCAGACGGGTGATGGAGTCCAGCAGGATCACCACATCTTTCTTGTGCTCGACCAGACGCTTGGCCTTCTCGATCACCATTTCGGCAACCTGAACGTGACGGGAAGCAGGCTCGTCAAAGGTGGAAGCGATCACTTCACCTTTCACCATCCGCTGCATCTCGGTCACCTCTTCCGGACGCTCGTCGATCAGCAGAACGATCAGTTCACAGTCCGGGTGGTTGTAGGCGATGCTCTGGGCGATGTTCTGCAGCAGCATGGTCTTACCGGCCTTGGGCGGCGCCACGATCAGGCCACGCTGGCCTTTACCGATGGGGGAAGCCAGGTCCAGTACACGGGCGGTGATATCTTCGGTAGAGCCATTACCCCGTTCCATGCGCAGACGTTCGTTGGCATGCAGGGGGGTAAGGTTTTCAAACAGGATCTTGTTGCGGGAGTTTTCCGGACGGTCGTAGTTGACCTCATTGACCTTGAGCAGTGCGAAGTAGCGTTCGCCCTCTTTCGGTGGCCGGATCTTGCCGGAGATGGTATCGCCGGTACGCAGGTTGAAGCGGCGGATCTGGCTCGGGGAGACGTAGATATCGTCAGGGCCTGCCAGATAGGAGCCGTCTGCACTGCGCAGGAAGCCGAAACCATCGGTCAGGATTTCCAGCACACCGTCGCCAAAGATATCTTCACCACCCTTGGCGTGCGCCTTGAGGATTGCAAAAATAATATCTTTCTTGTGCGCCCGAGCCAGATTTTCCAACCCCATGGATTCGCCAAGCTTGACCAGCTCGGACACAGGAGTGTTCTTTAATTCAGTCAGATTCATAGTGGTGAAAGTCTGTAAGCAAGGATTGAAATGAGGAGACAGTCTGCTGGATTGATGCTGATCGGATTTGATTGCCAGGCTGTGGTTAGCAAAGAGTCAGGCAAAAAGGTTAGCAAACGAGCGATAAACTAGCACCAATCGGGATGAGCGTCTAGGTGATAAAACACAAGGAGCGCATTATTGCAATGCGCTCCTCTTTAATTATTACAGGTTGCCGTCCAGGAACTCTTTCAGCTGAGTCTTGGACAGTGCACCGACCTTGGTCGCTGCCACTTCGCCATTCTTGAACAGCAAGAGGGTCGGGATACCACGAATGCCGTACTTGGGCGGAGTATCAGAGTTATGGTCGATGTTCAGTTTGGCTACGGTCACGCGACCTTCGTACTCTTGGGCAACTTCTTCCAGGATCGGGGCAATCATCTTGCACGGACCACACCACTCGGCCCAGAAGTCGACCAGAACGGCGCCATCGGCTTTGATTACATCTGCCTCGAAGCTGGCATCGCTCAGCTGAACAATCTTGTCACTCATCTCCAACTCCAGTCAGTAAATAAGGCTTTATTGACTCGTCAATAAAGGCAATAGTTGCCCTATTTGAAATGATCCTGTTTATTATTGCAAGCCTAACCTGATAACCTACCGCCATGAGCAAAACACACTTAACGACCGACAAATTCGCCCAAATGGGCCTCGAACCCGAAGTTCTGGCTGGTCTGGAATCAAAGGGATTTCACTATTGCACCCCCATCCAGGCACTCTCCCTGCCACTGCTGGTAGAGGGCCATGACCTCGCCGGTCAGGCCCAGACAGGAACCGGCAAGACCATTGCCTTCCTGGCCGCGACATTCAACTATTTGCTGACTCACCCGCTGACCAAGCCCCGTCTGGTTAACCAACCCAGAGCCATCATCATGGCACCCACCCGGGAACTGGCAGTACAGATCTATAACGATGCCGACAGCATCGCCGCTTCTACCGGCCTGAAACTCGGCCTCGCCTACGGCGGCGAAGGTTACGACAAGCAGCTGGCCGTGCTGGAGCAGGGCGTCGACATCCTGATCGGCACCACAGGCCGCATCATCGACTACTTCAAGTCCAAGGTCATCGATCTGAGCAACATTCAGGTCGTGGTACTGGACGAAGCAGATCGCATGTTCGATCTGGGCTTCATCAAGGACATCCGCTTCCTGTTCCGCCGCATGCCGCCCGCGACCGAGCGTCTGAGCATGCTGTTCTCCGCCACCCTCTCCCTGCGTGTGCAGGAGTTGGCATACGAACACATGAACCACCCGGAACATGTGCAGGTCGAGCCGGAGCAGATGACCGGCGTGCGGATCAAGGAGGAGCTGTTCTACCCCTCCAATGAAGACAAGATGTTGCTGCTGCTCTCCCTGATGGAAGAGGAGTGGCCGGAAAAAGCCATCGTCTTCGCCAACACCAAGCATGTCTGTGAAGACGTCCATGCCTGGCTGGAGAATGACGGCCACCGCGTCGGTCTGCTGACCGGTGATGTGCCGCAGAAGAAACGGATGAAGATCCTCGAGGATTTCACCAAGGGTGCGCTCGATATTCTGGTCGCCACCGACGTGGCCGCCCGTGGTCTGCACATCCCTGACGTGACCCACGTCTTCAACTATGACCTGCCCGACGACGCTGAAGACTATGTACACCGCATCGGTCGTACCGGTCGTGCCGGCAAGAGCGGTCACTCAATCAGCCTGGCCTGTGAAGACTATGCCTTCAACCTGCCGGCCATCGAGGAGTACATCCACCACGCAATTCCGGTCAGCAAATATGATCGCGAAGCGCTGCTGGATGACGTGACCCCGCCGAAACGGGTGTTCCGCAACCGTCAGCCGGTGAACCGCAACATGCGGGATCGTCAGGGCGGTGGCAACAGCAACAACCGTCGTCGTCCGCCGCGCAAGAGCTAAGGACAGGCCCGTTGCACAACTCGCCTCTCTATGCCGCCATCGACCTCGGCTCCAACAGCTTTCATATGCTGGTGGTGCGCGAGGTCGCCGGTGCCCTGCGCACCGTCGCCAAGGTAAAGCGCAAGGTTCGCCTCGCAGCAGGGCTTGATCCGGAATTTCGTCTCAGCCGTGCCGCCATGGAGCGGGGCTGGGACTGTTTGCGTCTCTTCTCCGAACAATTGCAGGACATTCCGGCCGACAATATCCGGGTGGTGGGCACCGCCACCCTGCGGCTGGCCACCAACGTCGACGAGTTCCTCAGCGAAGCGGAACGGGTGCTCAACCACAGCATCGAGATCATCTCGGGCGAGGAAGAGGCCAAGACCATCTATGAAGGGGTCTCCTGGACCTCTGCCGGGGAAGGCAACCGGCTGGTGATCGACATCGGCGGCGCCAGTACCGAACTGGTGATCGGCGAACATAGCGAAGCAAAACTGCTCAACAGCCTGCACATGGGCTGCGTCACCTGGCTCAACAATCACTTCGGTGATGGCGAGCTCTCCGAAGCCCGTTTCGAGCAGGCGATTGCCGCCGCCAAGACGGTGCTGGAGAAGGTGGCGGAAGATTACCGCGCCCTCGGCTGGCGCACCTGCGTCGGCGCCTCCGGCACGGTACAGGCGCTGCAAGAGATCATGCTGGCGCAAGGGAAGAGCGAGCGGGTCACCCTGCCGAAGTTGCAGGAGCTGATGGGTCAGGCCATCGCCTGCGGCAAGCTCGACCGGCTGCAACTGGAAGGGCTGGCGGCCGAACGGCTGACCGTGTTCCCCTCCGGCCTTGCCATCCTGATCGCCATCTTCGAAACCCTCGATATCGAGAGCATGACGCTGGCGGGTGGCGCCCTGCGCGAAGGACTGATCTACGGTCTGCTTGGCAACAATCACGACTGTGATGCCCGGGATCGCACCGCCGACAGCCTGATCAGCCGCTATCAGCTGGATAAAGAGCACGCCGAACGGGTGCGCGATACCGCCGTCGAGGCGTTCAACCAGCTGCAACCGGCCTGGCGACTCTCCAAACGCTACGGTCGCCCGATTTTGCGTTATGCCGCCCTGCTGCATGAGATCGGCCTCTGTATCGAATACAAGAAGGCGCCGCAACACGCCGCCTACATCATCGACAACATCGACATGCCGGGCTTTACTCCCGCGCAAAAGAAGCTGTTGTCGGCCCTGCTGTTCAACCAGCGGGACGAATTCAAGCTGGAACCACTGGAGAAACAGGGTGCCGTCACCGGTCGTCAGGCGATCCGGCTGGCCCGTATCCTGCGCATCGCGCTGATCCTCTGCATGCGCCGTACCCAGGGCACAGTGCCCAGCTTCACCCTGCAGGCAGAAGAGGAGTCACTGACCCTGACCCTGCCCAAGGGGTGGCTGGACGAGCACTACCTGCGCGCCAGCGAGCTGCGCCTCGAGGTAGAGCGCCAGCAGAAGATGGGCTGGCCCACCCGCCTGCTGGAAGCCTGATTGGGCCACGCCCAATCAGTGCCCCGGCGTTCCGAAAATCTCTTTCGCTGCCAACACTGGTGCTACTCAGGCCTGCACCTTGATGTTATTGGGCTGACGGGCAGATCCCGCCCTTGCGTCTGGGCCCAGCCTCCCCTTCATGACCAACGTTCGACTAGAGTTGGGGTGTCTTCATAACCAACCGGAATGGACGCCATGAAATCCTTGACTCTGATCGGACTGACCACCCTGCTCACCGCCTGCGGCGGTGGTGGCGACAGCAATAGCCAACCACAACCAGCCCAGCTCTCGCTGGCCTTCTCCGACGCCCCGGTGGATGCGGTCAGCAAGGTCTGCATCGCCGTCGCCAACATCAGCATCCACCCCGTCGCCGGCAACGAACAGATCTGGACCACCGCCAGTTTTCTCACCTCGGCCCAGGACGATGGCTGCACCCCGAGCGGCGAGACGATACCGCTCGACAGTGCAGACTGGCCGCAGTTCACCTACATCGACCTGCTGAGTTATCAAGGATCCGCCAGTCGCCCCCTGCTGTCCGGTCAGAGCGTGATGCCCGGTGACTACAGCCAGATGAGGTTGCGGATACTGGATGGACGGGAGGTCAGCAACCAATTTCTGAATGGCACCCCCTACTCCTACGTCAAACGGGATGATGGGGGGATCAAGCCGCTGGAAGTGCCAAGCAGCGAGCTCAAGCTGGATGCCTTCACCATCGCAGCAAACGGCCTCAGCGCCTTCACCACCGAGTTCGACCTGCGCCAGGCCATGGTGCTGCCCGGCCACGAGCAGTACTACAAGCTCAAGCCCAGAGGGGTGCGGCTGGTGAATAACACCCAGGTCACCATCGTCAGGGGCACGGTAGCAGCTGGCTTGTGTGGCGGCCTGCTGACCGACAAGGCTTTCGTCTACTTCTACCAACCCAGAAGTGACGACAACTACCCCGACATGGCGGACAGCGACAACGGCTTCTATGCCAGCGCGCCCGTGTTGCCGCAAAGCGGTGGCGGCTTTGGTTACGAGTTGGGATTTGTTAATCTCGGTAGCTACGATCTGGCGCTGGTCTGCAATGGCCACGAGGACGATCCGGCGCTGGCTGGCGACCCGCTGCAACTGGAACAGGTGCAGAAAGCCCAGGCGGTGGTGGCGCCCGCCACCATCATCAATTTCCAGTAACCGGCGACAAGAGGGCAACCCGCACATGAACACCTACCAACCCATCAGTTGCGATCTCTACGACTGGCTGGAGATCGCCGCCAGCTGGCAGTTGCCAGTCACCCTCACCGACCGGGATGGCCGCCAGTGGGCGGACAAGATCCGCACCATCGAGGCCAGAGAAGGGATCGAGTACCTGCTGCTGCACAGTGGCGAACGGCTCAGTCTGGCGGAGCTGGTCACCATGGTGCTCAGCTGGCAGGGGGAGGAAAAACTGATCCGCTTTACCCCGCCGGCCCCAGCCGACGGCCAATAGATGGCAAGAGGGCCAACCCCATCGGGTTGGCCCTCTTCTTTTACCCCTCGCGTGCGGCGTTATCCCGCCAGCGCCGCCATCACATAGACGTCAAAGCGGTTGCTCTTGGTCTCGATAGCCATGCTGGGTTTGTGCTCATTGAGCCAGCCAGCATAGTCCGGTCGCTTCACCACTACCCGCTTTTGTGCCATCTTCAGCGCCGCCGGCAGCAGGGCATCGGCGTCAAGATCCGGCCCCACCAGCGACTGAAACACCCGCATCTCTTTTTTCACCAGCGCCGACTTCTGTTTGTGGGGGAACATGGGGTCGAGGTAGATGACGTCAGGCCGCTCGGTTAGCCCTAGCAAGGTCTCCACCGCCGGGCCGTGCAGCAACTGCATCCGCTCGCGCACCCAGGGGCCAATCTCCGGGTCTTCGGCGGCTCGAGCCAGACCATCCTGCAGCAGGGCGGCTACCACAGGGCTGCGTTCGATCAGGGTCACCTTGCAACCAAGAGAAGCCAGAACGAAGGCATCACGCCCCAGTCCGGCAGTGGCATCCACTACGGTCGGTGTGGCGCCGGCCTTGAGCCCCACTGCCTTGGCGATGGACTGGCCACGACCGCCGCCAAATTTGCGGCGATGGGCGACGGCCCCTTCGACGAAATCCACATAGACGGCCCTCAGCTTGGGCTCATCCAGCTTGCGCAACTCCAGCCGCTCCGGGGTAAACACCAGAGCAAACAGGGGAAGGTCGATCTGGCCAAGCTGGCTGGCCAGCGCGTCTGCCTGCGCGGCCTTGGCGGGGTCTTCGAGGAGGATTTGCATGGTCTCTGGATGCGTTCTAAGTTCAGTGAAGCGAGTGTACCACAACCCCCCTCATATCCCGGAGAATCCCATGCAGCTGCTGATAGCCCTGTTGCTTGCCGCCCAGAGCAGCACCAGTCTCAAGGTATGCGGTGTAGACTGGCCCCCCTTCTCCTACGCCGAACAGGGCAAACTGATGGAAGGGATATCGGTGGAGATCCATCAGGAAGCAACCAGACGCCTCGGAATGACCCTAACCCTGCTCGAACTGCCGTGGGGGCGCTGCGAACAGTATGTGAGTACCCAACTGGCTGATGGCATCCTCGACAATGCCCCCCTCCCCGGCTGCTACCACTCTGATCTTGCTACCGCCTTCTATCCGCTGGCCGCCTATGTGCGCAGTGACAGTCCGTTACAGACCTTCTCGTGGGAGATGGCCAAGGGGCTGAAAGTAGGGATGGTCAGGGGCTATGACTATACCGACAAGATCAGGAACTTCACCGGATGGGACCCCATCAAGGCCCATTCAGACAAGCAGTTGCTGCTGTTGCTAGAGAAGAGCCGGGTTGACCTCATCATCCTCGACTACTTCTCGGCCCCCATCCTCTCCAGGGAGCAGGACGTAAAGATCCGCCCCCTCACCCCCTTTATCGACTCGACACCGCTCTACCTCTGTTTTGGCAAGCAGAAAGCAGACCTGTTGCCTGCCTACAACAAGGCGCTGCAACAGATGCTGGATGACGGGGTACTGGATCGCATCTATCTGCGCTATCTCGGCGAGGATTACCGGACACTGCAAGCAAAGCAGGAACAGATGACATCGAAGGAGTAAGCACACCTAACTGATCTGCAGAAACATCCCCTTGTCATTGAGCTGCAGATATTCGGTGAGATCGTCATAGGCCAGCGGGCGGCTGAGCAGATAACCCTGGGTGAAGGCACATCCCTTCTGGCAGAGGAAATTGAGCTGCTCGCGGGTCTCTACCCCCTCAATCACCACCTGCATACCGAGGTTGTGCACTATGTTGATGATGCCGTCCAGCAGCATCCGATCCTGCTCGTTGAAGGGGATATGGCGCACAAAAGAGCGGTCGATCTTGACCAGATCCACTGGGAAAGAGCGCAGATAGTTGAGGGCAGAGTAGCCGGTACCGAAATCATCGATAGCCAGCTTGCAACCCGCCTCGCGCAGGGCATCGATCCGCACCCGGTGCTGATCACTGCTCTCCATCAGCAGAGATTCGGTGATTTCGATGACGATGTCGGCAGGATCGAGCCCGAAGTGCTGGATCACCTTGAGCCACTCGCTCGCCTCAGGGTCGATAGTCTGGAACTCCATGGTGGAGCGGTTAATCGACATCTGCAGATCAGGGAAGCCGGACTGCTGCAACCGAGCCAGATCCCGGCATGATTGCCACAACACCAGCGCACCCAGCCCCTGAATCAACCCCGCCTCTTCCGCCAGCGGGATAAACTCGGCTGGCGATACCTGTCCCCATTGTGGGTGATACCAGCGCACCAGCGCCTCAAGCTTGGCGACCCGACCGCTGCGGTTGTCCCAGATCGGCTGGTAGGCCATGGTTAACTGCTCCAGCTTGATCGCCTCCGCCAGATCCTGTTGCATCTGGTGGCGCTGACGCACCTCTTCCCGCATTGAGGAGCAGTAGGTACCGATCAACCGCCCCTGCCGCTTGGCGGCAAACAACGCTTGTTCGGCGTTTCGCAGCAGCTCGTCACTCTCGCTACCATCGACGGGGCAGAGGGTCATCCCCACGGTTGCCGTAACATAGAGATGCTGGTTGGCCAGCATAAAGGGACGGGTAAAGCTACCGATAACCTGCTTGGCAAACACCTCGGCCTGACGACGGGTGACGATGCCTGGCACCAGAAAGGCGAACTCGTCACCACCGATGCGGGCCACCAGGTCCTCGGTGCGCACCCGGCTCACCAGCCGGTCCGACACCTCCCGCAACAGGGCGTCACCGGCATGGTGATCCATGCTGTTGTTGACCGCCTTGAAGTTGTTGAGGTCGAGCACCATCAGGGCGAAGCGCTCGCCCCGCTCGCAGAAGCGGCTGAGACAGCGACTGAACAGCCAGCGGTTGGGCAGGCTGGTGAGGTTGTCATAGTTGGCCTGTGCGGCGATCTTCTGCTCGGCCAGTTTGGTTTGGGAGAGGTCGCTGAAGATGGCGATGTACTGGCTGATCCTGCCCCCTTCCCGCAGGGTGCTAATCATCAACTGCTGTGGATAGAGCTTGCCATTCTTGCGCTTGTTCCACACCTCACCACGCCATACCCCCACCCGCTCCAGCGCGTGGTACATGTCGGCATAGAAGGTCTGATCGTGCAGCCCCGACTTGAGCAGGCTGGGGCGCTGACCTCGCACCTCGTCACTGCTGTAGCCGGTGATCTGCTCGAAGGCCGGATTGACCGAGATGATGCGGCTATCGGCATCACAGACCAGGATCGCCTCGGAGAGATTGTCATAGACCCGGTGGGAGAGCTTGAGCTGCTCCGCATGGCGCTTGAGAGGATCGATATTCTCCAGCAGCACCATCAGGTAGTCCGGCTGCTGCTGCTTGTCACGGATCAGGGTGACGGTTACCCGCCCCCACAGGATCTGCCCCCCCTTACAGAAGTAGCGCTTCTCCCGGGTGAAACTGCTGCGCTCGCCACGGCGGATCTCTTCGTAGCAAACGAGGCTGCTCTGCCAATCCTCGGGATGGTTGATGTCGGAGATGGATCGCTGCAGCAACTCGTCGAGGGGATAGCCAAGCATCTGCTCGATGGCCGGGTTGGCCCAGAGGATACGGCCAGCCAGATCCAGCTTACCGATCCCCACCGGAGCCTGGAACAGCATGCTCTGCAATGCATGGGACGGTTCAGGCAGAGGGGGGGGCAGCTGTCGTTGCAGCATCAGCGCCAGCTCACGACCCGCCAACGGAGCCAGCAACCGGAGTAACCCCATCACCTTGCTCATATTGGCCTGCGGCTGACGATAAAGCAGGGCGCAGATACCTATGGTCTCGCCATCTGCATTCCTGAGGACAATCCCGGCATAGGCCTGAGGTTGCCACTCCTCTGCAAGGGGAACGTTGGCAAAGAGCTGAAGCAGACGATCGCTGAACCAGGCTTCCCCCTCCTGCCAGGTAATGGCATCGGGAGAGTCAGTCAGTGGCAGCGTCAGGGCATCGGTGTCAAGGGAGGAGGGATAGGCGGTCTGAACCGTCAGGTGGGTAGCATTTGATTCCCTGCTGGCGATCAGGACGACATCAGCCATCACAGCAGCGGCGATTTCACTCACAAAGGTATCGAAATATCCCTGGCCGCTCGAATGAGCCAGACTGGAGATGATTTGATAGACGGAATCGAGTGCTCGCCTCATGGCAAGTGGCTTTCTCTCCTTGAAGGTTAGAACACGACTCTACTGAAGAGCCGTGGGCAGTGCAAATATGCAATCAGCAAGATATTAAAAAGCCTTGAAAAAAGGGACCAAAAGGTCCCTTTTTGTCGCAGAAATCACGACTCGATCCCACTATGCCGCAAAACAGTGTACCTGCTTGAAGCTCACACAGGCGGCGGGTCAGGAATCTCAGGCAGCGATCCCGCTGTGTCGCAGCAGTGCATCCACCTTGGGCTCACGGCCACGGAAGGCTCGGAACAGCTCCATCGGCTCCTTCGAGCCCCCCTTCTCCAGAATATTCTTCAGGAAGGATTGGCCGGTGGCCGGGTTGAAGATCCCCTCCTCCTCGAAGCGGGAGAAGGCATCGGCAGAGAGCACCTCGGCCCACTTGTAGCTGTAGTAGCCCGCCGCATAGCCGCCCGCGAAGATGTGGGAGAAGCTGTGCTGGAAGCGGTTGAACGCCGGTGGCGTCATCACGGCCACCTGACTGCGTACCTCGTCCAGCAGCGCCGGGAGCTGTGCCGGATTGGCCGGGTCAAACTCCTGATGGAGACGGAAGTCGAACAGGGCGAACTCCAGCTGGCGCAACATCTGCATCGCCGCCTGGAAGTTGCGGGCGGTCAGCATCTTCTCCAGCAGATCGGCAGGCAACGGCTCGCCGGTCTCGTAGTGGCCGGAGATAAAGGCCAGCGCCTCGGACTCCCAGCACCAGTTCTCGAGGAACTGGCTCGGCAGCTCTACCGCATCCCAGGCCACGCCGTTGATGCCGGCCACGCCGGCCACATCGACCCGGGTCAGCATGTGGTGAATGCCGTGGCCGAACTCGTGGAACAGGGTAACTACTTCGTTGTGGGTGAACAGCGCAGGTTTGCCATCCACCGGACCGTTGAAGTTGCAGGTCAGGTAGGCCACCGGCTTTTGCAGCGAGCCATCCTGACGGTAGCGACGACCCAAACAAACATCCATCCAGGCCCCGCCCTGCTTGTGCTCGCGGGCATAGAGGTCGAGATAGAAGCTGCCGCGCAGCTCGTCGTCGGCATCGAAGATGTCGTAGAAGCGCACGTCAGGGTGCCAGGTGTCGATGCCGAGGCGCTCGCGCACCTTCATGCCGAACACCCGCTTGACCACTTCGAACAACCCTTTCACCACCTTGTTGGCAGGGAAATAGGGGCGCAGCTGCTCATCGGAGATGGAGAACTTGTGCTGTTTGAGCTTCTCGGCGTAGTAGGCGAGATCCCAGGCGGCCAGCTCGCTCTGACCATGCTGCTCGGCGGCGAAGGCGCGGATCTCCTCCAGCTCGGCCTTGCCTTGCGGCAGGGATTTGGCCGCCAGATCGGTGAGGAAGCTCACCACCTGTTCGGTCTTGTCCGCCATCTTGGTGGCCAGGGAGAGCTCGGCATAGTTGGCAAAGCCCAGCAGTTGGGCCAGTTCGCGGCGCAGGGTGAGCAGCTCGCTCATGATGGCGGAGTTGTCCCACTTGCCCGCATTGGGGCCCTGATCGGAGGCGCGGGTGGTGAAGGCCTCATACATCTCGGCGCGCAGTTCGCGGTTGTCCGCGTACATCATCACCGGCAGGTAGGAAGGGATATCCAGCGTGAACAGCCACCCCTCTTTGCCTTTAAGTTCAGCCATCTGACGGGCAGCGGCACGCACGCTCTCGGGCAGACCAGCCAGTTCGGCTTCATCAGCCACCAGCTTGTGCCAGCCCTGGGTCGCATCCAGCACGTTGTTGCTGAAACGGGAGGCCAGCTCGGAGAGGCGGGCCTGAATTTCGCCGTAGCGCTGCTGCGCCTCGGCAGGTAGACCGATGCCGGAGAGGCGGAAGTCACGCAGGGTATTCTGGATCTCCTTGCGCTGGGCGCCGCTGAGCAGCGGGAAATCATCGCTCTGGGAGAGGGCCAGATAGGCCTGATAGAGCCCTTCATGTTGACCGACATAGGTCTGGAATTCGGAGAGCAGCGGCAGGCAGGCGTCATGGGCCTCGCGCAGCGCTTCGCTGTTGAGTACGGAGTTGAGGTGGCTGACCGGTGACCAGATCCGTGACAGGCGGTCATTTACCTCTTCCAGCGGGGCAATCAGGCTATCCCAGGTATGGGGATCACGCTGGGCCAGCACATCGCTGATCTTCTGCTTGCAGTCAGCAATCGCCTGAATCACGGCAGGCTGAACCTGCTCCGGCTTGATCTGGCTGAAAGGGGGCAGTGAATCCATTGTCAGCAAAGGGTTATTCATCCCGGTTACCTCTTGTTTGGTCTTGAACAGACCGCTTTAGCAGCTCTGTATGGCTTTCTAACATGTGGCCAAGCCACGCAATAATCAAGCGGGAATCCGCCGCAACCCTGTACTTTTCCAGCCATTGCGACCCGGATCTCTGCCGTTGCTGCAGTTTTGCCATCAACAGCCAGTAACAGGATGAATCTGTGGGCCTTTTTTGGCTCTTATCGCTACTTTCAAGGGGCAAAAAGCCGCCATTTACCGGCGCCAAAGCTGCCAGCCAAGTGCCGTCATGCTCAATCATGGAAACGGACAAGATGTGGTAACTGTAACAAATTATCAATATTTTTCAGTCAATTAGAATCAAAACCAACCATTGATTAATTTATTTTCAAGCATCTATCATAGGTAACCTGCCATGCAGGTCACTTGATTCTCTGTGCTGCACAGAAATCGGGTGAAAAAGGCAAAGTGACCCGAAAGGGCGCGACGCAAAGCCACCGGTCTAAGGGAAAACACCTATGACAGCGGGGCTGCCCCCGGGGACGTCCGGTCACAACCGACGCCCCATTTGCACCGTACGGAGAGACGATGAACAAACTCAAATTATCCCTGCTTGGCTGCCTGCTCGGCATGGGCACCCCCATGGCATATGCCGCCAGTGCCGGTCAGGCGATGGTTAACCCCCAGTCCGGCGTAGTGGTCGGCTACTGGCACAACTGGTGTGACGGCTCGGGCTACAAGGGCGGTATCGCCCCCTGCGTCAAGCTCGATCAGGTCAACCCGCAATACAACGTGGTCGATGTCTCCTTCATGAAGGTCTATGGCAGCGATCCCATCCCCACCTTCAAACTCGACCCGGCCATCGGCATGAGCGAAAGCCAGTTTATCGAGCAGATCGCCGAGCTGAACCGTCAGGGCCGTGCCGTGCTGCTGGCGCTGGGCGGTGCCGATGCACACATCGAGCTGCGCAAGGGTCAGGAGCAGGCCTTTGCCGACGAGATCATCCGTCTGGTGGAGACCTATGGCTTCGACGGGCTGGATATCGATCTGGAACAGGCCGCCATCACTGCCGCCGACAACCAGACCGTGATCCCGGCGGCCCTGCGTCTGGTCAAGGATCACTACCGCGCCCAGGGGAAAAACTTCCTCATCACCATGGCGCCGGAGTTCCCCTATCTGACCCAGACTGGCGCCTACATCCCCTATATCCGCAATCTGGAAGGCTACTACGACTGGATCAACCCCCAGTTCTACAACCAGGGTGGCGACGGTATCTACATCGATGGCATCGGCTGGATTGCCCAGAACAACGATGCCCTGAAAGAAGAGTTCATCTACTACATGGCGGATTCGCTGAGCAACGGTACCCGCGGCTTCTACAAGATCCCCCATGACAAGCTGGTGTTCGGCATTCCGACCAACATCGACGCCGCCGCCACCGGCTATGTGCAGGATCCGCAGAAGCTCTACAACGCCTTCAACCGCCTGAAGAGCGAGGGACAACCGCTGCGTGGCGTGATGACCTGGTCCATCAACTGGGACATGGGCCGCAACGCCGCCGGTCAGTCCTACAACGAATCCTTCATCAAGAGCTACGGCCCCTTCATCCACGATCAGGAGATCACGCCCCCGGTCGACAACGGCAAGCCGGTGTTCAGCGGCCTGAGCGATACCCGCATCAAGCAGGGCACCGCCTTTGATCCGCTGGCCGGTGTCAGCGCCAACGACAAGGAAGATGGCGACCTGACTGGCCAGATCCAGGTGGAAGGTTCGGTAGATAGCCAGCGCATCGGCCTCTACCCCCTCACCTACAAGGTGAGCGATCGCGACAACAACGTCACCGAACAGGTACGAACCATCGAGGTCTACAGCATGAAGCCGGTATTCAGCGGTGTCACCGACACCACGCTGGAACTGGGTACCCCCTTCGATCCGATGGCTGGCGTCAGCGCCCATGATGAAGAAGATGGCGACCTGACCACCCAAATCAAGGTCAGCGGCAGCGTCGACAGCAGCAAGGTCGGCCGCTACACCCTCACCTATCAGGTGAGCGACAGCGCCGGTCAGCAGGTAACCCAGCAGCGCAACGTGACCGTCAGGGAGCAGGGCGCCGTCTGTGAAAACAGCTGGGATGCCAAGAAGGTCTACGTGGGCGGCGACATCGTCAGCCACAACGGCAAGAACTGGCTGGCAGGCTGGTGGACCCAGAACGAAGAGCCGGGCACCACGGGTGACTGGGGCGTCTGGCGCTTACAGGGCGACAGCGACTGCGGCGGCACAACGCCACCCGCCGAAGGCAGCAGCGACTTCACCGTCAGCGCCATGGGCTCCGACTACACCATAGTCAACGGTCAGGTCAGCATCCGTTTCAACGTGACGACCGCCAACCCGGTACAGATCACCGCAACTCTGGAGCAGAGCGGCCACAGCCACGGTACCACCAGCAGCAAGGTGAACGGCACCAGCACCCTGGTACTGCAGGGCAGCAACGTCACCGATGGCAGCTACGACGTGGTGATCACCGGTCTGGCTGACGGCCAGCAGCCGGTGGTACAGCGCTTCCCGGTTGCGCTGACCGAAGAGAGCAACGGCGGTAGCGAAGGTGACTACCCGGCCTATGCCCCCAACACCGGCTATCAGGCCGGTGATCGGGTCAGCAATGCCGGTGGCAACTACGAGTGCAAACCCTGGCCCTACAGCGGCTGGTGTGGCGGCTCGACCAGCCATTATGCACCGGGTACCGGCTCTGCCTGGAGCGATGCCTGGATCAAGCTCTGACCTTGCCCCAACCACTAACGGGGGCTGACAGGCCCCCGCCCATATCCTGCCCGTCGGCCACGCTGCCGATGGGCAGGATGCACTGACCCGGACGGGTTAGCCCCTCTCTTTTACATGCTTGCCAACCACCAAAAAACGTCCAACAACAACCAAGATAAGGAAATCACCATGCCAAGAACCACCAAGCTTGCCACCCTGCTCGGTCTGCTGCTGTCGGCCCATGTCGTGGCCGATGAGCGCGAACAAGCCTTTTTCAAACAAACCTATCAGGAGCACTACGAGCAGATGACGGCGCGCCTCGCCGCGCTGCATCAGAGTGCGGCTGACGAGCAGAACGTGATCATCAAGGATGGCAAGCGCCACCTTGCCATCAACGGCCTGCTCTACCCGCTGACGGCGGATAACCACATCCTGTTCGATCTGCCCAAACCCCATTTTTTCGACGAAACAGCCATTCGTAACGTCTTTGATTTCTTCGATGAGGAGTGGGAGCTGACCTGGTACGACGGTGGGGTCGTAGCGGTCAACAAACGCTTTGGCAACTATGACTACGGCAACGGCTGTCTGCTGGAGTACTTCCCCCACGGCCAGATCCAGAATGGCGAACGCACCCGGGTGGTGATGGAGACCAGCTCCTGCAGCGTCAACTCGTTTGCCACCTCGCTGCAATATCTGGACAAAGGCGAGGAGCTGACGGCCGACCAGCTGGGGCTGGACGCCAGCCTGATCACGGCGGTCGAACGCTATCAGGATCGGCTCTATGTCAGCCAGAACGGCAATCCGGGCCATGTGGCCATTATCGATATCCCGAGCCGCCAGCAGATTGGCGAGATCCGCGGCACCGCAACCGGCAGTGCCACGGCCTACAACCAGGTCAGTGAATTGTTTGTCCGCAACAACCTGCTCTACGTGGTCTCGCGCTACTCGCACCGGGTCGATATCTTCGATCTGGCCGACGAACATCGCCATGTCACCACCCTGGGAACCGGTCGGGATTCCGGCAGCAACAGCCTGCACCGCGCCCAGGCCGTCTTTGCCAATCAGGATTACGTGCTGGTGGCAGATGCGCTGAGCGAGATCAAGGTCTACCGCCAGCAGGATGTGACGCCGGAGAACAGCCTCAAGACCCCCATCGCCGGTCGGCTCGCCTTTGAAGGAAAATACAGCCACCGTCTGGTGCAACTCCATCAGGTGGGTGACTATCTCCTGGCCCACACCGCCGGCAAAAACTACTACATCTATGACCTGCGCAAACTGGCTGATGCCATCGCCAGCAACACACCGCTGGCGCCTGAGCAGGTGATCGCCGACAGCAATCTGCAAAAAATCGACATGGATGGCGATCGACTGGTGGTGAACTTCAAGGACCGCATCGAATGGCATGATGTCGATACCCTGATCGCCAACGACTTTCAGTTCAAGCACCCGACCTTTACTGTTCGGGAGATCAACCAGCAGCCCGTGGCGGCGCTGAAAGATCTCCAGCTGGCGGGCTCGGCGCTTGTCACCGCCAACGAACGCGGCCTGGGTTTCAACCAGCTGCTGAGCAAGGAGATCAGCTTCACGGCCGACGAGCAGTTGCCGGCTCGCCCGCTGATCTTCGATCAGCTGATGCCGACCGCAGTCAGCTACATACTGCGCAATGACGAACCCTACGAGGTGCTGATCGATCGCGCCCAGCGTTCGGTCAACATCAATTCGCTGGTCAAGACCGAGCTGCTTGATAACGACACGGTGCGCATCACCAACTATGCCGCCAGAGAGCTGCATGACATCAATATCGAGTCACGCCTGAACGGTATCAACAAGTGGCTGATCCTGGGCCAGCTCGATCGCCTGCCCGCCTATGCCCAAATCACCCTGCCACTGAGCGCCTTTGGCGAGCAGGGACGCTTCAACAGCGCCAGCCGCGATGGCGTGTTTGATCTCAACAACCTGCTCGACAACAGCATCAATCTGCCTGCCCAGTTCGAGCACAGGTTCAGCTCCAACTCGGATCCGTTTGCCCAGAAGCTGGCACGCCTCAAGCCAAGCTGGAACGTGCGCTTCGCCACCAACACCAGCGGCTCCTGGCGCCCCATCAATGCCCTCTACGCCCGCGAGTGGCTGATCATCGCCACCAACCTGGCCTACATGGTCTCGACCGAGGAGTTCAAACACGTCTGGTACAACTTCAAGGCGGTGAACGGCTACGAGATGTTCGGCAATGGCGGCAACAGCTATGTGCCGAACGGGATCTTTACGGCCGCCGATTATGACTACTACTACCACAGCCTGATGAAGCGCCCCTACCTCAACCTGGGGATCACCGCCATGGGGGGCGGGCTCGGGAGTGGTGGCATCACCGGGGTCGATACCTTTAACTTTGTCAGCCACTACTACGGCAGCTGGGGCATCATTGCCCACGAATTTGGCCACGGCTTCGATGGGAAGTCCTACAGCCATGAGAGCGCGTTTGCACGTGGCAGCCACGGCTGGCATCCCCTGATGACGGGTATGGCCAACTACCATATCCGCAAGGGCGACCTGCCCTATCTGGACGATGATCTCAACGGCTTCCACAAGCCGGAAAACGACATCTATCGCTACAACTCGGTCAGCCAGGGGGCTCGCAAGCACCGCGCTGACAGCCACATGTACTATACCGACCACTACTTCATGCAATTCTCCACCATGCCGCAAGGCTGGGTAGCCAACGGCAGCGCCTTCAGTGCCGGGCAGCTGGCGGCCCTGAACAATCAGGAGCGACTGCTGATGGGCTGGATCCCCAAGGAGTCGGAGAAAGGCAATCTCTGCCGGTTCACCTTCCAGGATGGCGAACAGTACTACGGGTACGTCGAACAGCGGGCTGATGGTCTGCTCTGTGATGCCGGATCCCTGATCCGTTATCGTCAGCCCGATGGCCAGTTTGTGCCGCTGGTCTCGGCCATCAACCAGTTTGACTGGCTGTCACTCCACCACAAGGGCAAGCTGGATCAGCCAGTGCTGCACCAGAATGGTCGCCAGCTCTGCTACAAGAATGTGGCGGGCTTTTACGGTATCGGCTTCGTCAATGACAACAAACAGTGCACCCAGTTGCCCAACGTCTATCAGACCAATGGCAAGCTCTGGCTGACCAGCTCCGGCTGGACCGGTCTCACCTACCTGAGCGGGGACTTCATCCTGCCCACTACCGGTAGCAGCAGTGACTTCACCGTCACCGATCTGGCGGCCGAATATCTCATCGTCAACGGCGCGCTCGACTTCAGTCTGACGCTGACCACCGCCAACCCGGTGACCGTCACCGCGACCCTGTTGCAGGATGGCAATCCGGTCGCCACCGGCAGCGCCCTGATCGATGGTCAGGGTTCCCTGCAGCTGGCACAGTCTGGCCTTGCGGCAGGCAGTTACGAGCTGTTGTTGGCGGGCATGGCAGAGGGAAGCAAGCAGGGCTTCGAGCGCCGCTTCACCCTGGCATTGGTGGAACAGGCTCCGGGTGGTGACAGTGACGGTGGTAACGGCAGCTACCCGGCCTATGTTGCGGGCACCGCTTATCAGAGTGGCGAACGGGTCAGCAATGCCGGTGGCGACTACGAGTGCAAACCCTGGCCCTACAGCGGCTGGTGTGGCGGCTCGACCAGCCTCTATGCGCCGGGTACCGGCAGCCACTGGAGTGATGCCTGGATCAAGCTGTAATCAGCCGCTCGTGACCAAAAGAGAGCCATAACGACAGAGGGGGAGCCATCGGCTCCCCCTCTCGTTTATCTCTTCAACCCGGCTTAACGGGCATCTTCTTTCAGCCACTGCGCTACGCGCTTGGCGAAGTAGGTGAGGATGCCATCGGCCCCGGCCCGCTTGAAGCAAAGCAGAGACTCCATGATGGTCTCCTTCTCTTTCAGCCAGCCGTTCTGGATCGCCGCCATGTGCATGGCGTACTCGCCGCTCACCTGATAGGCAAAGGTCGGCACGCCGAACTGATCCTTCACCTGACGAACCACGTCCAGATAGGGCATGCCCGGCTTGACCATCACGCTGTCGGCCCCTTCCTGAATATCCAGCGCCACTTCGTGCAGGGCTTCGTTGCTGTTGGCCGGGTCCATCTGATAGGTAGCCTTGTTGCTCTTGCCAAGGTTGCCGGCAGAGCCGACCGCATCGCGGAACGGGCCGTAGTAGCAGGAGGCGTACTTGGCGGAGTAGGCCATGATCTGGGTGTTGATGAAGCCGTTCTCTTCCAGCGCGGCGCGGATGGCACCGATGCGGCCATCCATCATGTCGGACGGCGCGACTATATCGACCCCGGCTTCGGCGTGGGAGAGTGCCTGCTTGATCAGGATCTCGGTGGTGATGTCGTTCAGCACATAGCCTTCGTCATCGATGATGCCGTCCTGCCCGTGGGTGGTGAACGGATCGAGCGCCACATCGGTGATGACCCCGAGCTCCGGGAAGCGGGCCTTGAGGGCACGCACGGTGCGCTGGGCCAGCCCGTTCGGGTTGTAGGCCTCCTCCGCCATCAGGCTCTTGCTCTCCAGCGGGGTCACCGGGAACAGGGCAATGGCGGGTACGCCCAGCTCCACCAGTTCAGCGGCTTCCTCCAGCAGCAGATCGATGGAGAGACGCTCCACCCCCGGCATGGAGGGAACGGCTTCCCGACGGTTCTCCCCCTCCAGCACGAACACCGGATAGATGAGATCGTTGACGGTCAGTACGTTCTCGCGCACCAGACGACGGCTGAAATCATGTTTGCGCAGACGGCGCAGGCGGCGGCCCGGAAAGGCGCCCGGAAGAGTTGTAGCCATGAATCACTCCTGGAGAGGAAGTTGGAAGAACGCGGCGGAGGTGGCCCGGGTATGGGCCAGCAAGGCCTCGGGCGCTTCACCACGACAGGCCGCCACCACCTGGGCGATGTGCGGCAAAAATGCAGGTTCGTTGCGTTTCGGACGCGGTTTCAGATCCCGCGGCACCAGATAGGGGGCGTCGGTCTCGATCATCAGCCGACCGGCCGGAATGCGGGCCACCTGTTTGCGCAGCAGCTGACCACGGCGCTCGTCGCAGAGCCAGCCCGTCACCCCGATATGCAGCCCCAGCGCCAGACACTCGTCCAGCTCTTCATCGGACCCGGTAAAGCAGTGCAGCACGGCCCCCGGCAGCTTCGGCAACCAGGGACGGAGGATCTCGATAAAACGGGCATGCGCATCGCGGCAGTGGAGAAACACCGGCATCCCGAGCTCGGCAGCCAGTGCCAGCTGGGCGTCGAATACCGCATCCTGTACCGGACGGGGGGAGAAGTCGCGGTTGTAGTCGAGGCCGCACTCGCCGATGGCCACCACCTGCGGCAAGGCTGCCAGCTCGCGCAAGGCGGGCAGGGTTGCCTCATCGACACTCTTGGCATCGTGAGGGTGTACCCCGGCGGTGGAGAAGCAGTAGCCCGGCCAGCGGGCGGCCAACTCGGCGCTCTCGCGGCTACCAGCCAGATCGGTACCGGTGAGGATCAGCGCTTCCACTCCGGCGGCGCGGGCACGGGCCACCAGCTCAGGCTGTTCACCGGCGAACTGGCTGCTGGTCAGGTTTAAACCGATATCGATCATGGAATGAGACGTTCCGAACAAAAGGAATACATATCAGGTATTTGAAAACCATCTACCGAATGGGGTCTTACCATACGCCTCGAACGGGAGCATGAAAAGAGGAAGGGAGCCTCAGCTCCCCTCGTTCTGCTATTCCTGCGGACTTCGTCATCCTCTCACCGTCTGGCAAACAGGTGACGAACAGAGCCTCAGCTCTCCACATCCGGTTGTTCCTGTTGCTCTTCATCCTCTTTCTTCACGTAGAAGCGGGCGAAGAACAGACCAATCTCCCACAGCGCCCACATCGGGATGGCGAGCAGGGTCTGGGAGAAGACATCAGGCGGCGTCAGCAGCATGCCGACCACAAACACCCCGACAACGACGTAGGGACGTTTCTCCTTCAGGTTTTGCGGTGTGGTCACGCCGGTCCAGCAGAGCAGTATGGTGGCCACCGGAATTTCGAACGCCACCCCGAACGCGAAGAACAGGGTCAGTACGAAGTCCAGATAGCTGGCGATGTCGGTCGCCACCGTCACCCCGGCAGGGGCGGTACTGGTGAAGAAACCGAACACCAGCGGGAACACCACGTAGTAGGCGAACGCCATCCCCGCATAGAACAGCAGGGCACTGGAGACCACCAGCGGCATGATCAGGCGCCGTTCGTGCTGGTACAGACCGGGGGCGATAAAAGCCCAGGCCTGATAGAGCAGATAGGGGATCGCCACGAAGAAGGAGACCACCAGCGTCAGCTTGATCGGCGTCAGGAAGGGGGTCGCCACATCCGTCGCGATCATGCTGGTCCCTTCCGGCAGCTGGCTGAGCAGCGGCTGGGCCACGAAGTCGTAGATGTTGTTGGAGAAGTAGATCAGCGCCAGAAACACCACGAGGATGGCGGTAATGGAGCGCAGCAAACGGGTTCTCAGCTCAACCAGATGGCTGATCAGGGGTTGTTCGGCCTGACTCATGACTTCACCTCCCCTTTTACTGCGGAGTCGCTGACCGGCACCAGCTCGCTCTCCCGCTGGCTGTTGACCGGCGGCACGTCGTGGCTCAGCTGCACCGCAGGCTCAACCGGCGTGGCAGGCTCAGCCTGGGCGACCGGCTCGGGGCGTGGCGGACGGATCTCGTTCTCCACCTGATAGGGGCGATTGACCGACTGGGCCGCCGCCTTGAGCTGTTCGATGGACTCCTGCAGCTCGGGGCTCAGGTTGCTCATCTGCAACTGTTCGGCCTTCTTGAGGTCGTTATGCAGCTCTTGCAACTTGAGCTCCTGCTCCAGCTCGGACTTGACCGAGTTCGCGGTCGAACGAATGAGGCGGATCCAGTGGGTAGCCGTGCGGATGGCAACCGGCAGCCGCTCGGGCCCCAGTACCACCAGTGCTACCACACCGATAACGACCAGCTCCCAAAAACCGATATCGAACATGGCTTAGGCCTGGTCTTTGTCTTTCTGCTTGGCGGTCTCACTGCTCTGAGTGGCCGCTTCGTTCAGCTGTTTCGGGGGAAACTCGGCATCTTTCTGCTCGGCCTTGGCATCAGCCGGCTCGTCGGAGAGGGCTTTCTTGAACCCTTTGACCGCCGCGCCCAGATCACCGCCAATGCCGCGCAGTTTCTTGGTACCGAACAGCAGCACGACGATGACTGCAATGATCAACAATTGCCAAATACTGATACCACCCATGATTTTCTCTCCAGAACAGGCGCCTGACGGCGCGGTTGTTGATTAATGGGAACGGGTTCGCAACCAGCCGACCAGCCAGCAGAGGGCTGCACCGGCGAGACTGGCTTGTCCCCACTCAATGTGTTGTTTTTGGGTCAGCAAGAATACACCCGCCAATAGCAGGCTGGCTCCAACCCCTAAGAGGTAGCGGGCCTGCCCCTGCCGACGGCTGTGACGACGGAACTCGGCAAACATCTGGTCGAAATGACGCTGCTGATGACGGGTCTGACGCAGGGTCTCATAGACCAGCTCCGGCAGCTCCGGCAGCTTCTCGGCCCAGAATGGCGCCTTCTCTTTGATGGCGTTCAATACCGACTTGGGCCCGACCTGTTCGTGCATCCAGTTCTCGAGGAACGGCTTGGCGGTCTGCCACAAATCGAGCTGCGGGTAGAGCTGACGCCCCAACCCTTCCACATAGAGCAGGGTCTTTTGCAGCAGCACCAGCTGCGGCTGCACCGTCATATGGAAGCGACGCGCGGTGTTGAACAGGTTGAGCAGCACGTGACCGAACGAAATTTCTGAGAGCGGCTTCTCGAAGATGGGCTCCAGCACGGTGCGGATGGCGAACTCGAACTCGTCCACCTTGGTGTCTGCCGGTACCCAGCCCGACTCCACGTGCAGCTCTGCCACCCGACGATAGTCGCGGTTGAAGAAGGCGAGGAAGTTCTCCGCCAGATAGCGTTTATCTTCCCGATTGAGGGTACCGACGATGCCGCAGTCGATGCCGATCCAGAGCGGGTTTTCCGGATGTTCGTAAGAGACGAAGATGTTGCCCGGGTGCATGTCGGCATGGAAGAAGCTGTCGCGGAACACCTGGGTGAAGAAGACCTCTACCCCGCGCTCGGCCAGCAGCTTCATGTTGGTGCCGTTGGCTTCCAGCGCCGGTATATCGGAGACCGGAATACCGTAGATGCGCTCCATCACCAGCACCTGCTCGCGGCAGAGGTCGGTGATGATTTCAGGCACATAGAGCGCCTCGGAGCCGGTGAAGTTGCGGCGTAGCTGGATGGCGTTGGCCGCTTCGCGCATCAGATTCAGCTCGTCGAGGATGGTCTTGCGATACTCCTCCACCACCTCGATGGGGCGCAGCCGCGCGCTCTGGGGCACGAAGCGGGCCACCAGACGGGCCAGCGCCTGCATCAACCGCAGGTCAGCCTCGATGACAGGCTCGATGTCGGGACGGATCACCTTGATGACGATCTCGCGGCCACTCTCCTTCAAGCGGGCGGTATGCACCTGCGCGATGGAGGCCGACGCCAGCGGTGTCTCGTCAAAGTCATCAAACAGGGTTTCGATGGGACAACCCAGGCTCAGCTCGATCTGCTGGCGCGCCGCCTGACCACAGAAGGGGGGCACCCTGTCCTGCAGCAGGGCCAGCTCCTCGGCGATATCCGGCGGCAGCAGATCGCGGCGGGTCGAGAGCATCTGGCCAAACTTGATGAAGATGGGGCCAAGAGCCTCGAAGGCGAGGCGGATGCGGGCACCGCGGCTGAGATCCGGCTGCTTGTTCTTGAGCCAGAACAGGGAACGACGGGCCAGACGACCCGGCCAGGGCTGATAGCGGGCAGGCACCAGTTCGTCGATGCCCTGCTCCAGCAGGATGGTGATGATGCGATAGAGGCGTTTGAACTCCTTCGGGGTCATCAGGTCACCTGCTGTTCGAAGCGGGCCAGCCGCAGTTCGACGGCCTTGAGCTGCTGGGCCAGCACCTCGACATCATCGTTGAAACTAGCCACTTCCAGCGGGCCGGGGGCGAGGCGGGCCTCTTCGGTCAGATATTCCGCCAGCTGGCTGCGGGTGCGGCACAGCTCGCGACCGACCAGGCGACGCGCCTGACGGGCACCGCTGAACAGGGTGTGGGCCAGCACGTCGCCGGTATAGCGCGACAGCTCCTCTTCCCAGTCGATATCCAGCTCACCCAGCAGCACGCTGAATGCCTGTACCAGCTGGGGATCACCGCTCAGATCCAGCTTCTCCTCGCGGATATAGCGGGTCAGAGCGGACGGGTCTTTCAGCAGACCGAGGGCGGTCAGCGACAGGCTGAGCACCGCATCGGCCTCCCCTTCATGCTGGGCCAGCACATCCAGTCGACGCTCGGAGAAGACGAACCAGAGCGGCTTGAGTTCACGCAGCTCCAGCTTGAGCACCTTGCCCACCAGTTTGCGCAGCCGCTCCGGGCTCTGTTTGTCCAGCGCCAGCAACTGGTTGAGGCTGGTTTCGATCACCGCGGTGACCATGGCATCCATCGGCATAGGCAACCTTAAAACTTGTAACCGCGGTGCAGGGCGACCACACCCTGAGTCAGATTGAAGTACTCCACCTGCTCGAAACCGACATTTTCCATCATGCCTGCCAGAGTCTGCTGATCCGGGTGCATGCGGATGGACTCTGCCAGATATTTGTAGCTTTCACTGTCGTTCGCGACAATTTCGCCCATTTTCGGCAGCAATTTGAAGGAGTAGAGATCATAGAGCTTGGCGATCACTTCACTGACCGGCTTGGAGAACTCCAGCACCAGCAGACGGCCACCCGGCTTGAGCACCCGGAACATGGAGGCGAGCGCCTTGTCCTTGTCGGTGACGTTGCGCAGGCCGAAGCCAATGGTGATGACGTCGAAGTGGTTATCCGGGAAGGGGAGCGCCTCGGCATTGGCCTGCACGTAGGAGACGTTGTTGGCGACCCCCAGATTGCGTAGCTTGTCGCGGCCCACTTTTAGCATGGAGTCGTTGATATCCGCCAGCACCACCTGACCGGTCTCGCCGACGATGCGGGAAAACTTGGCGGTCAAGTCACCGGTACCACCGGCCAGATCCAGCACCTTCTGGCCCTTGCGCACACCGGAACAGTCGATAGTGAAGCGCTTCCACAGGCGGTGGATGCCGAACGACATCAGATCGTTCATCAGATCATACTTGGCTGCCACCGAATGGAAGACACCTGCTACCAGAGTTTCCTTCTCGGTCGCGGCCACGGTTTTAAAGCCAAAATGCGTTGTCGTTGCTTGTTCTGACATCCCTTAAACACCCATAGAGCAAAGAATGGCCGCCAGTTTACCAGAGCCACTGGCGTCCGGACACCTTAAACCCGGCTCGCAACCAACTGCATGCCCAGCACCACCATGGACAGACAGAGGAAGAGATTGAGACCGATATTGAGCAGCGCTTTCAGATAGGCCCCATGTTGAGCCAGCACTACCGTATCGAGGGCAAAGGAAGAGAAAGTAGTCAGGGCACCGAGGATCCCCACCATCAGCAGCGGCTTCATCGGGTGTTCTACCACATGACCATGACTGATGAGGGCGAACGCCACCCCCATGATGAAAGAGCCCACCACGTTGACCACCAGAGTCCCGTAAGGAAAGTGGCGCCCCAGCAGCAAGGCCATCAGTTCGGCAATCCCAAAACGAAGGCAGGCGCCGATGGCGCCCCCTGCAGCAACATAGAACCAGGTTTGCATGGTGTCACTCCCTCAGGGTTAGGCCGCCATTATGTCGCAATGGCGGCCCTTGTGCCCAGAGGCGGAACTAATCGTCATCCAGCCTGATTGAAATCTCAGCGGCGAAAATCGATGGGCTCGGGCTGACCCAACACGATTTCGGTCTGGGCCGGGCGGGTCTGGGCAATCACCTTGCCGTGGCGGATCGAGTAACGCACCGGCACCTGACGGCGCACCGCATCGAAGCCGTTCTCGGCGGGCAGGACCAACAGGTTGGCCGGTTTGCCCACCTCGATACCATAGCGATCCTGCACATTCAGGGTGCGGGCACTGTGGCTGCTGATCAGCTTCAGACCGTCGTTGATCTGCTCGTAACCCATGATCTGGCAGACATGCAGCCCCATGTGTAGCACCTGCAACATGTTGGCGGTGCCCATGGGATACCAGGGATCGAACACGTCGTCGTGACCGAAACAGACGTTGATGTTCGCCTCCAGCATCTCCTTCACCCGAGTAATGCCGCGGCGTTTGGGATAGGTATCGAACCGCCCCTGCAGGTGAATGTTCACCAGCGGATTGGCCACGAAGTTGATGTCTGCCATCTTGAGCAACCGGAACAGGCGGGAAGCATAGGCGCCGTTGTAAGAGTGCATGGCGGTGGTGTGGCTGGCAGTGACCCGGTGGCCGATATCCCGCTCGTAGGCCAAGGTCGCCAGCGTCTCGATGAAACGGGACTGCTCGTCATCGATCTCGTCGCAGTGCACATCGACCAGAACCTGATACTTCTCGGCAAGATCGAAGATGTAGTGCAGACTTTCGACACCATATTCCCGGGTGAACTCGAAATGGGGAATAGCACCGATCACGTCGGCCCCCAGCTTGAGCGCCTCCTCCAGCAGTGCCTTGCCATTCGGGTAGGAGAGGATCCCCTCCTGCGGGAAGGCAACGATCTGCAGCTCGACCCACTCCTTCATCTCCTCCCGCACTTCCAGCATCGCCTTGAGCGCCACCAGATTGGGATCGGAGACATCGACGTGAGTACGGACAAACTGGATGCCGTTGGCGATCTGCCACTTTAGCGTCTGGATGGCACGCTGTTTCACATCCTCATGGGTCAGCAGCGCCTTGCGCTCGGCCCAGCGCTCGATCCCCTCGAACAGGGTGCCGGAGAGGTTCCAGCTCGGCTCACCCGCCGTCTGGGTGGTATCGAGGTGAATGTGGGGTTCGATAAAGGGGGCAATCGCCAGACCCCCCTCCCCGTCCAGCACCCGACCGGCGACGGCATGTTCGTCATGGGGTTCGATGGCGGTGATGACCCCATCCTGACAGCGGATCTGCCAAAACCCTTCCCGATCGGCCAAACGAATATGTTGAATCAGCATTTGTTAGCTTCCTGTACCAGAACCGGCCGCTGGGTGAGGCGAACCAGAATGAAATAGGTGAAGGCGGCGCCCAATACCGCGTTGAGTGGCACTATGCCCGGCAGCCACTTGCCGACAGCCACCCCGACTGCCGTGGCGACCAGCGCCTGCCAGCGCACCGTCTCGAACTGCTGATCGGCAAATTGACGGTAACGCTCACGATTGAGCAGGAAATCCATGATGATAATGCCACCGATCGGCGGAATTGCCGTACTCAAAAAGGCCAGCCAGCCGACAAAATTGTTGTAAAGCCAGAGGGCGCAAGCCGTACCGATAAGGCCGTTGATCACGCTGAGCGGCTTGCTCTTGAGGCCGGTAATGTTGGCAAAACCGAGGCCGGAGGCATAGAGCGCGTTGTCGTTGGTGGTCCAGATATTGAGGCCCAGCACCAGAATGGCGGGGATCAGCAGTCCCTGCATCAGCATCACTTCCGAGATATCGGCCTGACCGGTCACCGCCGCACCGGCTGCGCCGAAGACGAACATTAGCGTGTTGCCCAAAAAAAACGCCACCATGGTAATCATGACGGCGCCCCAGGGTTTGCGACCAAATCGGACAAAGTCGGCGGTCAGAGTTCCTGCACTGATAAAGGAACCGACCACCATGGTCAGCGCCGTGGTGAACTCGATAGGATTGCTTGGTTGCACCTGCTGCAACGCAGCCATGCCACCGGTCGAGGTCACCGCCAGCCAGACCGAGTAGCCGCCAAGCAGAGCGATAGCCGGTACGGCCACAAAGCTCAGCACCATCAGGGCGGAGATCCCGAAGTAGACGGTTACCGTCATCAACATGCCCGAAATGGCGATCAGCCAGTTCACATCGATCCCAGTCGCCTTCTGTACCGGCAGGGCAAACATCGCCACGCCAACGCCGAACCAGCCGACCTGAGTGCCGCCCAGCAGCAGAGAAGGCAGCCAGGAACCTTTGACGCCGAAGGAGTATCGCGCCAGCAGATGGGTAGAGAGACCGGTTGAAGCACCGATATAACCGAGACAGGCGGTATAGATCCCCAGCAACAGGTTGCCGATCAGTACCGCCTTGATGAAGTCGTCAAACACCAGACCGGTACCCAGCGCACCACCGGTCCACATGCTGGCAGAGAAGAACGTCAGGCCAAGCATCACCAGCATCAGCGACAGCACTCCTTTGCGCCCTTTGGCGGGTACCGCCCCCAAACAGTATTCGTTATCCTGCGCCATGCTCTCTCTCCACGTAATAGGCAAAACGCGCCGGATTTTACATGTAAAACGTTTTACGTCAATCAATCATGGTTAAATCTCTGGATAAAACCATCAATAGCAGTCAAATGAGTAACACATTAGGACTCAAACCAGCAGATAAACAGTGTCGGCTGCAAGTAGAGGGGGTTGCGGGAATAGGGAATGTAAGGGGATATCACAAAAATGACAGATGCAAAAGAGCCTCCCTTTTCAGGGAGGCTTTCTATTTAATGGTGCTGATACCCAGAATCGAACTGGGGACCTCATCCTTACCAAGGATGCGCTCTACCGACTGAGCCATATCAGC
>NZ_JAAKTN010000019.1:0-76689 GCF_049174455.1 Aeromonas sp. 601027 | reverse complement strand
CCTCTGCCTCTGCCTCTGCCTCTGCCTCTGCCTCTGCCTCTGCCTCTGCCTCTGCCTCTGCCTCTGCCTCTGCCTCTGCCTCTATCTCTCTCAATGCGCAGCTTGGAGGTGGTCTGGTTTACCAGCCAGATATGTGTGAAGCTACAAACCCTGCTTGCAGAAACAACAAGGGCTGCACATTGTGCAGCCCTTGTCTCTGGAGAATAGCGGGTTGAGCGTGTCAGCTGGCCCAGGTGATGATGTGATCGATCCATTCACCCGCCTGATCCTCGTGAATGACTTTGCCACGGACGGATTGACCAGCCTGATGCATCGCGGAACGACTGCCGGTCAGCAGAGGATGCCATTCTGGAAGAGCGTCACCTTCAGACAGCAGGCGATATGCGCAGGTTGAGGGGAGCCAGTCATATTCGGTGATCTTGTCATGGGTGATCTGCAGACAGTCAGGCTCTTTTTTGAAACGATTGGCGTAATCAGAGCACTGACAGGTCTTGGTGTTAAGCAAATTGCAGGCGACATTGGTGAAAACCAGTTCGTCGGTATCTTCATCGATCAGCTTGTTGAGGCAGCATTTTCCGCAACCATCGCAGAGGGATTCCCATTCGGATTCAGTCATCTGCTGCAGACTCTTGGTCTGCCAAAAGGGGGCTTGCATCATACCGCTCACTTATTACACCTGATAAAACGCGTGGTTATACCCCTTGTTACCCGGTATTTCAAGGAGAGGGTCACTCCGGTGGGCAAATTGTCGTGATCAGCTCAAATGAATGCAATGACTTTCAGCCTCATCATATTGCTCAAACGGGTTCGCTGGTGGGCAGGAAGTCCCGCAGGTTTGAATACTTGGGCTGCATGATTGTCCAGTTCAGGTTTTATTTTCTGCTTCTTTATCCGTTACATCTTTTGATGTTTGTCTGCTTGCAGCAAGCAGGGTCAAATGATCTCCGATGCCTACCGTCAGGCTGTTGCAAGCTTGTCTTTCAAATAAAGCCGCTGGTCACATATTGTTTGCGCCCTTCTGTCACTGCGACCCGCGGGAGAGCCTGCGTAGGCGTTCGTTTTTTGTCTTAATGATTGAGATAGATATCTTGCTCTGAATAAGCCAGCAGAGGTGTGCCGAGGTTAGTCCGTTTCGCGCCAAAGAAGCGGGTGAGTACGCCAGATTGCTGTCCCAGTCGCTGCAGCTTGACGTGATCCAGCTCGATCTGCTCGGGTAGCCAGGTAAATACGGCGGCGCAGTGACCATTGCCCAGACTGCGCTCCAGGGTTTGCTGCCAGTTCTTGATTTTGGGGCTATGTACCACCAGCACTCTCTTGGGATCGATACCTCGCTCTTCCAGACGGCTGACTGTGGGGCGTCCCGGCGGGGCGATCAACAAGATCCAGCCGGTATGAGCCTCCCCAAGCTTGGTCAGCTCGCTCAGAAACTGATCATCGGACTGGATAGTCACACCATAATGAGCCAACTCCGCTTTGCAGGCGGTTCTGGTTGGCCAGGGCTTGCTCATGACACGATTCATCGCAAAGGGCAGTGAGTGCAGGGGCTGGTTCATATATGGGGTTCCTGTATGAATATCCAAGCTGTATGCGTATACAGTATTTCTATCCTGTGGCAGTGACAAGGTGTTTTTGCTGAAAAATGTGATGGTGTTGGCATGTGTCGTTAGTAAGGTTATGTTTTTAAACACTATTTAATATAAAGCTGGTTGGGTGTTTTTCGTACTATGGACAAACCTTGCGTAACCGCCCATGGTTATACAGGTCATTTACAGGAGGTGCCGCCATGGATATCAGTACCTTGCAACGTCTTGATGCCAACATCTTGCTGGGCATCATCAATGAGAAGCTAAGGCTTGAGTGTGACGGGTTGGAGGAGCTGCTGGCCTATTACGATATGAGTGAAGAGCAGTTGGCAGGACGTCTGGATCAGATTGGGTACCATTACGATCCATTGAGCAATCAGTTCAAGGCACATCTTTAAGGGTGCAATGATTGCTTCATATTTATACGGTAATTTTTCAGGCACATTGAAACCGGTTTCAATGTGCCGTCTTGCTGCCTATTTTCAGGGATTTTCAAGGCTTGGCAATCTCTGAAAACCTATTCATGCCAGAATATTTTTATTTTTTCATTAAGCTTATGATAATAAAGGGAATGTTTGTTTTTGTGCGATCAATTTAAGGAAAGGGTTTTCAAGCTTTTCAGGCTGTTTTTATCGGTTAAAGTGTGACTTGCGTTAACTTTTAATTCTGCCGCTTTAGTTAGTATTCTCACGCCGGTACATATTTTGAGATAACAACAGCGCCGGTCCCGCAAGCGGGATAACAATTTTATTTGTAACGAAGGAATATGGTTTATGGCTACCAAGAAGAAGACAGACCAGGATCTCCAACTGGATAAAGATCAGCTCAAGGCGAGTATCGTGCGTCACCTGCGTTCTACCTTGGGAACAAGCGAACAGAAAGCCTCTCCCGAAGCGTGGTGGAAAGCCACTGCGGCGGCCGTCAATGAACAGGTGTACGAGCGCCTGACCCGCACTCAGCAGACTCATTTCAAGAAAGATACTCGTGCGATTCACTACCTCTCTGCTGAATTCCTGATGGGAAGATTGACCTCCAACAACCTGCACAACCTCTCCCTCTACAAGACTTGCGAAGAGGCGCTGGGCGAACTCGGTCTGGAACTGACCGACCTGTGCGAACAAGAGCCTGACATGGCACTTGGCAACGGCGGCCTGGGTCGTCTGGCTGCTTGCTTTATCGACTCGCTGGCCACTCTGAACTATCCGGCGGTTGGTTACGGTATCCACTACGAACACGGTCTGTTCCGTCAGGAAATCCAGGATGGCCGCCAGATCGAGCGTCCGGATTCCTGGCGTGAATATGGCAACCCCTGGGAGATCTGCCGCCCCGAGTCGGTGCAAGAAGTGCCGCTCTATGGCTACGTCGAGACCGTGTTTGGTGACAATGGCGGCCTGAAGAAGGTATGGCACGCCGGTCGCAAGATTAAAGGGGTGCCTTGGGATATTCCGGTGGTCGGTTTTGGCGGTCACACCGTCAACATCCTGCGTTTGTGGGAATCCCGCGCCTCCGAGTTTTTCGACTGGGACGTGTTCAACGCCGGTGGTTACATCGACTCCCAGGCTGAGAAAGCCCAGGCCGAGACCATCTCCAAGGTGCTGTATCCGAACGATGAGACCGATGCAGGTAAAGAGCTGCGTCTGATCCAGCAGTACTTCTTCTGTGCTTGCTCCATCAAGGACATCATGCGCCGCTACAAGCGGGTCCATGGCAGTGACTTCAGCAACTTTGCCGCGCAAATTGCCATTCAGCTCAACGATACTCACCCGACTGTCGCCATCCCGGAACTGATGCGGGTGCTGGTTGACGAGGAAGATCTGAACTGGGATGCCGCTTGGGCTATCTGCTATCAGGTCTTCTCTTATACCAACCACACTCTGCTGCCGGAAGCGCTGGAGAAGTGGTCGGTCAGCCTGTTCGAGAAAGTACTGCCTCGCCATCTGGAGGTGATTTACGAGATCAACGCCCGTTTCCTGAACGAGTTGGTGGAGCCCAAGTGGCCGGGCAACGATGCCATCAAGGCCAAGCTCTCCATCATCGAAGAGGGTGATGTACGCAAGGTTCGCATGGGCAACCTGTGCGTGATCGGTTCGTCCAAAGTGAACGGTGTGGCCGAGATCCACTCCAAGCTGGTGAAGGAAGATCTCTTCCCCGAGTATGCCGAGCTGTGGCCGGAAAAAATGTGCAACGTGACCAACGGGGTAACCCCGCGTCGCTGGCTGCTGGCCTGCAACCCGGAGCTGGCGGGTCTCTACAACGAAGTGGTGGGCAAGGAGTGGCCGCTGCAACTGGACAAACTGCGTGGCGTGGTGAAGTTTGCCGACGACAAGGCGTTCCAGCAGCAGTTCATGACCATCAAGCGTCACAACAAAGAGAAGCTGGTCAAGGTCATCAAAGACGAAACAGGTATCGATGTCAGTGCCGAGGCGATCTTTGACGTTCAGATCAAGCGTCTGCACGAGTACAAGCGCCAGCAGCTGAACCTCATTCACATCATGGCGCTCTATCGTCGCCTGCTGGCCAACCCGGACTATGACATGCACCCACGCGTGTTTATCTTCGGCTCCAAAGCTGCGCCCGGTTACAAGCTGGCCAAAGACATCATCTATGCCATCAACAAGCTGGCGGATCGGGTCAATAACGATGCTCGTATCCAGGGCAAGCTGAAAGTGGTGTTCATGCCGAACTACCGCGTGAGTCTGGCCGAGAAGCTGATCCCGGCGGCAGATGTCTCCGAACAGATCTCTACTGCAGGTTATGAAGCATCCGGTACCGGCAACATGAAGATGGCACTCAACGGTGCAATCACCATCGGGACGCTGGATGGAGCCAACATCGAGATCGCTGAAGAGGCGGGTGCCGAAAACTGTGCCATCTTCGGTCTGAACGTGGACGAAGTGAAGTCGCTGAAGGCGCGCGGTTACAACCCGTACGACTTCTATTATGCCAACTCCGAGCTCAAAGCCGTGCTGGACTGGTTTGATACCGACTACTTCACGCCTGGTCGTCCGGGTGAGCTTGCCTCCATCAAGCGCTCCTTGTTGGAAGGGGGAGACCCTTACCTGACCCTGGCGGACTTCCAGTCCTACTCGGATGCACACAAGCTGATCGATACCTGGTATCGGGATCCGGCACTGTGGGCGAAGAAGGCCATCATCAACTCGGCCACCATGGGCAAGTTCAACTCCGACCGCTCCATTCAGGACTATGTGGATCGTATCTGGAAGCTGAAACCCTGCAACATCGGTTGATCACCTCTTAATATGAGAACCCCGCTATGCGGGGTTTTTTTATAGCTGCTTGGATTCGTAAATATTTGTACACCATTTGCAAAAAGCTTGATCATCTGTGATAGATGCACAGGGCATCACATATTATTTTAATGTCGTTATTACCAGCCTTTCTCGGGAAAACCTCATCTCATGGCACCCGTATCGCTCATAAGTCTGAAGTCATCATCATGTGTACTCTCGCTGCTGTCGCATGGCACAAGCTGACGATGGTCAGGGATGTGACAGATGGCCGTTGGGGTGCAGGAAAAGAGAAAGCCCCGATGATACGGGGCTTTGTTGGAATCTGGTGTTGATTGAGGAGCCCGGCGAGCGAGCCACCAGCCATCAATGCAGTATGTCGCCCATAAAATAGGCAAGCAGGGTCAAAATGACGGTGAAGACCAGGTTCAGCACCAGGCCGGCCCGCATCATTTCACGCTGCTGGATATGGCCGCTGGCGAAGACAATGGCGTTGGGCGGGGTAGCCACTGGCAGCATGAAGGCGCAGGAGGCACCGACAGCGATCAGCACGGATACGACAATGGGAGAGACTCCCAGTGCCTCTGCGACTCCGGCAAACAGTGGAACCAGCAGAGCGGCGGTAGCGGTGTTGGATACCAGCTCGGTCAGGAACACCACGAAGGTGGCAAGACAGAGCAGGATGACGAAGATCGGCATGGTGGCCAGACCGTTGGATAGGTGCTCCGCCAGGAAGGCGTTGGCCCCGGTCTGCTTAAGGATGGCGCTCAGGGTCAAGCCGCCACCAAACAGCATCAGTACTCCCCAGTCGGTGTTCTGGTTGATGTCATCCCAGCTAGCTACCCGGCTGACGGCGATGGCGATGATGGCTCCCATGGCGATCAGTGTATCAAATTGAGGTATTCCTCCCAGCGCTTGGGCAATAGGCTGGGAGCCAATCCACAACAGCACTGTGGTCAGAAAGATCAGCATGGTCACCTTGCGTTGGCCGGTCCACTCTATGGTCACTCGCTCTGTGCTGACCTGATGTGAGAGGTTGGGGCGGGTTACCAGATAGAGCAGCCCGATGCCTACTGGCATGAAGATGAGGACAACAGGAATGCCAAATTTCAGCCAGTCAGTGAAGCCCAGCCCCATCTGGGCGGCCGCAATGGCATTGGGCGGGCTGCCTACCAGGGTGCCGATGCCGCCAATACTGGCGCTGTAGGCAACACCAAGCAATACGAAGACCAGTGTGCGGCGCTCCTTGTGAATGTCGAGACCTTTGAGCATGCCAAGGGCCAGCGGCATCATCATGGCGGCGGTAGCGGTATTGCTGATCCACATGGAGAGTGCCGCAGTAATACTGAAGAGTACGATGGCAGCCCAGCCGAGGTGTCCCTTGGCGAGCTGCATCACCTTACCGGCAATCTGGGTGTCTAGCCCCTGTTTGGATAGCGCTGCCGCTAGGGCAAAACCGCCAAAGAAGAGGAACAACACCGGGTTTGCGAAGTCGGTCAACGACTTGCTCATATCAAACACCCCGAGCAGGGTGGCAAGTACCGGGATGGAGATCGCGGTGATAGTTATGTTGACCGCTTCGGTCAGCCAGAGAATAGCTATAAAGACCAGAATGCCCAGCCCCTTGTTGACCATAGGATCAAAAGGGAGCCAAGCGAGCATGATGCATAGCAGGAGCAGATCCAGGATCACGATCCCGGTCTTGATATCCAGCCAACGAGATGGAGTAGCGGGTACAGCCGATGTGTGCATATCGTTCTCTCGGTTAATTTATGGTTGTTTTTGTGTTGCCGAGATTACATCCATTCACTTGTTTGAAACAGGCTCACATATTGAAAATCAGTCTCTACTCACACACTCATTGATAAAAATGAGGAAATAAATACATAAATCAAACATTGCTGAAACATAAGTTAAACATCCATGAACTGTTCCAGCCACTGCTTGAACATGTTCTTGGGCAGGGATCCATTTATCTGGTTCACCACTTTACCCTGTTTGAAGACCATCAGGGTGGGAATGCTGCGAATGGCGTAACGGGCGGCAATGGTGCTCTGCTGCTCGGTATCGACTTTGACAAAGCGCATCCGTGGTTCGAGTTCATGGGCAACATCATGAAATACTGGAGCAAACTGCTGGCAAGGGCCGCACCAGCTGGCCCAAAAATCGACAACGACCGGAATATCGGAGTTGATCAGGGTATCGAAGTTATCCGCCTTCCCGAGGCAAGGGGTTTGGCTGAACAGGGACGCCTTGCAGTGCCCACATTTGGCGGAGTGGGTTACATGGGTGGAGGGCAGGCGGTTTCTTGTAAAGCAGTGGCTACAATAAGTAGTGATAAATGACATAATAGTCTCCTTGAAGATCGGTTCTGGTGGCTGTGATGAAAATAGTGCCAGAGTTAAAATAGTGAAATAACGTTAACACAGCGCTCGGCTGGGATGGACACTTCCACTCCGAGCTCTGCTCAAGCCGGACAATTCAGCGGCCATTATAAGTAGAGAGTCAAAACGGGATGAATAAAGGATCACGGAAGAGCCCTGTGGTACTGCTGCTTGTTGCTGCCTTGTTGCTCGGCTTCTCGGTTCTTTGCTGGCAACTGCTTAGTCAACAGCAGCGTGCATACAGCCTGAATCAGGCAGCGGAGGCAGTGCTGAACCGGATCAACACCGACAGTGTTTACCTGCTTGGTCGTGAGAGTGCCAATGATAGCAATGTTCAGCAACGGCTCGTCCAGTTATCCGGTATCCTCGATAGCTTTGTTCACAGGGTTCGTAGTGATGCTGAGGTTGAGCAAACGCCTCTTTCACAGAGGTTGCTGCAGGATTTGGATCTCTACCAGATGGAGCTGGCCAGACTGTACAGCATGGAAAAGGCGGTGGAATATATCGTGCAACCCTTTCAGCATCAGCTTGAGAAGGTACGCGCTATCACGCCGGCAGAGAGCCTCTTGCATCGTGATCTCAATGAGTTGGCCCAACTCAGCCATTTTTTGCAACACAGCGCCGATAACCAGTATCAGCAACAGCTGAGCTTGTTGCAGCGTGCTCTTGCTTCCCATTACGGCTCGCAACCCGAGGTGATCACCTTGGTTAACCTGAGCAAGGATTTGAGTCGTCAGGTGATGGCTTATCATACCCTGCGCCATCGTCTCATCGATATGCAGGTGAGCGATAACCTGGTGCGCTGGAAGATGGATAAGCTGGAGCGGGCTTCATCATTGCTGAACCGCTTCTATTTAATGGTGCTTGGCGGTGCCTTGATCAGTTTTGTGCTGGTGGCCTATACCCTATGGCGTCGTAATCAGAAGTTGAGCGAGTTGTCCCGTCAGACGGCCTTGCTGGCACAGGCCAAAAGCGATTTTCTGGCCAATATGAGCCACGAGATCCGCACCCCCATGAATGCCATCATCGGTTTCAGCTCACTGGCACTGCAGACAGAGCTGGATCAGCAACAACGGGACTATCTGGGCAAGATAAAGTCTTCATCAGATACCTTGCTGCTGCTTATCAACGACATTCTCGATCTGACCAAGGTGGAGTCCGGCAAGCTGACGTTGGAGGAGATCGACTTCGATCTCAGCGAGCAGCTCGACTCGCTGGCGGGCATGTTTGCCGATCTGGCGGAGCGCAAACATGTGGAGGTGATCATTCGCAAATCGCCGGAGGTGCCTGTCTTCTTGCGTGGGGATCCTCTGCGGCTGGGGCAGGTTCTGGTCAATCTGGTGAACAATGCCATCAAATTCACCGAACGTGGTGAGGTCGAAGTCTCCATCGATCTGGCCAACTCCCATCCAATGCGGATCCGCTTCAGTGTGCGCGATACCGGCATCGGCATTGCCGAAGAGAAGCAGACCCAACTGTTTCAGGCGTTTACCCAGCTGGAGGCGGGCAATACCCGCAAATATGGCGGCTCGGGTCTTGGGCTCAATATTTCCCAGCGGCTGGTGGAGCTGATGGGGGGGCGGATCACCGTAGAGAGCAAGCCTGGCGTCGGCTCTCTGTTCAAGTTCGATATCCCGATGGCGCAGGCGGTCTACGGTGTGGCTGGACGGAAAGTTTTCTTCGAAAACCAGCCGCTGGTGATGGTGATGGATGACAACGAACTGGTGCTGGATCTGGCTCGGGACATCCTGACTCGGGCGGGTGTGCGAGTGCTGCCGGTTAACTCCCTTTCCCGCGCCCGTCAGCTGCTCCGTGAAGAGGGACCGAATCTGCGGTTGGCGATCCTCGACTGGCGCATGGGTCAGGAGGATGGGCTCGATCTGGCGCTGGAGATGTATCAGCACAGCCAGTGGCGGCGGATCCCCATCCTGATGATCAGTGCCTGGGCCAGAGAGGGGCTGCACGCCAGGATGGACAGCATGGGGCTGACCCATTTTCTGCCCAAACCGATGACCGAAAATGCCCTGCTGGCCAAGGTGGACGAACTGCTCAACGGGAGCTCCTACGAGCTCAACCTGCGCAAGGCAGAGGCACAGGGGGATCAGCAACACTTCAAATCCCTGTTGCAGGGTACCCGAGTGCTGTTGGCGGAAGATAACCGGGTCAATCAGCAGCTCATCATCGAGTATCTGCGGCGCGTCGATGCGGTGGTGTGTGTGGTCAGCAATGGTCGGGAGGCGGTGGAGCGGGTCGCCGAGCAGCCTTTTGACGTGATCCTGATGGACCTGCAGATGCCGGTGCTGGACGGACTCGATGCCACCCGCCAGATCCGCAAGATGGTCGACAAACACGATGTGCCCATCATTGCCCTCACCGCCAGTGCAATGCCCGGTGACAAGGAACGTTGTCTGGGGGTGGGGATGAATGGCTATGTCACCAAGCCGGTGAGCAAGCTGGATCTCTACAACAACCTGCTGCAGTGGGTAAAGCCGCAAGGGGTGGAGCAGGCGGGGATCATGGAGGTGAAACCGCCGGATATGATGGGGATCCTCGATCTGCAGGATGCCCTCAAGCGGCTGGAGCAGGACAAGGAGGCGTTGCAGATCCTTTTCAAGCTGTTCATGTCGGAGCACAAGGACGATCTGTGGGAGATCCGCTCCGCCCTGCGCCGTCAGCAGCCCGAGGTGGCCAGCAAGCTGCTGCACACCCTCAAGGGGGTGTCTGCCAATATCTCGGCGGCCCGTCTGCAATTGGTGGCTAGCGAGCTGGAGTGGCGCCTGCGGCAAAACGAGGTGCTGAGCGAGACGGATCTGGAGCAGTTGCAACAGGTGTTCAGCCAGACCCGGGAAGAGGTGTCACACTTCCTGTTGACCGGTGAGCAGCATGAAAATTCGTATAATCCCTATTCATCAGGGGATGATCGCATGTCACAGTGAATTAAATAGTAATTATTCTCAACCATCCCGGTTCGGGATATGATGAGCTTTCGTTCGAATCGCCTCCAGCCGGAGGCGATTGTTTTCATTGTTCTATTTCTGCGTGGCTTCTCTGATGGCCGCTCCTTGGAGCGGTCACGGGCAGAGAGCGCTAAAGGTTGGTGGTGTGAGCGTATTTCTACGATTGAGCTGGTTTTTCAAGGAGCAGTGGCCCCGTTATCTGGCTGCCATCTCCCTGCTACTGATGGTAGCCCTGTTGACCGTTATTCCACCCAAAGTGGTGGGCTGGGTGGTGGATGGCATCACCAGGGGCGGTCTCGACAATGGTACCCTGATGCGCTATCTGGCGGGGCTGTTTGGTCTGGGTGTGCTGATTTATCTGCTGCGCTACGTCTGGCGGGTGATGCTGTTTGGTGCCTCTTACCGTCTGGCCTATGTGTTGCGCAATCGCCTGTTCAGCCATTTCACCCGGATGAGCCCAGATTTTTATCAGCGCCACCGTACCGGCGATCTGATGGCCCATGCCACCAATGACATTCAGGCTGTGGAGATGACCGCTGGCGAAGGGGTGCTGACTCTGGTGGACTCCATCATGGTCGGGGTATTGGTGCTCTCCATCATGTGCAGCCAGTACTCTTGGCAGTTGACGCTGGTCTCCTTGCTGCCGCTGCCGGTGATGGCCTATTTCATGAACCGCTTCGGCACCCAGATCTACACTCAGTTCAAGGCGGCGCAAGGGGCCTTCTCCAAGCTCAACAACAAGACCCAGGAGGCCCTTTCCGGCGTGCGGGTGTTGAAATCCTATGCGGTTGAATCGCTGGAAGATGAAGGCTTTGCCGAGCTGACCAAACAGGCGGGGGAGCGCAATATGGCGGTGGCCCGCATCGATGCCAAGTTCGATCCGGTCATCTATCTCTGTATCGGTTGCTCCTACTTCCTCGCGGTGGCGGGGGGTAGTGTGCTGGTGCTGCGCGATGAGTTGACCCTGGGTGAGCTCACCAGTTTCACCATGTACCTCGGCCAGCTGATCTGGCCGATGTTTGCCATCGCCTGGCTGTTCAACATCATCGAGCGGGGCAGCGCCGCCTACTCCCGTATCGAAAGCCTGCTGGGGGAGCGCAGCGATATCGAAGAGCCCGCCCAGCCGGCCGCGTTTACCTCTGCCTTTCCTTTGCAGATCAAAGGGGTGAGCTATCAACTTGAGCAGCGCACCCTGCTTGCGGATATCGACGTTACCCTCAAGCGAGGGGGGATGCTCGGGGTGGTGGGGCGCACCGGGGCAGGCAAGAGCTCCCTGCTCAAGCTGTTGATGCGCCTTGCCAATCCGACTCACGGTTCGATTGTCATGGGTGGCGTTCCGATTGACCAGTTGCCGCTCGCCACACTGCGCAGCCAGTTTGCCTATGTACCGCAGGAGCCATTCCTGTTTTCCACCACCATCGCTGCCAATATTGCCCTCGGCAAACCCGATGCGAGCCGCGAGGAGGTCGAACGGGTGGCACGCATTGCCTGTGTCCACGATGATATCGTGCGTTTCCCCAAGGGTTATGAGACCGAGGTCGGGGAGAAAGGGGTGACCCTCTCCGGCGGCCAGAAACAGCGGCTGGCCATTGCCCGCGCCCTGCTGCTGGATGCACCCATTCTGGTGCTCGATGATGCGCTCTCGGCGGTGGATGCCCACACCGAGCAGCAAATTCTGCATTCCCTCAAGGCCCATCGTCGCACCCTGATCCTGGTCAGCCATCGCATGACGGCGGTGGAGCAGGCCGACGAGATCCTGGTGCTGGAGCAGGGGGCCGTCAGCGAGCGGGGTCATCACGGTGCCCTGATGGCGCACAATGGTTGGTATGCAGATATGGTGCGTTATCAGCGACTCGAAGAAGCGGTGGAGGAGAGCCTGTGAATCCGACCATTAAAAGACTGCTCGCCTACTGCGCCCGCTATCCTCGCTGGCTGATCCAGGCGGGGATTTGCCTGCTGCTTGCCACCGGCGCCGAAGTGGCCGGGCCGCTGCTGATCAAGCTTTTTATCGATGACTATCTGGCGCCACGCAATATCGTGCTGCCCACCATTGCTTTGATTGCAGCGGGCTATCTGGGTTTGCAGGTGCTTTCGGCGGCGGGTTTCTATTTGCAATCCCTGCGCTTCAATCGCATCGCTCAGGCGGTGGTGCAAACTTTGCGCGAGCAGGTATTTGCTACCGCCATCCGCTTGCCGGCCCGCTACTTTGACAAGCATCGATCCGGCTCGCTGATTTCCCGCATCACCAACGACACCGAAGCGATCATGAACCTCTATGTGCAGGTGATCGGCTTGCTGGTGCAAAAAGTGGTGCTGTTGTGCGGCATCCTCATCTCCATGGCGCTGCTGGATCTGCGGCTGATGCTGGTCTGCTCCCTGTTGCTGCCCGCAGTGGGCGGGGTGATGTGGCTCTACCAGAAACTGAGCGTGCCAGTGGTGCGAGCGACCCGCAGTCTGCTCTCCGACATCAACAGCCGCCTCAACGAGTCGCTGCAGGGGATGCCGGTTATTCAGGCGATGGTGCAGGAGCGCCACTTTGCCAACGCCTTTGCCGAGGTGAACCAGCAACACTGGTCGGCACGGATCAAGAGCCTCAAGATCAACGGCATTTTGCTGCGTCCGCTCATCGATCTCTTCTACATGATGGTGCTGATTGGCCTGTTGGCGCTGTTTGCCCATGAGGGGGGGAGCTACGCGGGAGCTATTCAGGTAGGGGTGCTCTACGCCTTTATCAGCTATCTGGGCCGGATGATCGAGCCGCTCATCGAGATGACCAACCAGCTTAACCAGTTGCAGCAGGCGATGGTGGCGGGGGAGCGGGTCTTTGCCCTGCTCGATGAAACCCGCGAAAGCACCGAGGGCGAGATGATCCCGCTGGAAGGGCGGGTCAGTTTCGAGCGGGTGAGCTTCTCCTACGATGGTGAGCAGCAGGTGCTGCGGGAGGTCAGTTTTGCCGCAAAACCGGGCCAGATGCTGGCGCTGGTGGGCCATACCGGCAGCGGCAAGTCCACCATTATCAGCTTGTTGATGGGCTTCTATCCGCTGGATCAGGGGCAGATCCGCTTCGATGATCACGCACTGGATACCCTGTCGCTGGCGGCGGTGCGCCGCAGCATCGGGCTGGTGCAGCAAGATCCCTTTATCTTCGTCGGCACCCTGGCGGAGAACCTGCGTCTCGGCCGCGCCGGAATAGACGAAGCGCGGCTCTGGCAGGCGTTGAGCGAGGTGCAGCTGGCCGAGTTTGTGCGCAGCCTGCCACAGGGGATCAACACCCTGATGGAGGAGGGGGGCAAGAACCTCTCCGCCGGCCAGCGGCAACTGCTCTCCTTTGCCCGGGCGCTGGTGGGGGATCCGCGTATCCTCATTCTGGATGAAGCGACGGCCAGCGTGGACTCCCAGACCGAGTTGGCGCTGTCGCAGGCGATCTCTGCCGCCCGTCGTGGCCGCACCACCATCGCCATCGCCCACCGCCTCTCGACCATCGTCGATGCGGACGAGATCCTGCTGCTCTCCCGCGGTCAGGTGAGCGAGCGGGGTAGCCACAGCGAGCTGATGGCCCTCGGCGGTCACTATGCCCAGCTGTTCGAGATGCAGAGTCAGGGGGCCTGGCTCGAAGAGAAGCGCGCCTGATCGGCACATTTGCTGTAACAGCGACATGAACGAAAAGAGGGAACCGGTGCGGTTTCCTCTGTTTTTTTGGGTTGGGCAAAAGGTCGTAAGCGTGATCCCTGTACTTGTCGAATGGCGCAGATGCAGGCAACATGTTGTTTACATTAACTCATCGGATCAGTTCGCATATGGATTTGCAACGCTTCAAAGCCAATCTGGCGCTTCGGCTGTTTGCCTGGCGCTACATTCCCGTCATCGGGTTTTGTGCCCCGATCATCGAAGAGATGAACGCCAAGGCGCTGCGCATTCGCATTCCCCTTGGCTGGCGTACCCGCAACCACCTGGGCAGCATGTATTTTGGCGCGCTGGCGACCGGCGCCGATCTGGTAGGTGGTCTACTGGTGATGGAGAAGGGGCGGCAGCGGCGCAAGAAGGTGCACTTCGCCTTCAAGGATGTGCAGGGGGAGTTTTTGAAACGACCGGAGGGGGATGTGCAGTTCGACTGCGCAGCGGGGGAGGAGATTGACGCCATGATCGACGAATCGCTGGCAAGCGGTCAGCGCATCAATCGCCCCATCCAGGTGGTAGCCACCTGTCCGTCATTGAACGGGGATGAGGCGATGGCGCGTTTTGTGCTGACCCTGTCGATCAAGGCCAGCTAGCGGGTTGCCGGAGAGTGGCTCCCCGAAACGGGTTTAGCCAATCTCCGGGCTGACGCCCTCTTTCACCACGACCTTCATGCCGTTGAAGTTGACCACCTGTTCGGCCACGATCTTGCAGCGCTTGCGGGTCTCCACCTGACCGTCCACCTCGACCAGCCCTTCGGCAACGAGGGCTTTGGCGGCGCCGCCACAATCGGCCCACCCCTGATGTTTGATAAGGTCACACAAGGCAACGAAGGGGTGACCTTCGAGCAGAAACGTCTCCATGGGAAATCCTCTAGATGGATGAATGCCGGATACAGCAGGGCGACTATTTTAGGCAGTTCGCTCAGGCAAAGAAAGGAAGAGGGGCCACTCGCTGCGAAAAAGTGGCCGATTGTCCTTGAGGTGGCGCTTTCGCAAGACCTGATGGAGAGGTGAGAGGGCCACCCGTGACGTATCGTGACGCACCTCGTCCCTGCTGGTGTGCCCACACTAGCCCCTGACTGTTAGGATCGGGTCACTCTCAATGGCCCAAGGAACTTCCCATGACACTCTCCCGCCTGCTGCTGGCATGCAGCGCCCTGACCCTGTGCGGTGCCGCGCAGGCCAGTACTCCGGTGCAGGTCTCGCTGCCCGGGGTCAATTTGCCCGCGTCCCATCAGGTGGAAGGGGCGCGCGCCTCGCTGCTCTACGGTCGGACCGGTCAGGTGAAGGGTATTGATCTGCCGATCTTCGCCCTCTCCGATGTGGATCAGTTCAGCGGCCTGCAGCTCGGGATCTTTCTCGGTGCCGGTAGGGTGCGCCACCAGTTTGGCGGAGTTGCCATCAACGCCATCAACTGGCACGAAGGGCAGGATACCGGCGTCAATCTGGGGCTGGTCAACCTGACCAATAATGTGCAGGGGCTTAACTGGGGGGCGGTCAATATCGCCAAGGGCAATGCGCTGGCCAACGTCGGCTTCGTCAACTATGCCGAGCGTACCACCTTCCAGATTGGCTTTATCAATGCAACCAAGCACCTCGATGGCTTGCAGATCGGGCTGGCCAACTATGCCGCCAACGGCGTGTTCCCCATTCTGCCGCTGGTGAACTTCCAGAAATCGTTCTGACCAAGGCAGTTCGCTTTGCGTTAAAGGCATCTGCTGATTACCCTGTGCCTCTTGCAACTTGTGACAGGCGAACAGAGGTAATTGATGACGGCAGGGCAAATGAGTGCAATCGGGATCGGCTGGGATGTGCGTGGCTGGCAGGGCAGCGCCCAGGCGGTGGCCGTGGTGGGCTGGCAGGCCGACTCCAACCGCCTGCACTGGCTTGGGGTGTCGCCGCTGTTTCGTCTAAGCTCGCGGGTGGCGCCGGATCTGGCCGCTCTGCTGCGTCCGGCCCTGCAAAACGAGCTGACCCTGATGCAGGTAGAAGCCTGCCCGCAACTGGCGCTCGGTATCGATGCGCCACTCGCTTTTCCCCGTGCCTTGCGGGATCTGCTAAATGGCCAGCCACATAGCTGCGCAGCTCCCGAGCGTGAGATAGACAACCCCTACGCCTATCGCGACTGCGAGCGCTGGCTGTATCAGCAGTACGGCAAGAAGCCGCTGTCGGCCACCTTCGACCGGCTTGGCAACAATGCCACCCTGGCGCTCTCCATGCTGCCGCGACTCTCGGATCTGCAACTGGTGCCGACCGTTGCCCCGAAGGCCAGTCGCGCCGTGCTGGAGGTCTATCCGGCATTGGCCAAAGTGGGCGGCAAGGCCTCTCCGGCACGGCCCGATCTGGCGGCCTTGCTGCCCGCGGGCGTGCTGGCAGGCACCGATCGCTACGATGCGGCGCTCTGCGCCCTGATGGCGCTGCAATATGCCGCTGGTGGCAAGGTGACTGTGTTGCCTGAGCTGATTTCGCCACCCAGTGACATGCCGTGTGATGAGGGATGGGTCTATCACTTTGCCCGTCATGGCGTTGAGTACAACGGGATGTGACGGACGGACGCGGCGCATCATGGCTCCGCTCACCTTGTTGATGTGGGCCAAATGGCGTAAAAAACCTGTCTTTAGTCAGGAAATTGCCTGTTCATCCCGCGCCAAGGTGGCGCATCGTTATCTTCATCCGATATATTGCCCACCTTGCTGATCCTTTGCTGTGGTATTCCCGATGAAATCCGTTCTCTCTATTCAGTCCCACGTGGTCTTTGGTTGTGCCGGCAACAGCGCGGCCGTCTTCCCCATGCGCCGCCTTGGTATGGATGTATGGCCCATCAACACGGTGCAGTTTTCCAACCACACCCAATATGCCCAGGGGTGGCAGGGGATGGCGATGCCGGCGGGTCATATCAGTGCGCTGGTGAAAGGATTGGGCAATATCGAGGTGTTGAGCCAGTGTGACGCCGTGCTGAGTGGCTACCTTGGCTCCGCCGAGCAGGGGGACGAGATCCTGACCGTGGTCAACGCTGTCAAGGCGGCCAACCCCGATGCCATCTACTTCTGCGACCCTGTGATGGGTCACCCGGAGAAGGGGTGTATCGTCGCTCCTGGCGTCACCCGTTTCCTGACCGAGCAGGCGTTGCCGGTGGCCGACATGATGGCCCCCAACCTGCTGGAGCTGGAGACCCTCTGCGATACCCATCTGGCTGATCTGGATCAGACCCGCGCGGCTGCCCATCAGCTGCTGGCTCGCGGCGTCAAGCTGGTGCTGGTCAAGCATCTCGGTCATGCGGCGCAGGACTCCAGCCGCTTCGAGATGCTGCTGGCGACCCCGCAAGGGGATTACCTGATTGCCCGTCCGCTCTATGACTTTGCCCGCCAGCCGGTGGGGGTTGGCGATCTTATCAGCGCCCTGATGCTGGCGAATTTGCTTGCTGGTCACGATGCGGTCAGCGCGTTCGAACGCACCAACGCCTCGGTGGATGCGGTGCTGCAGGAGACCTGGCGCCAGCAGGCTTACGAGCTGCAACTCATCGCCGCGCAAGATGCCTTCGCCCTGCCAGAGGTTGAAGTGCGAGCGGTGAAACTCCCCTGAGTCAACGCGGACTTTCGTCTATCCCGACAAGGGGGGGGGGATGCAGATGAAAAAGGCTTGCCAATGGGCAAGCCTTTTTACTGTTTGCTTATTTAGTGCGGCAAGCAATCAGATGCGGGGATGGCGGAGGCGATAACGCTCAGCCATGGCATTGGCCGCTACCATGGCGGCGTAGACATCCTGTTCACTCACTGTCATCGGCATGTTGCCCATGGTATCGAGGGGATCGCAGGCCAGCTGCGCCACCTTGCGCCACTCGCTTTCATCAAAGTGGGTGAGCCCCAGCTCTTGCAGCGTCATGGGCAGACCTGCACAGTCGATGATGCGAAACACCTCATCAAGTTCGTGTTGCGGGGCGCGCTCAAGCACGAGTTGGGTCAGCAGGCCGAAGACTACCTTCTCGCCATGCTGGGCACGATGGAGCTCCGGGATCAGTGACATGCCGTTGTTGACGGCATGAGCAGCGGCCAGTCCACCGGCTTCTGCGCCGACCCCGCTGAGGTAGATGGTGGCCTCGATAACCTGCTCAAGCGCCGGGGTCGGGACATGGTGGCGTATCGCATCCATGGCCAGCTCGATGTTCTCACCAAGCAGCTCGTAACAGAGCTTTGCCAGACCAAGGCCAGTGCGTGAAGGGCGCTTGCCGACCAGATTGAGCCCGTCCGCCCGATAGCAGGCGCGCGCCTCGAAATAGGTGGCCAGGGCATCGCCAACGCCTGCGGAAAAGAAGCGGGGAGGGGCGGCGGCAATGATGGCCGTGTCAGCCAGCACCACGTCCGGATTTTGCGGCAGGAACAGATAGCGCTCAAATTCCCCCGTCTGGTTGTAGATCACCGCCAGCGCCGTGCAGGGGGCATCCGTGGAGGCAATCGTCGGGAACAGCACAACCGGACGGCGCAGATAGAAGGCCACGGCCTTGGAGACATCAAGCGTCTTGCCGCCGCCGATCCCGACAATCACGTTCGCACCATATTGCTCTGCAAGGTGGGTCAGGCGGTGGATCTCCTGTTCGGTGCATTCATAGCGAAACTTGTCGACCACTCCCCTGAGACCTGCCTGCAGGAGCCCCGCCAAAGCTTCTTCCCGTACCCGCTCCAGAATGAACTCATCGCTGATGAGCAACGCATAGTCACCAAAATCTTTAACGTGCTCATGGAGTTGCGGGAGAAGGTGCTGACCGATGATGAACTTTTTGGGGGAGGTAACTGTACGGGGCAAAGTGGGCATCCATTATTCCTCAAGGCAGTGAATAACATAAAATTGATTATCAAATGGGTCTCTTGCAATACGCCTGATGAGGCAATAGATGAAGAAGAAATGGGGGGCGTTTTAATCATTAATTAATCTTTCTATTTGTTTGGCTGTATTTTGGGGCGAGTGATTGGCGGTGTTGAGGCATGCAGGCGCAATGGCTCTATCGTGGCAATCCGTCGCAAGCCATATTGCTGCAACAAACAGTCACGCGGGCAACAAGCAGGGCCGCTTGGTGCGGCCCTGCTGTATTTGGATAAGGGATAGGGGATGGTCAGAGCGGTTTATAGAAGATGACGGTTGCAGCAAGAGTGCCATCTGCGTTGCGCGCAAAGCTCGGGATCTGGCCCGCCTCCAGATAGCCGAGTTGACGATAGAGGTGGGAGGCCACATCACCGGCGCGAGTATCCAGCACCAGCAGCGAACGGTCCGCGGCATGGGCGCCTTGTTCCAAGGCCTGCATCAGCGCACGACCGGCACCTTTGCCTCTCGCCGTTTGCAGTACCATCAGTTTTTCCACTTCGGCCCGGTGGCGACCGTTGGCCTTGCCACAGAGCGCGAGCTGAACCGCTCCCACAATCTGTTGTTGCTCAATGGCAAGCCACAGATTTCGGTGACCTGCCGCTAGATCCGCTTCAACTCCTTGCCAGTAGCGGGTAGATTCCTCCGTGGTCAGCTGCGGTAAAAAACCGACCGAGGCGCCGCTATCGACACAATCTTGCAGCAGGGTGATGAGCGCGCTTTGGTAGGTCGCTGCGCTCTTAACTTCCACAATGTCCATCTGGCATCCTTGTCGTTGCTATGTGGCTGATTGCCACCGTTGGTTCATATGAGGTGGATATGTATGCTCGCCGCGAGTACGGCTTGTCAGCGGATCAGCCCCTGCTCAACCAGCCAGGTAAACAGCAGACGGGAGACGGGGGAGAGCTCATCGAGGTGAGAGCTGTCGAGCCAGCGCAGCTCGGCAATTTCTGCCGAGGCGATCGGGGTGCCGCTCGCTTCGCCGGTGTAGCAGCGCAGTCGCACCTCGACACCTGCCGGTTTGCCATCGGCCTGAGCGCTGAACTCGCAGGCAAAGCGCAGGGTATCGGGCTGCAGGGTGACAGCCAGCTCCTCCTCAATCTCGCGGATCAGCGCCGCCTCGTCGCTCTCGCCCGGCTCGCGTTTGCCGCCCGGGATGTAATAGATGTCCTTGCCGTGGGAGCGGGCGCAGAGCAGCTGCTGATCTTTAAAGGTGAGCCAGGCTAGTTTGTCGATCATCCGTTTTCTCTCCAGTGGGGTTGCCGTGATGAGCAGTGGCGCACTCAAGCGCACAGTTGTTTTGCATGCCGGCAGCCTAACAAAGATGAAGTTGAGTCCCAAGGAGAAAGAGGGGAGATGCCGGAAACGCACTGTTTCCAGCGCGGTCACCGCGTAGCCGAATGAGTGCGCAATGGCTGGTTCGCCACGCCTTCTCGTCCCTAAAAAAGCGCACTGGCGCACATCCCCACAGGGCCGGACTGGGCGAAGGCGGGGCCCTTGTGGTTTAATCTTGCCACTTTAGCGGTAGTGGGTGACGGGCCTGCTACCTTGCGTGGGCAAGATGCAGGTGAGCAAGATGCAGATAGCAGCAGAGAGCAAGTTTATCGGACTAGGGGTCGCGGGCAATTTCGCCGGTCATCTGGAGCAGGCGGGCGAAGCATCGGACTTCGTAGCGGTAGTCGTGCGCGACACCACGGCGCCCAAGGCGCTGTTTCCCTTCTTTGTGCCTGGCCATCCGGGTCAGCTCGGGGTATTCCCGTTGAGCGACAAGGCGATCTTCCTGCCGGAAGCGGCGGTCAGCGGTGACGAGAAGGTGCAGATCGAGCCGGAAGTAGCCCTCTGGTGCGAGCTGGAGTATGCCGGCAAGCAGGTGGTGGCGATCCATCCCCGCGCCTTTGGTGCCTATAACGACTGTTCCATCCGCCGTCCCAACGCCAAGAAGATCAGCGAGAAGAAGAACTGGGGCGAAGAGAGCAAGGGGTTGGCGGCCAAGCTGCTGCCGCTTTCCGGTTTTGCCGCCGGTTGCGAGCTCGATGACTCTCGTATCGCCTGCTATCTGGAGCGCGATGGCGAGCTGCACGCCTACGGGGTAGACAGCGCCGCCATCGACTACAGCTACTTCCACGGCAAACTGCTCGACTGGGCCATCGACAAGTTCAACCATCAGCAGGATGAAGGGCCGGCGGAGCACATTCAGGGGCTGCTGGCACAGGCGGGACATCCTCCCCATGCGCTCATCAGTATCGGTGCCACTCGCTATACCCCGTTTGGCGAGACCCACTTCCTCAAACCGGGCGACACTTCCTGCGTGGTGGTCTATCCGGGCAGCCGTTATAGCGAAGCGGATATTCGCGAAGCGATCCGTAGCCGCCACTTTGGCGCTGATATGTCGGTGCTGCTGCAGACGGTGCAGGCGCGCTAATCAGGTTGGCTCGCGGGGAGGCCACAGCCATCCTGCTGGCTGCAACAAAGAGTCATTGATGAAGATTGATACTGCAACGCGGGCCGATTATCCGGCCCTGATCGAGCTGTGGGAGGCCTCGGTGCGGGCGACCCACCACTTTCTGCAGGAGGCCGAGATCCTCGCGCTTAAACCGCTTATTCTGGAGCACTACCTCGATGCGGTGACACTGCACTATGCCCGTACAGAAGAGGGGAACGTTGCGGGTTTTAGCGGAGTGCACGAGGGCAAGCTGGAGATGCTGTTTGTGGCTCCCGAGGCGCGCGGTAGTGGCGTGGGGCGTTTGCTGGTGGCGCATGCCATCGAACAGGGCGGCGCGACGCTGGTTGACGTCAACGAGCAGAATGAGCAGGCGGTGGGCTTCTACCACAAGATGGGGTTCGCCGTGACGGGCCGCTCGCCGCTGGATGGCCAGGGTAAACCCTATCCCTTGCTCCATATGGCGTTGTTGCCGCGATAGTCACTCAAGTGTGATAACAAACGGGGGATGGCCTGCGCCATCCCCCGTTTTTGATCCTGCCGTTACTTGCTGGCGACCTTGCTGACCACCTTGATTAGCTGGTAGCGCAAGGAAGGGGCATCCGCTGGCACGTTGGTGAGCTGCTCCTTGCTGACAGTGAGCTGGTAGCGATAGCCAAGCTCGAACTGGAAACCTTCAATATTCTGGTAGAACAGCGTCCAGGGCTGCTGCTCATCACTGCGAACTTGCATGCACTGCATCGGGCCAACCCCGACGCAATCGACCAACTGGCTGTTGATATAGAGGGTCTCCCCCTGTGACGAGGCGGGGGTGCTCTGGCAGGCGGTCAGCAGCAAGGCTGCACTGATAAACAGTGGTTTCATAATGGACTCCTTAACGCGAAAGGGGGCATTAGAGCGGCAAACAAAAAGGCGGTCAATGACCGCCTTTGTAACAAACCATATCAGCGCAGTGGTTAGCGCTGCTCGAGTGGAGTGAACTCGCGCAGCGGGTGGCCCACGTAGAGCTGGCGCGGGCGGCCGATCTTGCTATCCGGATCGGAGTGGAACTCGTTCCAGTGGGCAATCCAGCCGATGGTACGGGAGATGGCGAAGATCACGGTGAACATGTTCATCGGGATACCGATCGCCTTCATGATGATACCGGAGTAGAAGTCCACGTTCGGGTAGAGTTTCTTCTCGATGAAGTAGGGGTCGGAGAGCGCGATGCGCTCCAGCTCCATGGCCACGTCCAGCAGCGGATCCTTGATCTGCAGCTCGGTCAGTACTTCGTGGCAGGTTTCGCGCATCACGGTGGCACGAGGGTCATGGTTCTTGTAGACACGGTGACCGAAGCCCATCAGACGGAACGGATCGTTCTTGTCCTTGGCCTTGGCGATGTACTCGGGGATGCGATCCACCGAGCCTACTTCCTCCAGCATGCGCAGGCAGGCTTCGTTGGCACCACCATGGGCCGGACCCCACAGGGAGGCGATACCTGCGGCGATACAGGCAAACGGGTTGGCACCGGAGGAGCCAGCCAGACGGACGGTTGAGGTAGAGGCATTCTGCTCGTGATCCGCATGGAGGGTAAAGATGCGGTCCATGGCGCGTTCGACCACCGGATTGACCTTGTACTCCTCGGTCGGTACCGCAAACATCATATGCAGGAAGTTGCCTGCATAGGAGAGGGCGTTGCGCGGATGCATGAACGGCTGGCCGATGGAGTACTTGTAACACATGGCCGCCAGGGTCGGCATCTTGGAGATGAGGCGGAAGGCGCAGATCTCGCGGTGCTGTTCGTTGTTGATGTCCAGGGCGTCGTGATAGAAGGCAGAGAGTGCGCCCACCACACCACACATGATGGCCATGGGGTGGGAATCACGACGGAAGCCGCGGAAGAAGAAGGCAATCTGCTCGTGCACCATGGTATGGCGGGTCACGGTACGCTGGAAATCGGCAAACTGTGCCTTGGTGGGCGCCTCGCCGTAGAGCAGGATATAGCAGACTTCGAGGTAGTTGGACTCTTTGGCCAACTGGGCGATGGGGTAGCCACGGTGCAGCAAGACACCCTGATCCCCGTCAATGTAGGTGATGGCAGATTTGCAAGAACCGGTCGCCATAAAGCCCGGGTCAAAGGTGAAATACCCTTGCCCACCCAGCTTTCTAACATCGACAACATCCGGTCCAACGGTTCCAGAGAGGATCGGCAGTTCAACCGGATCTTTCCCGGGCAGGTGTAGGGTGGCTATCTTATCAGCCATAGCACGTCTCCTTTGCTCTTTATAATTTGGTTCCAGTCCTACTCTATTACGACTTTTATGACGCTGGCAAAGGTTGTTACCCATACCGAGGTGGCTGGAGCGCCCTATTTGAAACAGAGTTCCCTATCAATGTCAATTTTGCTGGGGCGGCATTAAAGGCATTAACGGAATGTTAAATTAAATATGCGATCAAGTTTGCGGTTTTGTGTTTTCTTTGTAGCTGTTTGATTGTCTTCGGTTAAGGCCGTCGATATACTGCGCCACGTGGGTCATGGCTGCTGGTGTTTGAAACGCTTTGGCAAAGCCTGATGTGAAACCAAAAATTCGCGTTTTGGCTTTTTCAGAGTGTTTTGGTAACAAATAGCCAACAATCACCATCCCGTGCCCTCAAGTGTGAGTTAAAACAATAACTAACGTGCTCAATAGAGCTGAGTGGGCAAGCGTGAAAAACAAACAGAGACCGGTCAACCTCGACCTACAAACGATCAGCTTTCCTGTCACTGCCATCGCCTCCATCCTGCACCGTGTTTCAGGGGTTATTACCTTTGTTGCACTGGGCATCTTGCTGTGGATGCTTGGCACTTCACTCGCCTCTCCCGAAGGATTTGAGACCGTGGTGTCCATCATGGACAACTTCCTGGTCAAATTCGTATTGTGGGGGATCCTGACTGCGCTGGCTTACCACATTGTGGGCGGTTTGCGTCATCTGGTCATGGACATGGGCTATTGGGAAGAGCTGGAATCCGGTAATCAGAGTGCCCGTGTGGCCTTCGTGATCACCGCGATCCTGGCTGTATTGGCGGGAGTGCTTGTATGGTAACCAATTCTGCAACTTTCGGGCGCAGCGGCGTTCACGATTACATCCTGATCCGCGCCACCGCCCTCATCATGACCTGCTATGTCCTCTATCTGGTGAGTTTTGTCGCGTTCAACGACATCACCTACGAGGTGTGGACAGGTTTCTTCGCCAATACCTTCACCAAGGTATTCACCCTGTTGGCCCTGCTCTGCGTACTGATCCATGCCTGGATCGGTCTGTGGCAGGTGTTGACCGACTATATCAAGCCGGTAGGGCTGCGCGGGGCGCTGCAATTTGCCCTGGTCGTGGTGCTGTTTGTCTATCTGATGACGGGTTTCGTCGTGCTGTGGGGTGTGTAAGGTGACTATTCCAACTCGTGAATTTGATGCTGTGGTGATTGGTGCCGGTGGTGCCGGTATGCGCGCCGCGCTGCAGATTGCCCAGTCCGGCAAGAGCTGCGCTCTGTTGTCCAAGGTTTTTCCAACCCGTTCTCACACTGTTTCCGCTCAGGGCGGGATCACGGTTGCGCTGGGCAATGCCCACGACGACAACTGGCAGTGGCACATGTATGACACGGTAAAAGGTTCCGATTACATCGGTGATCAGGAAGCCATTGAATACATGTGCAAAACCGGCCCCGAAGCCATCTATGAGCTGGAGAACATGGGCTTGCCCTTCTCCCGTTTCGATAACGGGTCTGTCTACCAGCGTCCGTTTGGTGGTCAGTCCAAGAATTTCGGTGGCGAGCAGGCTGCTCGTACCGCAGCGGCCGCCGACCGTACCGGTCACGCCCTGCTGCACACCCTCTATCAGCAGAACGTCAAGAACAAGACCACCGTCTTCTCCGAGTGGTATGCGCTGGATCTGGTGAAAAACCAGGATGGCCATGTGGTGGGTTGTACTGCCATCGATATGGAGAGCGGTGAAGTGGTCTACTTCAAGGCCAAGGCCACCGTGCTGGCCACTGGCGGCGCCGGTCGTATCTACCAGTCCACCACCAACGCCCACATTAACACAGGTGACGGTGTCGGTATGGCGCTGCGTGCCGGCGTCGGCGTGCAGGATATGGAAATGTGGCAGTTCCACCCGACCGGCATCGCCGGGGCAGGGGTGCTGGTAACCGAAGGCTGCCGTGGTGAAGGCGGCTATCTGCTCAATAAAGATGGCGAGCGCTTCATGGAGCGTTACGCCCCGAACGCCAAGGACTTGGCCGGCCGCGACGTGGTGGCCCGCTCCATCATGATCGAGATCCGTGAAGGCCGTGGCTGCGACGGTCCCTGGGGCCCGCACATCAAGCTCAAGCTGGATCACCTCGGCAAAGAGGTGCTGGAATCCCGTCTGCCGGGGATCTGCGAGCTCTCTCGCACCTTCGCCCACGTGGATCCGGTCAAAGAGCCGATCCCGATCATCCCGACCTGCCACTACATGATGGGTGGCGTGCCGACCAACGTGAATGGCCAGTGCCTGACCCAGGACAAGAACGGCAACGATGTGCCGGTGGTCGGTCTGTTTGCGGTGGGCGAGATTGCCTGCGTCTCGGTGCACGGCGCCAACCGTCTGGGTGGCAACTCCCTGCTGGATCTGGTGGTGTTCGGCCGCGCGGCCGGCATGCATCTGGTCAACACTCTGGGCGAGATGGAACATGGTCGCGATGCCTCTGAGTCGGATCTGGATGCCGCACTGGCCCGCTTCAACCGCTGGGAAAATTGCCGTGACGGGGAAGACCCGGTGCAGATCCGCAAAGACCTGCAGCGCTGCATGCAGAACAACTTCTCCGTGTTCCGCGAAGGGGCTGCGATGGCAGAGGGGCTGGCCGAGCTCAAGGTTATCCGCGAGCGCCTCAAGTCAGCCCGTCTGGATGACACCTCCAAAGAGTTCAACACCCAGCGCATCGAGTGCCTGGAGCTGGACAACCTGATGGAGACGGCGTTTGCCACGGCGGTTGCCGCCAACTTCCGTACCGAGAGTCGCGGTGCTCACTGCCGCTTCGACTTCCCGGATCGCGACGATGAGAACTGGCTGTGCCACAGCCTCTATCATCCGGACACCGAGTCCATGACCCGTCGTGCTGTCAACATGTCACCCAAGACCCGTGAGGCGTTCCCGCCCAAGGTTCGGACTTACTGATTGCGGAGCCAGCCCTATGAACGTCACATTCTCTGTCTACAGATACAATCCGGATGTTGATAACGTCCCCCATATGAAGGATTATCATCTTGATATTCCTGAAGGTTCCGACATGATGGTGCTCGATGCACTGATCCAGTTGAAAGAGCTGGATCCCACGCTTGCCTTCCGCCGCTCCTGCCGCGAAGGGGTCTGTGGATCAGACGGTCTCAACATGAATGGCAAGAACGGTCTTGCCTGTATCACCCCGCTCTCCGACCTGCTGAAGAAGGGCAATAACGTCGTTATCCGCCCCTTGCCCGGCCTGCCGGTGATCCGTGATCTGGTGATCGACATGACCCAGTTCTACGCCCAGTGGGAGAAGGTCAAACCCTTCCTCATCAATGATGACAAGTTGCCGCCGGTGCGTGAGCACCTGCAATCCCCCGAAGAGCGCGCCAAGCTTGACGGCCTGTACGAGTGCATTCTCTGTGCCTGCTGCTCCACTTCGTGCCCCTCCTTCTGGTGGAATCCCGACAAGTTCATCGGTCCGGCCGGGCTGCTCGCCGCCTACCGCTGGCTGGCTGACAGCCGCGACACCGCGACCACCGAACGACTGGGGAATCTGGACGACGCATTCAGCGTGTTCCGCTGTCATGGCATCATGAACTGCGTGAACGTCTGTCCGAAAGGCTTGAACCCGACCAAGGCGATTGGTCAGATCAAGTCGATGTTGCTCAATCGGGCTGTTTAGTATCAGGGCCGGCCACGTGCTGGCCCGACCTCTGGATAGCCATCCCACCCGTGGCAGGATGGCTATTTGACCCCTACAAGCTGCGCAGCAGTAACAAGAAGTACAAGGGATAGAAATGCATAACGGCGTGATGAAGGCCTGGTTGGAGTCATCTCACCTGGCTGGTGCGAATGCAAGCTATATCGAGGATTTGTACGAATCCTTCCTGGAAAATCCTGACTCCGTGTCCGACGAGTGGCGCAGCCTGTTTAGCGAGCTGCCCCAGGTCAATGGCCATGCGGTTGAACAACCCCACTCCCAGGTCCGCGATTATTTCCGTCGTCTGGCCAAGGATCCCTCTCGCTACAGTGCCCCCGTCTCCGATCCGCAAGTGGATGCCAAGCAGGTGCGGGTATTGCAGCTGATCAACGCCTTCCGTTTCCGTGGTCACCAGAATGCCAATCTGGACCCGCTGGGCCTGTGGCAGCGTGAAACCGTTGCCGAACTGGATCCTGCGTTTCACAACCTGCAGGGCGCAGACATGGAGGCCACCTTCAATGTGGGCTCCTACGCCATCGGTCGCGAGACCATGGTGCTCTCCGACCTCTACGCCTCGCTGAAGAAGACCTATTGCGGCTCCATCGGCGCCGACTACATGCACCTCACCTCCACGGAAGAGAAGCGCTGGCTGCAACAGCGTCTCGAATCCATTGAAGGGAAGGGGAGTTACACCCTCGAAGAGAAGACCCGTTTCCTCGAGAGCCTGACCGCCGCCGAAGGGCTGGAGAAATATCTGGGTGCCAAGTTCCCGGGAGCCAAGCGCTTCTCGCTGGAAGGTGGCGACGCCATGATCCCCATGCTCAAGGAGCTGATCCGTCGCGCAGGTGAGCAGGGCTGCAAAGAGGCCGTTATCGGTATGGCCCACCGCGGTCGCCTCAACGTGCTGATCAACGTGCTGGGCAAGCGCGCTCAGGATCTGTTCGACGAGTTTGCCGGCAAGCATGGCGAATCCTGGGGTACCGGTGATGTGAAGTACCACATGGGCTTCTCCTCCGACTTCGCCACCCCGGGTGGCAACGTCCACCTGGCGCTGGCGTTCAACCCCTCTCACCTCGAAATCGTCAACCCTGTGGTCATCGGCTCGGTCCGTGCCCGCATGGATCGTCGCGGTGACAAAGATGGCTCCAGCGTGTTGCCCATCACCATTCACGGTGACTCGGCCATGGCCGGTCAGGGCGTGGTGGCCGAGACCTTCAACATGTCCCAGACCCGTGCCTATGGTGTCGGCGGGACGGTGCGCATCGTCATCAACAACCAGGTTGGTTTCACCACCTCCTATATCCGTGACCTGCGCTCCACCGAATATTGCACCGACATCGCCAAGGCGGTGCAGGCGCCGGTGCTGCACGTCAACGGGGATGATCCGGAAGCCGTGGTGCTGGTGACCCAGATTGCACTGGATTACCGCAATACCTTCAAACGCGACGTGGTGATCGAGCTGGTCTGCTACCGTCGTCACGGTCACAACGAAGCGGACGAGCCGAGCGCCACCCAGCCGCTGATGTACCAGAAGATCAAGCAGCACCCGACCCCGCGCAAGATCTACGCCGATCAGCTGGTGGCCGAGGGGAGCCTCGCCCAGGAGCGGGCGACCGAACTGGTCAACGAGTATCGCGAAGCGCTGGATCGCGGCGAGCGGGTGAGCAAGGAGTGGCGGCCGATGGAGCTGCACTCCGTCGACTGGACGCCGTATCTGGGCCACGACTGGAACATGGCCTATGAGAGTGCCGTGCCGATGGATCACCTCAAGAGCCTCGGTGAGCGGGTGAGCCAGTACCCGGCAACCCACGTGCTGCAGCGTCAGGTTGAGAAGATTTACGAAGACCGCCGTCTGATGGCAGCGGGCGAGAAGCTGGTGGATTGGGGCTTTGCCGAGACCCTGGCCTACGCCACTCTGGTGGACAAGGGTTCCCGCATCCGCTTTACCGGTGAAGACTCCGGCCGTGGCACCTTCTTCCACCGCCACGCCGTGCTGCACAACCAGACCGATGCCAGCACCTACACCCCGCTGTGCAACCTGCACGACGAGCAGGGCCCGTTCGAGGTGTATGACTCTGTGCTGACCGAGAACGCGGTACTGGCCTTTGAATATGGTTACGCCAGCGCCGAGCCGGCCGGCCTCACCATCTGGGAAGCCCAGTTCGGTGACTTCGCCAACTGCGCTCAGGTGGTGGTCGACCAGTTCCTCTCCTCCGGCGAGCAGAAGTGGGGCCGGATGTGCGGCCTGACCATGCTGCTGCCGCACGGTTACGAGGGGCAGGGGCCGGAGCACTCCTCCGCCCGTCTGGAGCGTTATCTGCAGATGTGCGCCCAACACAACATGCAGGTGTGCGTGCCCTCTACCCCGGCTCAGGTATTCCACATGCTGCGCCGTCAGGTCGTGCGCCCGATGCGCCGTCCGCTTATCGTGATGACGCCCAAATCCCTGCTGCGCCATCCGCTGGCGGTAAGCAAGCTCGAAGATCTGGCGGAAGGCACCTTCCAGAACGCCATTGGCGAGATCGACGCGCTGGATCCGAAAGCGGTCAAGCGGGTGGTCTTCTGTTCCGGCAAGGTCTATTACGACCTGCTCGAAGCCCGTCGCAAGGCGGAGCAGAAGGATGTGGCGATCGTGCGGATCGAACAGCTCTATCCCTTCCCGGAAGAGGAAGTGCGCGCCATTCTGGCCGATTACAGCCACGTCACCGATTTTGTCTGGTGTCAGGAAGAGCCGCAAAACCAGGGCGCCTGGTACTGCACCCGTCACAACTACGATGAGGTGCTGCCGACCGGAGCCACCCTGCGTTATGCCGGTCGTCCGGCGTCCGCCTCGCCGGCGGTTGGTTACATGTCCGTCCACGCCAAGCAGCAGAAAGCCTTGGTGGAAGATGCCCTTACTCTGGCCTAAGCCCTGAACAAGAAGTAACAAGGAACTGATTAGATGACTATCGAGATCAAGGTACCGGACCTGCCGGAATCAGTGGCGGATGCCACCATTGCCACCTGGCACAAGAAGCCGGGTGATCTGGTTGCCCGTGATGAAGTGCTGGTCGACATCGAAACCGACAAGGTGGTGCTGGAAGTGCCGGCACCGCAAGCTGGCGTGCTGGGCGACATCCTGCAGGCAGAGGGGGCGACCGTCCTCTCCCGCCAGCTGATTGCCACCATCAAGGCGGCTGCCGTAGCTGGTGAAGAGACCAAGGAGAAGCCGGCCGAAGCGGTGGCCGATGATGGCGCCGATGGCCTGAGTCCCTCGGTGCGTCGTCTGATTGGCGAGCACGACATCGACGTGGCCAAGCTGACCGGCACCGGCAAGGGCGGTCGCATCACCAAGGATGATGTGGAAGTCTACATCAAGGCCCTGAGCAAGCCTGCAGCCGCCGCTCCCGTTGCTGCGGCTCCGGTCGCTCCGGTTGCCGCACTGGCCGGTCGCAGCGAGAAGCGGGTACCGATGACCCGTCTGCGTAAGCGCATCGCCGAGCGTCTGCTGGAAGCGAAAAACACCACCGCCATGCTGACCACCTTCAACGAGGTCAACATGAAGCCCATCATGGATCTGCGCAAGCAGTACGGCGAGATCTTCGAGAAGAAGCACGGCATCAAGCTCGGCTTTATGTCCTTCTACGTGAAGGCGGTGGTGGAGTCCCTCAAGCGCTATCCGGAAGTGAACGCGGCGCTCGATGGTGATGACGTGGTTTATCACAACTACTTCGACGTCAGCATCGCCGTCTCTACCCCCCGTGGTCTGGTGACGCCGGTGCTGCGCGACTGCGACAACATGAGCCTGGCGGACATTGAGAAGGCCATCAAGGATCTGGCGGGCAAGGGCCGTGACGGCAAGCTGACCGTGGATGAACTGACTGGCGGCAACTTCACCATCACCAACGGTGGCGTGTTCGGCTCCCTGATGTCCACCCCGATCATCAACCCGCCCCAGAGCGCCATTCTGGGCATGCACAAGATCCAGGATCGCCCGATGGCCGTTGACGGCAAGGTCGAGATCCTGCCGATGATGTATCTGGCGCTCTCCTACGATCACCGTCTCATCGACGGACGCGAATCGGTAGGCTTCCTGGTCTCCGTCAAGGAGCTGCTGGAAGACCCGACCCGTCTGTTGCTGGACGTCTAAGCCTGTGGCACCCGGGCAAGGGGTTTGCGCCCCGAGCCGGATGTGCTGCTGGACGTTTGAGTAATACCCGAGCGATTGAAAGATAACGAGGGGCCGCCCAGGCCCCCTTCACAGGGGATTGAGAAACACCAGCCCCGGACGGAAATACCTACAACACGGATAGAGCATCTATGAATCTGCATGAATATCAGGCAAAACAGCTGTTTGCCGAGTATGGCCTGCCGGTCTCCGAAGGTTATGCCTGTGCTACCCCACAAGAAGCGGCCGAAGCGGCCGACAAGATTGGCGGCAATACCTGGGTCGTCAAATGCCAGGTACACGCCGGTGGCCGCGGTAAAGCGGGCGGCGTGAAAGTGGCCAAGAGCAAGGACGAGATCCGTGCTTTTGCCCAGAACTGGCTTGGCAAAAATCTGGTGACCTACCAGACCGATGCCAACGGCCAGCCGGTCACCAAGATCCTGGTGGAATCTTGCACCGACATCGCCAAAGAGCTCTACCTGGGCGCCGTGGTTGACCGTGGTTCGCGCCGCGTGGTCTTCATGGCCTCGACTGAAGGTGGCGTGGATATCGAGAAGATTGCCCACGAAACCCCCCATCTGATCCACAAGGCGGCCATCGATCCGCTGGTGGGTCCGCAGGCTTATCAGGCCCGCGAACTGGCCTTCAAACTGGGTCTGGTCGGCGATCAGATCAAACAGTTCACCAAGATCTTCATGGGTCTGGGCCAGATGTTCCTGGATTGCGATTTCGCGCTGCTGGAGATCAACCCGCTGGTGATCACCGCGCAGGGCAACCTGCACTGCCTGGATGGCAAGATCAACATCGACGCCAACGCACTGTATCGTCAGCCCAAGCTGCGCGAGATGCACGACCCGTCACAAGATGACCCCCGCGAAGCGCACGCCGCCCAGTGGGAGCTCAACTATGTGGCCCTCGATGGCAACATCGGCTGCATGGTCAACGGCGCGGGTCTGGCCATGGGCACCATGGACATCGTCAACCTGCACGGCGGCAAGCCGGCCAACTTCCTTGACGTCGGCGGCGGCGCCACCAAGGAACGGGTAACCGAGGCGTTCAAGATCATCCTCTCCGACAGCAACGTCAAAGCGGTGCTGGTCAACATCTTTGGCGGCATCGTGCGCTGCGACATGATCGCGGAAGGCATCATAGGTGCGGTCAAGGAAGTGGGGGTCAAGGTGCCCGTCGTGGTCCGTCTGGAAGGCAACAACGCCGAGCTGGGTGGTATCAAGCTGGCCGAGAGCGGCCTCAACATCATTGCGGCCAAGAGTCTGACCGATGCCGCGCAGCAAGTCGTCAAAGCAGCGGAGGCCAACTGATGAGCGTACTGATCAACAAGGACACCCGAGTCATCTGCCAGGGCTTTACCGGCGGTCAGGGTACTTTCCACTCCGAGCAGGCGCTCTCCTATGGTACCCAGCTGGTGGGCGGCGTCTCTCCGGGTAAGGGCGGCACCACCCATCTGGGCCTGCCGGTGTTCAACACCGTCCGTGACGCGGTCGAAGCGACCGGCGCTACTGCCTCCGTCATCTATGTGCCGGCACCTTTCTGCAAGGACGCGATCCTAGAAGCGATCGACGCGGGCATCAAGCTCATCGTCACCATCACCGAAGGCATCCCGACGCTGGATATGCTGGACGTCAAAGTGAAGCTGCAAGAGACCGGCGTGCGGATGATCGGCCCCAACTGCCCAGGTGTGATCACTCCGGGTGAGTGCAAGATCGGCATCATGCCGGGCCACATTCACAAGCCGGGCAAGGTGGGTATCGTCTCCCGCTCCGGCACCCTGACCTACGAAGCGGTCAAGCAGACCACTGACGAGGGCTTTGGCCAGTCCACCTGCGTCGGTATCGGTGGCGACCCCATCCCGGGTTCCAACTTTATCGACATTCTGGAAATGTTCCAGAACGACCCGCAGACCGAAGCGATCGTGATGATCGGCGAGATCGGCGGCAACGCCGAGGAGGACGCGGCTGCCTATATCAAGGCCCACGTCACCAAGCCGGTGGTCTCCTATATCGCCGGTGTTACTGCCCCTCCCGGCAAGCGGATGGGCCACGCTGGCGCCATCATCTCCGGTGGCAAGGGTACTGCCGCCGAGAAGTTTGCCGCGCTGGAAGATGCTGGCGTGAAAACCGTCCGCTCCTTGGCCGATATCGGCAAGGCCCTGCGCGAAGTGACCGGCTGGTAATTCCTGTTAGCCCGTTATCTCTAATAAAAGTGCCGCCCGATGGGCGGCTTTTTATGCCTAATAATAGGACATCATTATCTATTCTCGCGAATTAAAGAATATGTTTTGCCTTGGGAAAAAGGATATATGGAAATTTCATTGCTTGCAGATCATCCGCATCATATATCGACAATAGTCGGCTGGTATTTCGATGAATGGGCCTCTCATGTGCCCGGCGTTACGAAAGAGATGGTACGTAAAAAGGTTGAAGTCACAGCTTTAAATAGAGATATCCCATTTAGCTTGGTGGCGCATGACGATAGAGAACTGGTTGGAACATTGGAGATTAAAATTCAGGAAAATAAAAATCACCCTGAATATGAGTTCTGGATTGGTGGTATCTATGTTTCAGCAGTACACCGCAGAAAAGGTATCGCTAAAAAATTGATGAATGTTGCCAGGAATATGGCTGTTTCCCGTGGTGTTGCGACACTCTACTTGCAGTGTGAAACACATAATGTTGGCTTCTATCGTGAGCAAGGCTTCAACGCAATACATAAATCAACCCACGGTCACTGGGAAACGACCATTATGGCATGCCATCACATAAATATGCCTATAAATCTGTTTTACGGCTTAACCACATCCTTATTTATTCCGCTTTTGTTGGCGCAATAATGCGCACTTGATATTTGACGTCACAAGTTGAGGCGATGAGGTGCTAACATTTTTATGGCCGCGCTCTCGGTGCTTGGAGGAAACAATGAGGTGGTTTTTTCTGCTGTTTATCATGATGCTTGTTGTGGTTGGCAACGCAGCAATTTTTGATAATTCTTCATCAACCAAAGTATTGGTGACATTGCGTTTAACCTGATCCCGTTATCTTTGCTTATGTTCTGGTTTGGATTTTATTTTTTCTGATGGAGATAAGCGCGCCCAGTTACTTGTGGTTGGTCATGTGCTGCTTGTCTTTTTTGTCGGCGCTGGATTTTTGCTTATCGGCACCAATATTGTTTTGGCTGACACATGTGAAATAGTGACATTTAGTAGGAGAACGGGTGGTCTTCTCTGGAAATTTGCAAACTATATACAGTTGATGGGGTATTGTCAGGAGCTGGTGGGCATTGCCGTGTTCGGAATTATTATCTCTTATTCTAACGCTAGACTTTTTTGGGGTTGGTGCTTTCACGTTAATCATTTAAAAAAATAAGGATGTTGTCATTAATCATAAACCTATTTAACAAGACAATGGCTTTCTGTTATCACTTCACATAACTCCCTAACGATGACACTAACGTATTAACTGTTTTTATTAGGGAGTATATTTTCGTATGTCAGGATTCGTGTCGTTCTTCGACCCTAGAGACTTATGATTAGTTTTTACTTGCTACGGATTGTAAGGGTGGAGTGGACTTATTCAGTTGTTTTGCTTTTCTTTTGTCTCTAACCCAAATAACTGAACCATTTGTTTTTTTCATCTCGAAGAGATCGATGGACTGGAATAGATCGCTCAGCTTTCTAAATCCGTAGTTTCGTTGATCAAATGAAGCATGGTTTGAAATGTGGTTGCCAATCTCACCAAGCATAGCCCAGCCATCATCTTCGCCAATAGCATCTATTGCCTGCCGGAGTAAATTGATGAGTTTTGTGTCACCCTTTATGTTTTTACTTTGTTTTTGAATGGGTAGCTCCAGCACTGGCTCGGCATCCAGATATAGAAATCGAGAACAACTATTAACGAATGGTAATGGTGCTTTCCGTTCTCCAAATCCGATGACAAATTTCCCATCAGCAAGTGTTCTGGTAACTAAAGGTGTAAAATCACAATCCGATGATACAAGGCATATTATGTCAATATCCTTTGTATATATTACGTCCATTACATCAATGACTAATGCCATGTCTGTCGCATTTTTACCCTTTGTTAAATCAAATTGTTGTACTGGTTGTATGGCATAGTCGTGTAGGACATCTTCCCATGGTTTAAGATTAGGGTTTTTCCAGTTACCATATGCTTTTCTAATATTTACAACGCCGTATCTAGCTAATTCTGAAAGAACTATGTCTATTTTACCTGCGGGTGCATTATCAGCATCAATAAATACGGCTATTTTTTCTTTATCTTTCATAAAGGCCTCCGTGCTATTTAATTATTTTATGCGCTGTGACTCCATTACAGCACTTAGCCCTCAATGCGAGCAGTAAAACATATCCAGACGCTTGGGGTCATGTAGTATGCCACAAGTATTTTGGACTGCCAGTGTTGAACCTCTCAATATTAGGAGTCTTCTTAAGAAAAAACTCCGCAATAAAAATACCGACCCTTGGGTCGGTATTATCATTCTGTTCGCAGCTGATGACTTGTCTTACTACCAGAGTCCTACTGGTTAAAGATGGTTTGCCCGCGAAAGACGGTCTGGACTACCTGGGTATCGGCGATCTGCTCCGGCTTGCCGGCGGCGACCAGCTGGTAGAGATCCCGATCCAGCACGATAAAGTCGGCCGATTTGCCCGTTTCGATGGAGCCGCTGATGGCCTGCTGGCGCACCGCGCGCGCGCCATTGATGGTGTAGGCCGCCAGCATTTCGTCCAGGGTAATGCGCTGGCTGGCGCGATAGTCATCGCCGCTTTGGGGAGCCTTGATGATCCCGGTCGCCATATTTTCGAAGGGGCGGGGATCCCGGCTGTCGACCGGGGCATCGCTGCCAGCGACCAGTATGGCGCCCGCCTTGCGTGAACTCTCGACTGGGTAGAGGGCGTCGTGCAGATAACCGAGGGGATCGTAGAGGGCATCGCTCAGGGATTGGCCCACCCGGGTCGGCTGAATAAAGGAGGCGACCAGCATGTCGTAGGCCAGTTGGGGGGAGGTCCAGGCATAGGTGAAGGTGAGGTAGAGCCCAAGCTCGCCGAGCCGTTTTTGATCATCGGGATGGACCACCTGCAGGTGGGCCAGGGTGTGAGGAATGCCGCTATCACCGTTGCTGGCGCGGGCGGCGGTGAGGGCATCCAGCGCCGTGCGGGTGGTGCGATCACCGATGCTGTGCATATGGATGCTGAAGCCTGCCTTGTCCAGCGCCCCTATATAGCGGGTGAGGTCGGCCTCCCGGTAGTTGACGATCCCGTTGCTGCCGGACTCCTCGCTGTCGGCTGTGATGGTCACTTCATCGGTAGCCGGGTCTCTGGCCAGATGGGGGGGGTGGTAGTTTGCCAGCATGCCGGCATTGGGCAGGAAGGGGGGGGTTGTGAAGGGATCCCCTTCCAGCACACCGTCGAGGAAGATCTTGACTGCATCGGCCTTGATCAGCGGGTTGTTGGCAAAGGATTCTCTCACTTGGCTGGCCTTGGCAAGATGCCCCTCTATATCGAGTTTGCCCTGATAATCATCATCGCTAAAGCAGGTGGCGGCCGTGACACGCATATGCAGCAGATCCCGTGACTGCATGGTGAGTAGTCGCTGGCGGATAAAGTCGGTGGCGCAGGCATCCTGAATGCTGGTGATACCGCGAGAGGCCATCAGCTCGGCAATGGCGGGCAGGATCTGGTCGTATTGGCTGGCTGCCTGCTCATCGCTGGCGCTCAGCAGGCCGCTATCGGGCACCGGAATGGCGCTGCGGGCCGTGTCACGCACCACTCCGCTGGTCAGGTCGACATAGGGGATAAAGGGCTCGAAGGCCCCGCCGGGGGCCAGCGTAGTTCCATTGAAGCCGATTGTGTTGCCATCGTTATCTTGCGCCATGGCAAGGGCGCGGGAGTTGTAGGCACTGGCATGGCCATCGACCCCGGCCAGCACCACCGGATTGTCGGGGGCGGCGGCATCGAGGGCTGCCAGCAGGGTGGCATGGCTGGCGGTTGCCGTATTGCCCTCGTAGGGAGACCACTGGTTGACTACCAGCCACTCCCCCGGTTTGGCCGCATAGCGGGGCAGGCATGTGCTGATCTTGGCGGCCAGCTGATCCAGAGTGACGGGTTTGCCATCGAGATCGCACATGTCCAGCGCCACCGTACCGAGCAGATGGATATGGTTGTCATGCAGGCCGGGCAGTACCATTCGGCCTTGCAGATCCACCACTCGGGTGGTGGGGTGCTTGAGCGCTTCGGCCCCCTCCTGGTTGCCCACATAGATAAACTGGTCGTCACTGACCATCATGGCCTCGGCTACCTGACGCTGCCCATCCTGGGTGTGGATCTTGCCGTTGAGATAGAGGGTCGTTGCCCCATTCGTATCATTGGTGTCACTTCGGCAGCCACCGAGCAGGCCTGCGGCCAACAGGAGGGTGATGCCAAATCGGGTTGAGGTCTGTTTGCTATCCATTGCACTGCTCTCCTTGGGTTAAATGCAGTAATTACTGCAGATCTGAGCAGATATGTTTATTGCAGCTATTCTGAAAAAATCCAGTAATTACTGCATTTATTTAACTTTTTGTTTACCTTGTCTCATGGATGTCAATGAGCCACTACCGGTCGTGACCCGGGCAAAGAGGGGACCTCAGTGGTTCGAAGGAGAGAAGATGTCAGAACAACGAGTGCCTGCCGCCCTGCATATGCGGCGTCAGCCCCGGCAGCAGCGCAGTCAGGAGGTGGCGAGTCGCATTGAACAGGCCACCCTGCTGTTGCTGCAGGAGCGAGGTTTTGCCGCCCTCAACACCAATGCCATTGCTGATCGGGCCGGTGTCGGGATCAAATCGCTCTACCACCTCTATCCCAACAAGGAGGCGATCATTTGCCGTCTCGCTATGGGGTGGCTGGCAGCTATCTGTGAGGCGCAAGAGCAGATCCGAACCCAGGCGACCAGTTGGCCGCACGTGCTGGTGCTGCTGGATCTGGCGCTTGAAGAGCTTGATCGTCGCTTTGTCGGCTATGGTGCCTTGTGGCACGCCATGGATCTCATCCCCGAACTGCACGTGGTCGAGCAGGAGCACGAGCGGCGCCAGATTGACTTCTGGTCATCCCTGCTGCGCGACTTTGGCTGCCGCTGGCCGGAGGCCGAGCTCACGAGTCTGGTGCGCTACTTCTATCGCACCGCCGATGTGACCAAGCAGTGCACCCGTGGTGATGGGGAGGCGGGCCAGAGGATGTGGTTGCTGCATCGTCGCTGGAGCGAGCAGCTGATCGCTGCCGCTATTGCCGAGTCCGACCCGGCACGGGTGTGGCAGGCAAGGCCAGCCCTGCTTATGGGCACGGAAGTGCAGGCAAAGGCGGCGCCATAACAGGCGCCGCAAGGTGTGCGGGTCGGCGCTTTGCTTGTTGTAGCCAGACGTGGCTGAACCGTGCAAGAGCGATGTCAGCGCGATTATTTATCCGCCTTGCCCGCCGCATCGGCAAGTTTGGCCAGCTGTTTGTCATACCAGGCCACCGGGCGGTTTTCATCTTCCGCACGCTCCTTGCGCCTGATGGCATTGCGTACCGCCATGGCGCCCAGCCAGCGGAATGGCTCGGGCGGAAAATAGCCGCGCGGGCCACTTACCAGCGCGCAGTCGCGCCACGGCTTGTCCTCCTCCCGCACCTCGTCTCTCACTAGGGCCGCCAGGATCTGGCCGCCAATCCAGCTTTGTGCCACTCCGTTGCCGGAGTAGCCGAGGCCATAGACGATATTGGGCTGCCCTCGCCAGTGGCCGAAGAAGGGGAGGCCATCTACCGAGCGGTCGGAGGCGCCGCACCAGCTGGCGGCGATGGGCACCTCTTTGAGCGCCGGAAAGAAGCGGCGCAGGGTGTGGGTGAGGGGGGCAAGATAACGGCTCGGTGCATCAAACTCGGCCAGATGGCGGTTGGCAAAGGCGAAGGTGTTGCCCCCCTTGCCCAGCATCAGCCGCCCTTGCGGGGTCGAGCGGTAGTAGTGGACAAAGGTGCGGCCATCCACCACGGAGCGGCCGTGCGCAAGCTGCTGGGCGGCCAGTGCATCCGGCGCGGGGTCGGTTATCACCATATCGGAGGAGACCAGCACGATACTGCGGCGAAACTCGCGAAAGTGCTGCACCATGGCGCTGTTGAGGGCCAGCACCACCTTGCTGGCACGCACCTCACCCTGCGGTGTCTGTACCCGTGCAGGCTGACCCGCCTCAAGGCGCTGCATGGGGGAGTGCTCATAGACCTCGACCCCCAGTTCCCGCGCCACCCGCAGCAGGCCGCGCACCAGCAGTGCCGGTTGCACCGAACCCGCGTGGGGGCTGTAGAGCCCCTCCAGATGAACGTGGGAGCCGCTCTGGCTCGCCAGTTTATCCTCTTCAATCACTTGCCACTGGTTAAGGTCTGCGCGTTTGAGTTCCTGCAATACCGGCTCCATCAGGCCGCGCTGGGCCTCGCTGGTGGCGGTGTAGCAGGTGCCCTCGACCCTCAGCTCTGCTTCTATGCTGTACGTTTCGCAGAAGCGGGCGATCTCGTGCACCGCCTGCTCGGATCTTTGTACCAGCCAGGCGGCCTGCTGCTCGCCAAACAGGCGCTTTAACGTCAGGTATTTGGCCGACCAGGTGAGCAGGCAGCCGCCGTTGCGCCCGGAGGCACCGCTGCCGCAGCGATCTTTCTCCAGCACTATGACGTGCAGGTGGGGCTCGGCCTGTTTAAGGGCGATGGCGCTCCACAGCCCGGTAAAGCCGCCACCGACGATGCAGACATCGGCCTCGTGGTGGCCGACTAGGGGCGTGGGCGGTGCGGGTTGTTCGGCGGCGAGCGCTTCGGCCAGCCAGAAGGGGAGAGTGGACATGATGACTCCTCGATAAGGTTATTGGTGGCGCCAGCGCTGGGTGCGATCCAGCAGGGCGCGGCTCAAAAAGAGCTGGAGCAGCTTGACGGTGGCGGCGGCCAGCAGGATCAGGGTGGCCATGGCGGCAGCCGCGGCGGTATCGCCGGAATCCTCCATGTTGAGCACGGCGATGGAGGCGAGCACGCTGTCGCTCGAATAGAGGAAGATCACCGCCGAGGTGGTAGTCATGGCGTTGACGAACAGATAGATAAAGATCTCCAGCAGCGCGGGCAGGGAGGCGGGCAGGGTGACTCGCCAGAACGCCTTCCAGAGCGGAATGCGCAATGAGATGGCCACCAGCTCCAGCTCCTTGGGCAACTGCTTGAGGCTGGTCAGCGCCGTCATATGACCCACGGTGTAGTAGTGGATGACGCAGGAGAGCACCATCAGCGGCAGAGTGCCATAGAGGCTGCCAAAGAGCGGATTGCCGTTGAAAAAGAAGATGTAACCCAGCCCCAGCACCATGCCGGGCACCGCCAGCGACAGCATGGCAAGCAGATGCAACAACTGGCGCAGCGGCGCGAAGTGGCGCCCCTTCTCCTGCGCCCAGGCCAGCACCATCACCAGCACGGTACCGATAAGCGCGCTATAGAGGCCCAGCTGCAAGGTGTTGGTAAAGGGCTGCCAGCCGTAGACGCTGTTGCTGTCAAAGGCGTAGTGATCGAGCGTCAGAGCGAGGTTGTAGGGCCAGAACTGCACCAGGGAGCCGTAAACGGCCATCCCCACCAGTGCCAGAAACAGCAGGGCCCAGAGCGTGCACCAGCCGAGTGCCAGCAGATCCCGCAGCCGATGGGGTTTGGGCTGATAGGGCACCGCCTTGGTGCTGCTCTGCTCCTGCATCTTGCTGCGCACTCTGTGCTCCAGGGCAAAGCTCAACAGTGCCGGCAGCAGCAGGGTGACGCTGGCCACTGCGCCGAGGGAGAAGTTCTGCATTCCGATCACCTGCCGGTAGATATCGGTGGCCAGCACGCTGTACTGGCCGCCAATCACCTTGGCCACCCCGAAGTCGCAGATGGTGAGAGTGAAGACGGCGATGGCGGCGCTGAGCAGGCCATAACGGGCGGTGGGCAGGGTGACGGTGACAAAGGTACGCCAGCCGCTGCTGCCCAGCACCCGGGAGGCTTCATAGAGGCGGGCATCGCTCTGACCGAGCGCCGTGATAAGGATCATCAGGGCGTGGGGGAAGCACCAGAAGCCAAGACCGATGACGATGCCGATGGGGCCGTAGATGCTCTCGCCGCCGAGCAGCCCCTTGGCGATCCCCTGATTGCCAAACCAGTAGACCAGACTGATGGCGGGCAACAGGGAGGGCATCAGGAGCGGGATTAAACCGATGAGGCGAAACAGGGGCTTGCCCGGCATGCAGGTGCGGGTGAGGGCATAGGCATAGCCAAAGGCGATGGTCACCACCAGCGCGGTGATCAGCACCCCGAGCCAGAGGGTGTTGCCTATGGTGCGCCCCAGATGAGGGGAGTCGGAGTAGGCGCTGAAGTTGGCAAGGCCCACCCAGATGCCGTTCTCATCTTGCAGGCTCTTTTGCAACATGGTGAGCAGCGGCAGCAGCAGACCGCCGGTGAGCAGGGCGATGCCGAGCGCAAGCAGGATCAGTTGCAGCAGCTGATCCCGGCTCCAGCCGCGACAGAGCCGCTGCCAGCGGCCTTCTTGGCGGGCTGTCGCTGGCGGCAACAGGGAGGAGGTCGCAAGGGGGGCTGTCATGGGCGCTCTCCCTCAAACAGCTGCATCGCCCCGGCGGGCCAGTGCAGCGAGCTGCGCATGCCGCTGCGCCAGCCACCTTGTTCGTGGTGGGGCAGCTCATGGGTCGGGCGCTCCACCAAAATTTGTTGCGGGCCCAGATAGGTATCGGCGGTGCAGATAAGACGCTGGGCGGCGCCGAGAAACTCCACCTGATCGATGGTTGCTTCAATGCCATGTTGGCCAAGATGCGGTTCGCTCGGCGCACTCAGGGTGATCGCCTCGGGGCGGATCGCCACCTGCAATTTGCTGCCGGCCGCGGCCTGATTGGCGAGTTGCAGCGGTTGTTCGTTGAGGCGCACCTGATTGGGGCTCAGCACCAGGGTCTCGAGGAAGTTCATGGTGCCGACAAAGCTTGCCACGAAACGGCTGGCAGGCTGGTGGTAGATCTCCTGCGGGGTGCCCACCTGCACGATGCGGCCGCTCTCCATCACCACGATGCGATCGGCCATGGTCAGCGCCTCTTCCTGATCGTGGGTCACCATGATGGTGGTGATGCCAAGGCGCTGCTGCAGGGCGCGGATCTCGCTGCGAAGGTGGGTGCGCACCAGCGCATCCAGCGCGCTGAGCGGTTCGTCCAGCAGCAACAGACCGGGGGAGAGGGCGAGCGCCCGGGCCAGTGCCACCCGCTGCTGCTGGCCGCCGGAGATCTGGCTCGGGTATTTGTGGGACTGGGCCGTGAGATCCACCAGCCCCAGCCAGTGATCGACCCGCTCCTTGATGAGATCCCGTGCCAACCCCTGATTTTCAAGGCCGAAGGCGATGTTCTGGGCAACAGTCAGGTTGGGGAAGAGGGCGTAGGACTGAAACACGATGCCAAAATCGCGCTGCTGGGGCGGCAGGCGGGAGATATTGCGCCCCCCTTGCCAGATCTCGCCGCTGTCCGGCAGATCCAGCCCGGCGATGGCTCTGAGCAGGGTGGTTTTACCGCAGCCGGAGGGGCCGAGAAAGCAGATAAACTCCCCCGGCTCAATGGTCAGAGAGATCCCTTTAAGGGCCTGAAAAGCACCGAACTGCTTGTTGAGATGTTGAATGTCCAGATAGGGCTGGGTCATGGTTCGACTCGTTACTGATTTGGTATATACCAGCTTGCGGGTGAAGTGTGACGGTCAGGTGATCGGGGGATGACAGCTTGATGACAGTCAAATGACATCGGGTCGCCAGCAAGTGGCTGGGCACTGTGCGAATGGACTAAGCATCGCTAATTGAAGGCAATGCAAACTCGGGAAGTTAAAACCAAAAAGTGAAGGCCAACAGCTGTTGGCCTTCGACTGGCAGTTTATTGGCAGCGGTGTGTCTGGCGTGAACAAACCGCCGCCCTTCACGCTTACTGTTTGGCTTCGGTCTTGCCGTCGAAGCTGGCGCTCCACTGGGCCAGGATGGCGTTACGCTCGCGGGCTGCCCAGCTAAAGTCGTTGTCGATCATCTGGCCTTTGATATCCGCCGGATAGCCCGCTCTCGGTTGGGCTACATCGGGGATGGCGACCACTGCGAACGACTTGTTGTAGAGGGCGTTGGCCTGTTCGGTGGCGGCAAAGTCGAGCAGCTGTTTGGCGGCTTCCAGCTTGGGAGTGCCCTTGATGATGGCGGCGGCTTCCATATCCCAGCCCGAACCCTCTTTCGGGAACACCACCTCGATGGGGGCACCCTTGGCCTTGAGGCTGGTAGCCGGGAAGTCGAAGGAGATACCGATCACCGTTTCACCGCTGGCGGCCAGCTTGCAGGGGGCGGAGCCCGAGTGGGTGTAACGGTCGATGTTCTGGTGCAGGCCGTTCATGAATTGCCAGCCCTGCTGCTCACCCATTGTCTGCAGCCAGCCCGCAACGCTCAGGTAACCGGTGCCGGAGGAGCTGGGGTTGGGCATGATCACCTTGCCCTTGTAGATGGGCTTGGTGAGGTCGGCCCAGCTGGTGGGCGCCGGGATCCCCTGTTTTTCCGCCTCTACCTTGTTGAAGCAGATGGCGCTGAAGAAGGCGTCCAGACCGATCCAGTGCGGCTCGGCCTTGCTGTCGCGAAAGCGGCTGTCGAGCTTCTCCAGCCCTTTCGGTGCATAGGCATTGAGCATCTGCTGCTGGTCGAGCTGCATCAGGCTGGTGGCGGCCAGTCCCCATACCACATCCGCCTTGGGCTGCGCTTTTTCTGCCAGCAAGCGGGCGGTGACCACGCCGGTGGAGTCACGCACCCACTTGATGTTGATATCCGGATGCTGGCGTTCGAACGCGGTTTTCAGCTCGTTGAGCTGCTCCGGTTCGAAGGCGGTGTAGACGGTGAGATCGGTCGCGGCCAGTGCCGGGGCTGTCGTGGCAGCCAGCACGGCGGCGGCCAGCAGATGGGTTCCCTGTTTCATCCTCTTCTCCAGTTAAATTGGTTTGGTATAAACCAGATTGGTCGAGAGAGAGGCTAGGGGATCTTTATGACGTGACCGTGACAGCCCCGTGACGTTTTGCCGTTCCTGATTTATCCGTGACTAATCCTGGGTATCCACTTCGATCTCCAGACTGTCGTGGCGCCAGTACTCCAGATCGAGGTCGAGCACCCGTCCGTGCTGATCGAAGTTGAGTCGCTCGAGGCGCAGGGCAGGCAGGCCGGCGGTGGCCCCCAGCGCCTTGGCCACCTCGTCCGGCAGGGCGGTCGGGAAGAAGCGCACCTGCATGCGGGCGTAGTGGAGATCGTAATGGGCCTGGTAGATCTCGGTCAGACTGCCGTTGAGATCCAGCTCCAGCAGGCCGGGTACCCGCTCAGGCAGGCAGTGGTTTTCGCAGTAGCAGATGGCGCGCCCGTTGGCGTAGCGCAGCCGCTTGAGCAAAAAGAGGCTGTCGAACGGCTTGAGCTGCAGCTGCGCCATCAAGGCGGGCGGTACCGCCTGGCGGCTTTTCTCCAGCAGCTCGGTGTGCGGCTCACCCCCTTGCTCCCGCACTATCTGGTGAAAGTTGGAGGTGCGTCTGGGGTTCAAGCGAAAGCGCGGCGGGGTGACAAACCAGCCGCGGCGATCCTCCCGATAGATAAGGCCGTTGGCCTCCAGCTGAACCAGTGCCTCGCGGATGGTAACCCGGGTGGTGCCATAGAGTTCCCCCAGCAGCCGCTCGGAGGGAAGCTTGTCGTTGGGGGCCAGCCCCCCCGCCAGGATCTGGTTGGCGAGGGCATCCTTGATCTGCAGATATTGGGGTTTGCTCATGAAAATCCCTAGTTATGCAATGATTTGGGCAATGGGCTGGGCGCAGGGCTGGTCATCAGCCCGACCGTTAAACGACGAAATAAAAACAAGTTGGTAGATACCAGCATCGCCCCTGCTGTTCAGACTTCCTAGATTATCGCGATCCCGGCGCTGAAAATGAATTTTTTGTTGCACGTAGCGCCACCCCTTTGACCTTGGCGGGGCAGTTACCCACAATGCGCTCATTCTGGTATATACCAAAAGGAGCGAAGTCATGACCCATATTCCTGCGGCCCCTGCCGCCGTCGATTACCTGCTGCTGACCCCGGGCCCCCTCTCGACCACCGCCACGGTGCGCGCCGCCATGCTGCAAGACAGCTGTACCTGGGATGCGGACTACAACCAGGGGGTGGTGGAGCCCATCCGCCGCGAGCTGGTGCGCCTCGCCACCGGCCCGGAATATGAAAGTGACTACAGCGCCGTGCTGCTGCAGGGGAGTGGCAGCTATGTGGTGGAGAGCGTGCTGGGCTCGGCGATCGGCGTCGATGAGTGTCTGCTGATCATCAACAACGGCGCCTACGGTGCCCGCATGGGGGAGATGGCCCGCTGCCTTGGCCTGCGCCACCACGAGCTGGACTGCGGCGAGACCACCCGCCCGGAGCCCACCGCCATCGAGGCGATGCTGGCGCGCCACCCCGAGATCACCCATCTGGCCATGGTGCACTGCGAGACCACCACCGGCATGCTCAACCCCCTTGAGGAGGTAGCTGAGCTCTGCCAGCGTCGTGGCATTCGCCTGATCGTCGATGCCATGAGCAGCTTTGGCGGTATCCCCATCGACATGGGACGCCTTGGCATCGAGTTTCTTATCAGCTCGGCCAACAAGTGCATTCAGGGGGTGCCGGGTTTTGGCTTCGTCATCGCTCGCCGCGCCGCGTTGGCGGCCTGTGCCGGGCGCGCCCGCTCGGTCTCCCTCGACCTGCATGCCCAGTGGCAGACCATGGAGCAGCAGGGGGGCAAGTGGCGCTTTACCTCGCCCACCCATACCGTGCTTGCCTTTGCCCAGGCCCTGCGCGAGCTGGACGAGGAGGGGGGCATCGCCGCCCGCTATCGGCGCTACCGCGAAAATCAGCGCACGCTGGTGGCGGGGATGGCGGCGCTTGGCTTTGCGCCGCTGCTGCCCGAGCAGTGGCAATCCCCCATCATCACCGCCTTCTACTCACCGACCCATCCTGATTACCGCTTCGCCGACTTCTACCAGCGGCTCAAGGCGCAGGGCTTTGTCATCTACCCGGGCAAGGTCTCCCAAGCCGACTGCTTCCGTATCGGCAATATCGGCGATGTGACCCCTGAGCGGGTGCGCGATCTGCTCGCCGCCATGGCCAGCGCCTGCTACTGGCAAGGGGACGCGCGATGACCAGCATGCTGGCTCAGGGTCGTGATCTGCGTGGCCGCGATTTGCATGACCATAAGCTACACGGCAGCGGCCGTGCCGATAGCGAAGGGGATATCAACCTCGGCGAGGGGCGGGCGCGCTGGTGGGCCGACCAGAGCAAAGATGTGCAGGCCGGATTGGCGGAGGATAGCCGCTATTTCCTCCATCAGGCGCTCTCCACCCCCTGTCTGGATCTGCTTGAGCGCGCGCAGGGGAGCTGGTTGACCAGTGTATCGGGCAAACAGTATCTCGATTTCCACGGCAACAGCGTCCATCAGCTGGGTCACGGTCACCCCAGGGTGGTGGCCGCGGTGCAGCAGCAACTCGCCGATCTGCCGTTTGCACCCCGCCGCTACACCCATCAGGTTGCCATCGACTGCGCCCGTACCCTGGCCGAGCTGGCTCCCGGCGATCTCAACCGGGTGCTGTTCGCCCCCGGCGGCAGCGAGGTGGTGGGGATTGCCCTGAAGCTCGCCCGTTTCATCACCGGCAACAGCAAGGTGGTGTCGCTCTGGGATGCCTTTCACGGTGCCTCCCTCGATGCCATCTCGGTCGGCGGTGAAGCCTGTTTTCGCGCCGGCATGGGCCCCTTGATAGCCGGAGTGGAGCGCATCCCGCCGCCCACCCGTTATCGCGGTGTCTGGTATCGTGGGGAAGGGGATGACCTGCACTATGCCGATTATCTGGAGTACGTTATCGAGAAGGAGGGGGGAGTAGGAGCCTTTATCGCCGAGCCCATCCGTAACACCGATGTGCAGGTGCCCTCGAAGGCCTACTGGCAGCGGGTGCGCGAGATCTGCGATCGCCACAAGGTGCTGCTGATCGTCGACGAGATCCCCAATGCCCTGGGGCGCACTGGCCACTGGTTCAGCTTTGAAGAGTTTGGCATCGAGCCTGACATCATCTGTCTGGGCAAGGGGTTGGGGGGCGGGGTGGTACCGTTTGCCGCGCTCATTACCCGCGACCGGTTCAATCAGGCCGCAGCTATTTCGCTCGGTCACTACACCCACGAGAAGAGCCCTATCGGCTGCGCGGCGGCGCTCGCTACCATCAGTACCATCCGTGAAGAGGGATTGCTGGCAAAAGCGCAGGAGGATGGCCGCTTTATGGCGGCCGAGCTCGGCAAGTTGGCTGAGCGTCACCCGCTGATCGGGCAGGTGCGGGGTATTGGTATGCTTTGGGCGCTCGATCTGGTGGTCGATCATCAGAGTCGCACCCGCAATAGCCAGGCCGCCGAGCGGCTGCTCTACCGCTGTCTGGAGCTGGGGCTCAGCTTCAAGGTCTCCCAGGGCAACGTTATCCAGCTCTCGCCGCCGCTCAATATCGCCCGCGCCGATCTGGTGCGCGCCATCACCATTCTCGATCGCGCCCTCGGCGAGATCGCACTTTCACCGAAACAGGAATATCACCATGACTGACTTGCAGATTGCTGTAGCTCCGATCACCGACGTAGAGGCGCTGATCCTCGACTGGGCCGGCACCGTCGTCGATTTTGGCTCCTTCGCCCCCACCTCCATCTTCGTCGAGGCCTTCGCCCGCGCCTATGACTTTCCAGTGACCCTGGACGAAGCGCGCCAGCCCATGGGTCTTGGCAAGTGGGATCATATCGCCGCGCTTGGCCGTCTGCCCTCGGTGGATGCGCGCTGGCAGGCTCGCTTCGGCCATCCTATGAGCCACGCCGAGGTGGACCACATTTATCACACCTTTATGCCGCTGCAGATTGCCGCCGTGACCCGCTTTGCCGCCCCCATCCCCGGTGTGCTGCCGGTGTTGGACGCTCTGCGGGGTCAGGGGCTGCGTATCGGCTCCTGCTCCGGTTATCCCCGTCCGGTGATGGAGGCGCTGGTACCTGCTGCGGCCGATCACGGCTACCGCCCGGATCACTGGGTCGCCACCGACGATCTCAAGGCTGGTGGTCGCCCCGGTCCCTGGATGGCGCTGGCCAACGTAATTGAGCTGGGAGTGAGCGCGGTGCATCGCTGCATCAAGGTGGATGACGCCGTGCCGGGTATCAGCGAAGGGCTTAACGCGGGCATGTGGACGGTGGGATTGTCGGTTTCCGGCAACGAATTTGGTGCCACCTGGGACGAGTTTGCCGCCATGAGCGAGGCGGAGATCGCCGCCCGGCGCGCACCGGCCGAGGCCAAACTGCGGGCGGCGGGGGCACACTATGTGATTGATACCCTGGCCGACATCGCCCCGGTTATCGCCGATATCAACCGCCGTCTGGCCGCTGGCGAGCGGCCGTAGGCCATCTGCTTGGGCTAACAAAAGCGCTTGGCTGGCTTGAGATACAACACGCCCCCATCCGGGGGCGTGTTGTATCTATAGGGGGAAGTTGTGCGCGGTCAGCGGATATCGACCCGCATCAGGGGAGAGGGGGTGTTGTCGACAAAGTGGTGCCAGATATGGTCGTAGAGTGCCTTCTGGCCGGGGAAACTCACCAGCGCCTTGGCCTCGGCCAGGGAACACCAGCGATAGTCGGTGTGCTCGTCGTTGAGGATCACCGCCTGATTGGGCGGGCAATAGACCACAAAGACCGGCACTACCTCTATCGTATTCAGGCTTGCCTCGTAAAACTGCTCCAGATACTGGCCGTTGTAGAGCTCGGTGACCCTGATCCCCGTCTCTTCGCCAAACTCCCGAATAATGGTCTGCCAGCCGGTTTCACCCGCCTCCACCGTGCCCGCCACATGGCACCAGAAGCCCCCCTTGACCCGTTTCATCACCAGTAATTTGGTTTCGCCATCGACAGTGGTAAGGGCAACGCCGGATACGGCCTTGCAGCGAATGGGGATCATGATCTTCTCTCCGGGGTTGGGCTCTGTGATAGCCATGAACAGTGTGAAGGCGTGTTAATTGAAATACGCCTCGGCGGGTAGGCCCATGACCTCTATTTCATTCAGGCCATTTTTGGCCAGATAGTTGGCCACCAGATTGAACCCCACCCAGTAACCGGCATATTTGGGAAATGGCCGGTTATCACGGCAGTAGAAAAAGTCTAAATAGTTGAACTGCTTGCTGGATAGATGGGGCGTCATCTCTGCCAGGAGCGATTGCCAGTCATGATGATGAGACTCCTTGAACAGCGAGGGGAGTGTGCCACCATTGAACCTCTGCTCAAAGTAGCAGGCCAGCCCTTCAAAAATCAGGTTTTCGGCTAGTGTTTCTGCTCCCACCTTGTTCTTCTTTTGCACGATATGGTGGACTTCGTGGGCCAGCACGGCAGGCAATTCGGTGATGATCACCTCTTTGATGTCGGGCCGTTCCAGATCAAGCTGGAGTTCTATTCGATACATGTTGATGGCCCAGCCACCGATACCCGAGTCGGGAGCATCCCCCTCGGCAAAAGGGCTGAAGGTGACATCCAGTTGGGAGAGATCGAACAAGGCATTCAATTTGTGCGCCGTCTCGGCAAAAACGTGCCTAATGGTGTCATCGAGCCCATCGAATTTGCCCGAGTCGTTTAACAGGGTGAGTTGCATCCAGACATCCTTGTCTATTGAAAGAGAGTGCTGAGCCACTTGCGTGGTCGCGGCGCCATATCACCACGATTACCCTCCTTTAATCAAGGGGTTACCCGCCCATTATGCTTGCCGTCTGGATCGCCTCAATCAGCGCGGCCCGGTTGATGCGAGGGCGCTCGCCATCGAGCAGTTGCTGCCACAGGGCAATGGCCTGGCTGTAGCGGCCATGCAGGAAGTGATCGGAGGCGAGCAGCATCAGGGCGCTCACTTCCCCCGCGTCCTGCTTGAGGGCACTCTCCAGCAGGCGGGTTGCCTCGGGAGTCAGCTGCTGGCCCGCCTGATAGTAGAGCACAGTGGCTTGGGCGGCCTGGGTCGCTGCACTGGCTCCCCCTTCCAGCAGAGCGAGACGCTGGTAGGCGAGCAGGGCGTTGTCGTACTCGTCCCGATAGAGATAGAGCTGACCGAGCGCCGCCCAGCTGTCGAGATCGGCAGGATTGCGCTGAAGCTTCTGATGCAGACTCCCCAGCTCCTTGTCCTGCAGATCCCGCGGACTCAATCCCGCCAGCGGATCGGGACGGGATGCATAATCCTGCCATGCCTGATAGCGGCCGCTGCTGAAATACACAGCGGCAACGGCCGCGATGGCCATGATGCCAAGCAGCAACAAGGCCCGCCCGTGCTGGTTATTGCGGCCGCGATTGTCACGCTGGCTGGCCAGTTGCGCGCGCAGGGCCAGCTCAGCCGCCGGGATGGCGTTGGCCAGGCGGGCGGCGCTCAGCTCCCTGTAGAGTGGTTGGTCGGGGGAGAGGCCTGCCTGCTCCCCGTGCATGATCAGCAAATTCAATTCGCTACGCGGATCGGCGGCGGGTTGAGGGGTGGCCTCATCGATGGCCTTAACGGCAGGGATGGGTTGCGCCTTTGTGCGTGTCAGGCGGCGAAACAGGGTCAACAGTGCCAGCCCCAACAGCAGCAGGGGGCCGCCCCACAGCAGCGCCGTGCTGCTCTTGAAGGGGGGATCGTAGCGGACGAAATCGCCGAAGCGCTCCGTCATGCGGGCGATCACCTGCTCATCGCTCTGTCCCTCGTCCACCCAGCGGTAGACCTCTAGCCGCAGATCCCGGGCGATGGGGGAATTGGACTCCACCAGATTCTGGTTCTGGCACTGGGGGCAGCGCAGGGCGCGGGCCAGCTCTTGCGCCCGATTTTGCAGCTCGGGGTGGCGAAACTGATAGGTATCGACCCCGCTGGAATATGCAGTTGCACTCAGCAGCATGCCGAGGGCCAGCAAGACGCAGGCAAGAGAACGGCACATCATGGCTGTGTCTCCCGAGCTGATGTTGCAATAGACGGCGCAATAGATGGCGCAATCGCGGGTGCCGTTGTGGCGGCCTTTATCTGCGCATCAGCTCGCGCCTTGTCGAGCAGGGGGGCAAACTGACGTTGCCAGATCCCTTTGGTAAGCTCGCCGGTATGGCGGGCGAGCTGGGCACCATCGGCATCAAACAGATAGGTTTCCGGCGTGCCGTAGACGCCGAGCTCAAGGGCCAGTTTGCCGTCAGGGTCGGCCAGCACAGCGCGATAGGGGTTGCCCGCCTGGATAAGCCAGGCGCGGGCGGCATCCCCCTTGTCCCGGTAGTTGAGACCGTAGAGGGGCACTGTGCCCGCGAGCTGGCTGAGCAACGGATGCTCGGCGCGGCAGTTGGCGCACCAGCTGGCCCAGACGTTAAGCACAAAGGGCTCCCCCTTGAGGCTGGCGGTCTGGATCGGACGCCCATCCAGCAGATTGTCGCTCTGCCACGCAGGCAGGGTACGTCCGAGCGTTGCCTCATCCTGGCTGTAGGGGTTGTTGCCAAGGCCGAGCCAGAGCAAAGTGCCGAGCCCCAGAGTAAGGAACAGGGGAAGAAAGAGGCGCAGGCGGGATCTCATAACGCCTCCTGTTCGAGCCGTTGATGGGAGGTGCCAACCGCAACGGAACGAGAGGCAAGCAAGGGGCGACGGGCGAGCAGACGCAGGGTGCCGCCCGCCATCATCAACAGGCCGCCGAGCCAGATCCAGCGCACCAGCGGCTTGTAGTGCAGCCGCATGGCATAGGCATCTGGCCCCATCTTCTCACCCAGCACCACGTAGAGATCGCCGAGCATTCCCCACGCGATGCCGGGTTCATTCATGTTCATGGTGCGCACGCTGTAGTGACGTCGCTCCGGCGTCAGCCGCGCCACCTCTTTACCGTCCTTATGCACGCTGAGCGTGATGCGCTCGGCGGTGTAGTTGGGGCCGATCACCGGCTCGCGCCCCTCATAGCGAAATTCGAAGGCGCCGAGCTGGTAGGGCTGGTTGGCACTTAGCACAGTGCCCCCTTCCTGACTGTGGTGACTCACCTGCGCGATGCCAAGGGCGCACACCGCCACCCCGAGGTGGGCCAGCAGGCTGCCGAACCGATTGAGGGTGAGCTCACGCCGCGACGTCAGTTGCAAGAGCGGGAGCAACAGGCTGGCCATCAGCCAGAGGCTCACCATATTGGCGAGGATACCGCTCCAGCTAGCGGAAAACGATCCCTGTTCCAGATAGGCAAGGCTAAGCAGCCCGCCACCAAGCAGCCCAAACAGTGGCGGCAACAAAGTGTTGAGTCGGGAACCTGCCGCAAGCTGCTGCCAGCGCAGGCGCGGCAGTTGGGTCATCAGCGCCATTAAGCAGAGGGCCAGCGGCACGAAGATGGTATTGAAATAGGGTGCGCCCACCGAGAGCGAGCCTAGATGAAGCGACTGGAACACCATGGGGTAGAAGGTGCCGAGCAGCACGCTGGCGCAGGCCACGCAGAGCAGCAGGATGGCGGTGCCGAGCAGTCCCTCCTTTGACAGCAAGGCAAAGCGGGCATAGGGTGCGCGAATGTCCGCCCGCAGGGCAAACAGGGTGAGGGCGCAGGTTAACAGCAGCCCGAGCAGCAACAAGAGGGTGAGCCCCCGGTTGGGATCCACCGCAAAGGCGTGCACCGAGGTGAGTACCCCGGAGCGCACCACGAAGGTGCCGAGCAGGCTCAAGGCGAAGGTGAAGATGGAGAGCAACAGCACGGCGTGGCCGTAAGCGCCGCGCTTCTCGCAGACAATCAGAGCGTGCAGCAGGGCAGTGCCCAGCAGCCAGGGCAAGAGGGAGGCATTTTCCACCGGATCCCAGAACCACCAGCCGCCCCAGCCGAGCTCGTAATAGGCCCACCAGGAACCTAGCACGATGCCGGCGGTGAGAAACACCCAAGAGCCGAGCGCCCAGGGGCGGCTCCAGTGGGCCACGGCGCCATCGAGCCTGCCCGAATGCAGCGCCGCCATGGCGAAGGCAAAGTTGACGGCAAAACCGACGTAGCCGAGATAGAGCAGGGGGGGGTGGATGATAAGGCCGATATCCTGCAGCATGGGGTTGAGATCGCGCCCCTCCAGCGGCCCCGGGAACTGGCGGTCAAACGGGCTGGAGAATATCAGGGTATATAGGCCGAACAGCCCGACGATCAACCCCATAATGGCCAATACCCGGGTGCGGATCAGCGGATCGACCCGTTTTGAACAAATCGCCACCAGAGCGCCCCACAGCCCCAACGCAAAGACGAAAAAGAGCATGGAGCCTTCATGGCCGCCCCACACGGCCGCCAGCTTGAAGCCCAGCGGCAGGGCGCTGTTGGCGTGCTGGGCCACATAGATCAGGGTAAAGTCATCGAGGCCAAAACAGCTGGCGAGCAGCAGCAGGGCGGCCAACAGCAGGAGCGCGACCAAGAGGGCCAGCGATGTTGCGCAGCCTAGCAGCGGGCGTGAGGCGAGCCGCAGCCCCAGCCAGGGCACGGTGCCTTGCATCAGGGCGAGCCCGGTCGCCAGCAACAGTGAGAGATAGCCGAGCTCCGCCAGCACATAACCTCCAGTCAATCTTTGATGTCATTCATGTCATGACACACACGCTGCGTCGTCTCCCTTTGGCGGAGAACATTGCCAAGCAACGGGTGTGGCATCACCAGAAATTCATTGGGCCAGCAACAAACCAGCGCCAGTCACCCGAAGGTGGCTGGCGCCGGTGAGTATACCGTTACACGACCGTCATCTGGCCGGCATAAAGCACGAAGTAGCGCAGCAGCAGGATCCCCACCAGGGTCAGGCTGCAGACCAGCACCAGATGGCCGTTTCGCTCCCGCAGCGGCGCCGGGGTCAGCAGGGCCAGCAGCTGGGGCAGCAGCATGCCGAGCCCCACCACCCCGAGCCAGAACACCTGAGCCCAGAAGCCGCTGCCGATGGCGGCCCACATCGCCACCTCTTTCTGGCCACCACCGAAGTAGAGGCCGGTAAAGAAGCAGACCAGCAGCAACACCTCCACCGCCAGCACCGGCCGCTCGAAGCGATGCACGAAGCTCACCCCCTGGCTGTGATGGTTCTCCTTGAAGAGCGTCACCGCCAGCAAGATGGTGGAGGCGATACCTGAGCTGATGCCCGAGACCAGAAACAGCACTGGCAGCACCGGGTTGTTCAAGAGCGGATAGGTCTTGAGCGCCGAGAGCAGAAAGCCGGTGTAGGCCCCCAGCAGCACGGCAAGCAGCAGCAAGAGCGGCGCCAGCAGCCGCTCGATGCGGGCAAGCCAGCCAATCAGCCCATCCACAAAAGCGAACTTCTCTTTCAGCAACCGGCTGCGCAGGGTCTCGATCTCGGAGCGAAACACCACCGCCAGCCAGGCGAACAGCACCGCCATATAGAGCTGAAACAGCATGACCCCCATCGACATCACTGAGTCGAACTGGTAGTGGAACATCAGCTTCCAGAAGGTCCAGGGGCGGGCGAGATGGAAGATAAGGATCAGCAGCCCCAATATCACGCTCGCTGGCGCCAGAATGGCGGTCGCCTTGATGATGCCACTCTCGCTGCCTGCCCCCTTGCGGCGCAGCAGCACCGAGAGGGTGGTGGCCCCCGCGGAGATGCCGAGCAGAAAGAGATAGATGGCTATGGGCCAGTCCCAGACAAGGGAAGGGAAGTGAAATGCGTCATGCAACATGATCCATTCCTCCCTCTGTCACAGCAGTAGATGGCGATCGGGCAAATCCCCAGACAAGAGAGGGGAAGTGAAATGCCGCTTGCATGGTCATGACGTTATCTCCCCTTTGGGCACGCGGTACATCTTGGGCGAGGTGCCGAGTGCCTGCTTGTAGCGATAGGTGGTCTCTTTCACCAGCCGTTGGGCAATGGGGCTGTCCGGATCATCCAGATTACCGAACACCAGCGCCTTGGTGGGGCAGGATTCCACGCACGCTGGCTCCTTGCCCGCCGCCAGGTTGGTCTTGCGGCAAAAGTCGCACTTGTCTGCCACTCGGGTCACAGGGTTGATAAAGCGTACCTGATAGGGGCAGGCGGCGAGGCAATACATGCAACCGACGCAGAGATCCGCGTCGACATCGACGATGCCATCCTCCTTGCGGATATGGGAAGCGCCGGTCGGGCAGACATGCACGCAGGGGGCGTTGTCGCAGTGCTGGCAGGACTTGCGAAAGAAGCGGTACTCGGCGTCGGGATATTCACCGACCGGGCCTGAGCGGATGATCTCGAGGCGCGAGACCCCTTGTGGCACCTGATTCACCTCCCGGCAGGCATCCATGCAGGCGGTGCAGCCGATGCAGGCCGTCTCATCGTAGATCATGCCATAGCGGATCCCGTCGATGGTCTGGCTGTGGGCGAGGGGGGTAGCAAGGGCGCGAGTCGGCCCCGTCATCATGATAAGGGCCCCCGCGCCCATGCCCGCCATAAAGTCACGGCGAGAGCAGCTCATGAGGCCTCCTTGCCGGTAGCCGGTTTGGGCTGCTCCTGCCGGGCCTTGCTGGCCTCATGCTGCTTGCTGTGGCAGTCGACGCAGAGCTTGATGCGGGATTTTTCCGGGATCGCCACCATGGGCTCCTTGGCCGGATGCAACTGGTGACAGCTGGTGCAGGTGAGCTTGGTGGCGTGCACGTCGTGGGCCCAGAGCGCCTCGCGCAGCTCTTTAGGCTCGTGGCAGCTCATGCAGACTCCATTCTGCTCGCTGATGGGATAAAGCTTGATGCTCTCTTTATCCTTCAGGCTGTGGCTGAAGCGCATCACATCCTTGACCCCTTCCCGATGCTGAGGGGAGGGCTGACCGTGGCAGTTGGTGCAGGTGACAGGTGCCAGGTTGTTGGGATTGGTCGCCTGACCATGCTTGCCGTGCATTCCCTCGCTCTGCTCCTTGTGACAGTCGGTGCAGGCCTTGTCGGGATTGCGTAAAAATTCCACCTCATGTGTAGCTGGTACAGGGGCTGCTGCCGACTCGGCCGCCTGACCCTGCAGGCTGGTGAGCAGCATGGCTGCCATCAGCATCAGTCGTAAAAAATCCATCGTTAAATCACCCATAGGAAGCCTCCATCCGCTGCGGGCCTGGTCTGGCCGGGCCCGCAGGCGCCGTTACTGTGCCAGCCGTCCGGCCGCTTTGGCCTCGGCATCCCAGGCGGGGACCGTGGTCTTGAGGAACTGGGCCTTGTCGCTGTTGAACTGCTTCATATCCATGCCAAGGGCGGCTTGCGCTTTCTCCTTGGTGGAGATGTCGGGGATGGCGATCTCATGGCTGATCCCCTTGCTGGCCAACAGGCGTGCCAGCTTGGTGCGGGCGTCAGCGGCTTTATCCAGCGCGCTGCCAAGTACCTTGAGGGCCACTTCGGGGGCGTGCATCTGCACCCCGTGGGAGGCGATGGCGTAGTCCCAGCGCCACTGGGCGTGACGGATGTCCTGCAGAATATACTTCATCTCTGCCTCGGTGGCGCCGGCATCCCAGGCCGCCTTGGCTTCAAAGTGGGCGTGTACCAGCTGCTTCTCGACCTTCAGCTTGGTCTCGATCACCGCCTCTTTGCGCTGCTTGACGATCCCTTGCAGCATCTCCTTGCTCTGGGTGTGGCAGTTGCGGCAGGTCTGCTCGAAACGATCGAAGGGGTTGCCCACCTTGTGATCGGTGTAGACCTTGCCCTGCTCGTTCTGCACCTTGGGCATGTGGCAGTCGACGCAGGCGACGTTGTTCTGGCCGTGAATGCCGGCGCGCCAGGTTTCGTACTCGGGGTGCTGGGCTTTCAGCATGGGGGTTTTGGAGAGGGCATGAGTCCAGTCGGCAAAGCCGATTTCATCGTAATAGGCCTCCATCTGCTCCACAGTGGTGCCCTTGTCCCAGGGGAATTTGACCGCCTTAGTGGGGCCGCTGAAGTAGTACTCCACGTGGCACTGGCCGCACACCTGGGACTGCTGATCAAAGCGCCCCTGATCCTTGAACGGCTTGCCGATGGCGGTCATGGCCCGATCGGCATAGGGACGGGAGAGGTGCAGGGCAGGTTTGCCCTCCTTGAACTCCTTCGAGGCGGTGTCGTGGCAGTCGGCGCAGCCGATGGTGTTGACTACTTCCGGCCCGCCCTTGGCCCACATCCCCTTGAAGTAGCCATCCTCACCCTTCTCGTCGATGACGCGGGCCACATCCGGGCCTTTGCAGCTCCAGCAGGCCATCGGCAGCGGGCCATCTTCGGCTGTCTTGGGGGCGCCGGTGCGCAGGGTTTCCCGCACGTCGGTCAGGGCATAGAAGTGACCGCGTGGCTTGTTGTAATCCTTGGCGAAGGGGTAACCGCCCCACAGCACCACCATGTTGGGATCTTCCGCCAGCGCATCGGTGCGTTCCTTGCTTTCGCTGGTGGCTTGCCAGCTGGTGAACTGATCGGCGTGATCCTTGGCGAACAGCTCGCTGCGCGCCTCGATCTTGCCTTTGGGTTGCGTGTCATCGGCTGCCTGTGCCCAGCCGCTGGTGCCAAGGCTGGTAGTCAGCAGCAGGGCGGCGAGGCCCAGCTTGATCTGTCTGTTGCGTGAACTCACGATCATCACTCCCTAATCGATCTCATTGCCAGACCTGACAGTTCCATCCTGGATGTGGGCATTGGTTCGCCCCCGCCAAGCAGGAGCAGGCAGGCCGCTTCATTGTTATTAGTGAATAAAACCCATGTTTTTATGCGATTGCTCGAGTTGGATATTACCAAATGGGTAAAAAGAATGATGATTTATCAGAGGGGGGCTTGCGCTAGATCAATTACCGAGAGCACCAACAGACAGAAATGAGATCCCGGTTAAATTATTAAGAAAGTCAGAATATTGGAAGTGTAATGAGTCTCTGTGGCGGGACGGAGCGACACCTGAGGTATGCCTGTGTTATTTGGCAAGGCATGCAGGGTTATCTGTCATATCAATTATCTATTTATGGGTATAAAAATAATAAATGAATAAATATTCTTTTTTTGAGAGGGCTGTCGGTTACAGTCTGTACGGGCCGGGCGTTCCGCCGATGGGCGAGATGGTCGGCAACATCAATGAGAGAAGCCGGCAATGCCGGCTCCTCTCAGGTCTTATCGTGATCAGATACTGTTTGGGTTGCAGCCCCAAAGGCATGGTGGTGAACCAACGAATACCCCGGCTTCGGGGTTTACACCAGCGGATATGGTCACGCTCATCTTATGCCAGAGCCCGGGCCAGCAGATGAATGGGATGCTCGCAGCGGAAGCTGGTGCTCATCTCGATCTGCCATTTGCAGGTCTCGCAATCGGTGATCACCAGATCGGGGGAGAGGCGGTTGATTTGATCAAATAGCCCCTCGCCGATGGTCTGGCTGGTCTGGTAGTTCTCCGACTTGAAGCCGTAGGTGCCGGCGATACCACAACACTGGGACTCCAGCACCGTCACCTTGACCCCGGGAATGGCGCGCAGCAATTCGAGGGTGTAGATGACGCCCCCCATCTTCTCCATGTGGCAGGGGGTGTGGTAGGCGATGTGCAGATTGAGCGGCTTCATCGCTGGTTTGTTGCCCTTGTAGAACTCGTTCCACAGGAAGCGGGTCACCAGCGAGATGCGATCCCGTACCTTGTGGTTGTCCTGCTCCAGCAGGTGGGGGTATTCATCGCGCAGGGTAAAGCCGCAGGTGGAGGAGGTGGCCAGCAGCGGCATCTCGTTGCCCAGCAGGGAGTTCTCCATCTGCTTGATATTGAAGGCCGCCTGCTGCTTGGCCTTGTCCATGAAGCCGTTGGCAATGAGCGGCACGCCACAGCACTTCTCCCGCTCCAGCAACTGCACACCGATGTTCATGGCGTTGAACACCTGTACCAGCTCCTTGCCAAGCTGCGGGTGGTTGTAGTTGACATAGCAGCCGTGGAAATAGGCTATTTGGCGCTCATAACGGGCCTGCGCTTCTTTTTGCTTCTTGTACCAGCCGCGGAAGGTGCCCTGGGAGTATTTGGGCAGATCGCGGTGGGATGAGACCCCCAGCGCCTTGTCCAGCACCAGTTTCATCGGCTTGAGGCCGGTGGTGAAGTTGACCACCGGCGCCATCAGGGTAGACATGCTGCCCATCAGATCGGTGTGGGAGAGCACGAACTCGCGGATCCCCGGTGTGAAACCGCTGTACTGATGCTTGGCCTTGGCGATGATGTCGCCGATGCGCACTCCGCTCGGGCAGGCTACTTCGCAGCGTTTGCAGTTGGTGCAGTGCTTGAGGGCGCTATCGAACAGCTCGGGGCTCTTGATGCGCAGCCGCTCGCCATCCGGGCCCGCCTGTTTCGGGCCGGGGTAGGCGGGGTTGGCCTTGGCCACCGGGCAGTAGGCGGTACAGACGGTGCATTTGATGCACTGATCGAAAGTTTGGTTGGCGTGATCCAGTAGCATGTCAGTTCTCCTCCCGTAGGGTGTGAAGGCACGGGATATGGGACAAATAAATCATTGGGCGGCGCCCAGAATATGGCCGGCGGCCTGCCAGCCGGTGGCAACGGCGACACCTGAACCTGACCCCTCCTTGATGGGGTCATAGTGAGCCAGCACGCTGCCGGCGCCGTAGAGGTTGGCGAGCGGCTTGCCGCCACGCAGCACACGCAGCTTGTCGTCGGTCTTGACTCCGAAACCCATAAAGGGGTGGTGGTCGAACAGGCGACGACCGGCCCAGGCGTCGCGCTCCTCCAGACTCAGCACATCGGCATCGAAGATGGGTTCGCGAATGCCGCGCAGACGGGACTCCAGACCGCGGCTAAAGAAGCTGCCGGAGGCGAGCACGAAGTTGTCCGCTTCAAACAGCTGATCATCGCCATTCTGGGTGTGTACGCCGACCACCCGATCCCCCTCGTAACGGGCGCCCAGCACCCGCTCGCTGGTGAGGAAAGTGCCGCCAAGGGCCATGAAGCGGCGCTTGAGCGCCTCCTGCATCCGCATCCCGATCAGCGACGGCGGCATGGTCGCCACCTCCTTGATGGTGCAGCCGGTACGTTGCTCCAGCTCCGCCAGACGCGGGCCAACCAGCCCCAGCGACAGGCAGGCGGGCAGCACGATATGGCGGCAGTCGGGCACGCCACTCTCCTGCACCATGCGGCTGATCTCGCTGGCCAAATCGGCCACCAGATGGTGCTTGTCACACAGGCGCGCGATGTCGGCAGAGCGAAACTCATGGGGATTGCGGCTGAATTCGGCCAGCTGGGGCAGGCGGATCTCGCCAGTCAGAATGCGGCAGTGGGCGAAGCGCGGATGGGTCGCCAGATTGGCCGCCGCCAGTGCCGGATGAAAGTCGCGAAAGCCTTCGAGAGTGGCCAGCAGCAGTACGTCCGGGATCGGCGCATCGGTGACGCAGGCACAGGTATCGGGGGAGAGCCAGGTGCGCTTGAGGGTACCGATGGGAGTCAGGCGCTGGTGATTGGTGTCGTGGCGAACCAGCGGCAATCCCTGCTCGGCGCAGTGGCGCTGCAGATCGGCCAGACTCGCTTCGATATTTTGCATCCCCACCTTGCTGTAGGGGTGATCCGGATGGGCTGCCATAAAGGCAGGCAGCGCAGCGCGGGGATCCCCCTCGCTTTCGAGCAGATCGACCGAGCCGGAGGAGAAGTGCAGGGCACTCTGGCCGGAGGCCATCAGCAGGGTCTTCTGGCCCGCCTCCACCAGCCGCAGGGCAGCCGAGAGTCCCGCCATGCCACCGCCGATAACGATATTGTCAAACTTCATGACGGCTCTCCTTGTGAGTGGTCTCGCTGGTTGGGTCGCGTGGGGTATCGGCGACCAGCTGTGGCGCCGTCCATTCCCCCAGGCCAAACAGCCCTTCGTAGATCCAGTAGGTGAATTCGGCCTCGCGCAAGGCATCGCCCCACAGGACGGGGCGGGTTCCCTTGTAACGCTCCTCGAGGAACTGGCGCAGCATGACGCAGGCCTGGCGACCGTCGGCCTTGCCGTACTCCTGCATCAGTCCGGCGGCGCGGTAGGCGCAGAGCTCCCCCTGACAGGGGCCCATGCCCAGACGGGTGCGGCGGCGCAGATCGATGAGGTTGTCCACATCGAGCTCGCGCAGGGCGTATTCGATTTCGCCCGCGGTGACCATTTCGCACTCGCAGATAAGGGCGTTGGCCTTGGGATTGTCACGGAAGAAGGCGATGACCCGCTCGCCGTGGCGGTATTGGGCGGAGCCTTCGACCGGCACCGAGAGACCGGGGGCGGAGACCTTCTCCGGATCCCGCGAGCCGGGCAGGCTCAGTTCGGCGGTCTGGCAGGGTTTGCTGTTACCGAGTTTCTTGGCCAGCAGATCGGTGGCCCACTCCGCCATCAGGCGGTAGGTCATCAGCTTGCCGCCGGTGATGGTGTTGAACCCCTTGAGACCATCGCGCTCGGCGTGATCCAGCAGCACGATACCGCGACTGATGTTGCGGCCGGTGTCGTCACCGTCCACCGCTACCAGCGGGCGCACCCCGGCGTAGGCGCGCAGCAGGCGGGTGCGGGCCATGATGGGAGCAAGCTTGATACCTTCGCGCAGCAACACTTCGACCTCTTCGGGTTCGACGGTGAGCTGGTCAATCTTGTTGTAATCGATGCGACTGGAGGTGGTGCCGATGAGGGAGATGGTGTCGCCCGGCACCAGAATGTCCGCATCCGCCGGTTTGCGGGCGCGGTTGAGCACCAACTGGTTGATGCGGTAATCCATGATGAGCAGGGAGCCCTTGGCCGGGAACATGCGGATGCCGAGATCGGCATATTCGCAAATTTGCTGGCCCCAGATGCCAGCGGCGTTGATCACCTCCTGACACTCCACCTCGAACGCTTCGCCGGTGCGGGTGTTGATCGCCTTGACCCCGTGTACCCGATCCTGCGTGCGCAAGAGCCCCAGCACCTTGCTGTGGGTGAAGATGCGGGCGCCGTGCTCTTTAGCGTCCAACACGTTGGCAGCGGCGAGGCGGAACGGGTCGACCGTGCCGTCCGGCACATGGATGGCGCCGATCATCGCCGGGTTGGCGTTGGGCTCCATGCGCAGGGCTTCACCGGGATCGAGCTGGCGGGTTTCGATACCGGCCAGGGCGCAGGCATCCATAAAGGTGGTTTGGAAATTGATGTCATCTTCCGGCAGGGTGAGGAAGAGGCCGCCCGTGTCTTCGACACAGTGGCTGGCAATCCGCTTGAGGATGCGGTTTTCCTGGATGCATTCGCGGGCGGACTCCTGATCCGTCACCGCGTAGCGGGCACCGGAGTGGAGCAGGCCGTGGTTGCGGCCGGTGGTGCCGGCGGCGATATCATCGCGCTCGAGCAGGATGCAGTCGATGCCGCGCAGTGCGCAATCGCGCATGATACCGGCCCCTGTGGCACCGCCGCCTATGATGACGACTTGTGTAGTTATTCTTTTCATTGTTGCCCGTCTCATCTCTTCCAGATGAGGCCAGTGTGGCCTACTTCTGAGTGGAAATGTTTGATATGGGCCAAATTTGCGCTCGCAAACGCTCATTTGCTCGCGCGTTAATGAGCATTATGTGACATTTGTCACGCTTGTTATCGCATCGGTTTGTGGGCTGCTGGCGAATAACAGACACAAAAAAGGGGCATCGGATGCCCCTTGTCACTGTTTGACGAGTCTGGTGGGTGTGTTATGGGTCAGCCGCAGCACTTCTTGTGTTTTTTTCCGCTGCCACAGGGGCAGGGATCGTTGCGTCCCGCCTTGAGGGGCGCCGGATCCAGCTCTCCCTCGGTGTAGACCCAGCGCCCCTGATAACGCACGAAGCGGGAGCGCTCATGGAGGCAGTGGCGCTCATCCCCCTCCAGAAACCAGGCTTTGAACTCCACCATTCCGGTTTCATCCTCCGGGCCGCCCTGGCTGGCGATGATCTCGAGACCGTCCCAGCGGGTGTCGATGCGAGAGAGCTCTTTGGCGGTGAGGCCGCCAAGGTGGGCCGGGTGCCAGCTATAGACCAGATACTCCCCCAGACCAAGCACAAAAGCACTGTAGCGCGAGCGCATCAGCTGCTCCGGAGTGTCAGCCACCGCGCCACTGTGACGTAAGCCACAGCACAATTCGAGTGAAAGGGTTGAGCCGCAAGGACAAAGATTCATGATTTTCAGGTTCTGGCCGATTTGTTTAAGGGAATTGTAACGAAAGCTGGGCTCGCCCTGCCAGCACCTATACTGATGGGTAAGCAAGGAATTCCAATAAAAACAGCTGCAAGGATGTGAAAGATGACGCTAAAACAGAAAATCCTGTTATTGGGTGCAGTACCCGTGCTGCTGATGGCCCTGGTGGTCAATCTCAGTAACTACATGGTCTCCAAGAGCGACCTGGAGTCTGAGCTGGTGGTGGCGAGGGAGAATGCCATCAAGGAGCGTAAAGCGCTGCTCAGCAGTTACATCATGATGGCCAAAACCGCCGTCGATGCCGTTTATGCACAGCCGGATTCTCCGGAAAATCGTCAGAAGGTCAAAGAGCTGCTCAGGCCGTTGCGTTACGGCAGCGATGGCTATTTCTTTGTCTATGACTTCGAGGGCAACACTATATTGCTGCCTACCCGTGCCGAGCTGGAGGGAAAAAATCGCTGGAACGACAAGGATGCCAAGGGCAAGTTGCTGATCCAGGACATTATCAAGGTGGCCCGTCAGGGGGATGGCTTTGCCGAGTACTGGACGGCCAAACCTTCCATTGGTCGTGATGCTCCCAAGCTCGCCTACAACATTGCGCTCGACAAATACCAGTGGGTTATCGGTACCGGTTTCTATATCGATGACATCGACAACGAGCTGGCGGCCCTGCGCGCCGAGCGCGAAAGCAATATGCACGAGTCGCTGCAGAGCAGTGTGCTGGTGATCTTGCTGATCCTGGGTGTCACCCTGGCGGCGACCGTGATCGTGGGGAATCGGGTTACCAAGCCGCTGGCTGATGCCGTGCTGGCATTGAACGATATTGCCAATGGTGACGGGGATCTCACCCAGCGCCTCAAGGTGCAGAGCGACGATGAGATTGGCCAGCTGGCCAGCGCCTTCAACCGCTTTGTCGAGCGGATCCAGTCGGTGGTGAGTCAGGTTGGCGAGACCAGTAACCATCTCTTCACCGCTGTTGACAAGCTGCACCATCTGAGCGAGCACTATGACCAGCAGATGCATGGCCATAGCCGGGAAACCGATCAGGTGGTGACTGCGGTGACCGAGATGAGCTCCACTGCCCAGGAGGTGGCGGCCAGTGCTTCCAATGCCGCGACGGCAACCAGCGATGCGGCCCGTGAATCGGACGCCGCCCGGGGGGTGGTGAGCGGGGCCATCAACAGTATCAACCGGCTGGTGGGGGAGGTGCATACCGCCTCCGGCGTCATCGCACAGTTGGCCCAAGAGACCGCCAAGATTGGCTCGGTGGTGGAGGTCATTCGCGGCATTGCCGAGCAGACTAACCTGTTGGCGCTGAATGCCGCTATCGAGGCGGCCCGTGCCGGTGAGCAGGGTCGCGGCTTTGCGGTGGTGGCGGATGAAGTGCGTTCGCTGGCCGGTCGTACCCAACAGAGCACCAAAGAGATCAATGAGATGCTCCAGCGCTTGCAAGGGGGGGTGAAGCAGGCGGTGGATGTGATGCAGGCGAGCGAGGATCGCAGTCAGGAGACGGTGCAGGAGGCAAGCCATATTGCCAGCTCCCTCGACAGCATGGTGATGGCGGTCAGTACCATCAACGATATGAATATCCAGATCGCTACCGCCGCCGAAGAGCAGCATGCGGTGTCGGAGGAGATCAACAAGAACCTGGTAGCGATCCAGCAGATCGTCAGCGAGCTGACCGACGCAGCCATGGAGTCCAACAGCACCACCCGCGATCTGGCCAATACCGGTGACAAATTGCGCAAACTGGTCTCCCAGTTCCGTTATTGAGCCCGACCATCTCGGTGATATTCACTCAACAATGCGGTCTGAACCTCGGTTCAGACCGCGCTTTATTTGGGGATCGAGCAATAATGTGTGAAAATCGGTGGCCCCAGTTTCAGCCCTTAATCCATACCCTATGAATGAGATCGTGAAAGGCAGTATCGATTTGATCCGTCAGCTCAACTATGGCCTGGTCTATGCCAGTCTGGAGGAGCACAAGGAGCTGTCGCGCACCGATCTCTCCCGCCTGACCGGCCTCTCGCCTGCCAGCATCACCAAGATCACTCGTGAACTGCTCGATGGTGGTCTGGTGGTGACCTGTGGCGAAAGTTCGGTGGGGCGCGGTCGTCGTCAGACCCTGCTGCGCATCAACGAGCGCCGCTTCCAGTTTCTCTCCATGCGTCTTGGTCGTGGTTACGTGGATATGGCGCTGTTCGACTTTTCAGGCCGCTCCCTGGCCCGCCATCGCCATCTCTTTACCGAGCTTGAGCGTAACGACCTGCTGGGCAGCTTAGTACATGCGATCCAGGGGTTCTTGCCGAGAAAGTCCCTCAATCTGGCCTGTATCGCTCTCTGTCTACCCGGACAGGTAGAGCGTCACTCCGGTATGGTCAAACATTTCCCCTTCTATGATCTGCGCAACTGGCCGCTTGGGCCGACCTTGCAGGAGGTGTTCTCGGTACCTGTGCTGGTGAGTGGTGATGTGCGCACCTGGATCCAGGCAGAGCGGGAGTGGGGGGCCGCCAAAAATTGCGCCGATGCGGTGCTGGTGTTTGTCCACAACGACATCGGGGTTGGCATGGTGGTCAATGGCCAGCTCATCGAGAGCGAGAATGCGCTGCTCGGGGATCTCAGCCACCTGCAGCTCGAGCCCTATGGCCAGCGCTGCTACTGCGGCGGCTTTGGTTGTGCCTGCACCCTGGTGACCAATCAGGCGCTGGAGGCGCAATACCGGGATCTGCGCGAACGGATGCAGGAGCACGACTTGCCCGAGAGCGTCACCATCCGCGAGCTGTGCGAGCTGGCGCTGGCGGGCAACGGCCTCTGTCAGGATATTCTCCATCAGGCGGCGGGCCGCCTCTCCAAGGTACTCTCCAATCTCATCTGCCTGCTCAATCCGGGCAAGCTGCTGCTGGGGGGCGAGATCACTCGTGCCGATCGGCTGCTGTTCCCCATGCTGCACCAGTCGCTGGCCAGCCAGTTACCCGCCGAATATCTGGTGCGGCTGCAGATTGAATCGACCCACTTCTACGAAGATCCCACCAAGCCCACTTCGGTGCAGGTTCACAAGGCACTGCGCGATGGCAGCCTGTTGCTGGAGCTGCTGCGCAGCTGTCAGGAGTCGTAAGGCAATGAAGGCAATAGGAGTTGGCACTGTGTCTGGCGAAAGGGGCAGGGATTGCTGTTCCGCCAGCGCGTAACTCGGTACAATATTGCGCTTTTCCGGCAGACCCCCCTGTTTTCGGGCGCTTATAGCGCCGAGACATGTTGGCACCGTCGCCGTTCCTGTTTTGACTCCAGTTGTGAACCTAGATGAAGCCTGTTCCTGATCACGCCGTCAACCGCCTGCGGGCCTGGCGCAAGAGTATCTCTACCCGACCGTTTCTTGCCCGTGGCGGCACCCTGGTTCGCTGTCCGGCCTGTCAGCTGCGCGAGGATTGGTGTGCCTGCGAGTGGCGCCCCGAGCTCAAAGCAGAGGCCGGTTTCTGCCTGCTGATGTATGACAGCGAGCCGATGAAGCCCTCCAACACCGGTCGCCTGATCGCCGATGTGTTGCCGGATACCACTTGGGCGTTTCTCTGGTCACGTACCCAGCCCCATCCCGAGTTGCTGGCCCTGCTGGCCGATCCTGCCTGGCAGCCCTATGTGGTCTTTCCCGCTTGCGAGAAGGAGCCTGCCCGCCTGACCGGCGAGGTGACGCTGGCACCGGGCAAGAAGCCGCTATTTATCCTGCTCGACGGCACCTGGCCGGAGGCGCGCAAGATGTTCAACAAGAGCCCCTATCTGGACGGTTTTCCGGTGCTGGCCATCAAACCCGATACGCTCTCCACCTACGGTATGCGGGTGGCCAACTGCGATGAGCACCTCTGCACCGCCGAGGTAGCGGCCTGCGTGCTGGAAGTGGCCGGGGAGCTCAGGGCCGGGCAGGCACTGCAGTACTGGTTCAACTTGTTCAGCAGCCGCTACATGGCCGGTCGGGTCAGCCGCTTCCCCGGTGATGACGAGGCGCCGCTGCTGGCGGCCCTGACCGCCATCAAGGGATCGGAAGCGGAGTCACCGGCGCCACAAAGCGCCGCCTGAGCCGAGGGCAGGGGCGCGAGAGCCTAAATTAGTGAAAATCAGGAATCAATTGGCTGCCACTGTTTCGTTAGATTCATGGACTTTGGCCCGTTAGGATAACCGGCAGTCAGTGTAGCCCCTCTGCCCGGCGTGTTTATTCTCCCCCCGGTTGCCCCTGTGTCGGGCAACCCACTCTCGTGAGGTCTATGGATGGAATTGGAACTGGTTACCCTGTTTGCCCTGTTCGGTGTAGCGCTTGTCGCTGGCTTTATCGATGCCATCGCCGGTGGCGGCGGCCTGTTGACGGTGCCTGCTCTGCTGGCCACCGGCATGCCGCCGGCGCTGGTACTCGGCACCAACAAGCTGCAGAGCAGTTTTGGCTCCTTCTCCGCCACCTGGTTCTATGCCCGCAAGGGGCTGCTGGAGTGGGCGATGATCTGGCCTGCGGTGATCTGCACCTTTATCGGTGCGGCTATCGGCACGCTGGCGGTGCAGACCATAGATGCCGCCATTCTCGAGCGCCTGCTCCCTTTCCTGCTGATGGCTTTTGCCTGCTACTTCTACTTCTCGCCGCGGGTAAGCGATGCCGAGAGCTCTCGCCGTCTGACTCCCATGCTGTTTGCGTTGCTGGTGGGTGGCGGTGTCGGCTTTTATGACGGCTTCTTCGGGCCGGGCACAGGTTCGTTTTTTGCCATCGGTTTCGTGGCGCTGGCGGGCTTTGGCATGGCGCGCGCCACCGCCCATACCAAGCTGCTCAACTTCACCTCGAATATCGCCTCCCTGCTGTTCTTTGCGCTCGGTGGCAAGGTGGTGTGGAGTGTCGGTTTTTGCATGGCGCTGGGGCAGTTCATCGGCGCCCGCTTTGGCTCCAAGATGGTGCTGAAAAAAGGGGTGAAGCTGATCAAGCCGCTGTTGGTGACCGTCTCCTTGCTGATGTCTGCCAAGCTGGTGTGGAGCCAGTATCCCGAGCTGTTTGCCTGGATCTGATGTGCGCCTTGCTTGCCGCATCGAAATTGTTAACGGGGCCCTTGGGCCCCGTTGTCATATCTGTTGTTTTACAGCGCTAGCGCGGTATGTCGCTGCAGTGGCGAAAGTGTTGGTGCAGGGCGCTCACCAGCCTGGCGATCCGCTCTCGTTTTAGGCTGTTTGGTCGGTAGACCAGATGCAGGGGGCGGCCCAGCCCGGGCAGTGGGCGGGCCATCTCCCCCTGCTCTCCCACCAGCCCCAGAAGGCCTGCGGGGAGCAGCACAGGGCCAATACCTGCCTTGGCGAGTTCGATGAGCGCAAGATAGGAGTCGAGCTCCATGGCGGGCTCCAGCCCCAAATCAGCCAACGGTTCGCGCAGGTAGCGATTGGAGGGGTTCTCCAGATCCATGGTGAGGATTTTGCGCCTGCTTTCTGAGCTGGCTGGCGGCAGGCTCTGCTGCGTCTCGTCCACCAGATAGAAGGGCTCCTCAAGCAGCAGATCGGCGCCGAGGCCATGGCCGGGAGGGAGCCGACCGGCGCAGATGCCGAGCAGGGCATCACCGCTGCGCACCCGCGCCAGAATGACCGGCGTGTGGTGGGTGGAGAGGGCAAGGTGGGGATCGCGCTCCAGATAGTCGCGCATAAAGTGGGCGAGATAACCCGCCAGCAGGGTTTCGGAGCAGGCGATGGGGAGGGGGCTGTGATCCGCCAGATCCTGACTATCGGCCAGCACCCCCTTCATCTCTGCCAGACTCGGGGCCACTCGCTCAAGCAGCTCCTTGGCCTGCGGGGTGAGCCGGATCTGGCGCCCCTCCGGCTCGATCAGCGTCTTGCCAAGGCGCAGCTCCAGCTGGGCAATCCGCTTGCTCACTGCCGACTGGCTGATATAGAGGCGACTGGCCACCTTGGCCATGGTCCCTTCACTTGCCAGCAGGCTCAGCGTCTCCAGCCCTTCCAGTAACATCTCGCCCCCTTGTTTATCGCCATCAGGATCGTCACAGATTGATCCGCGCTACCTTAGGGGCTGACTGGCTCAGGAGCAAGGGTCGTTTGCTGCCTTGGCCGGTCGAATGCGCCATTCGCTGAGGGGCGGCGCGAAGATCACCAGATTGCCGATGAGGCTCACCACCACTCCGGCTACCGAGACCGGCAGCCAGACAAAGCCTTCGTAGAAGGTGGAGAGGGTAAGCGCCACCAGCGGAAAGAGCACGGTGGCGTAGGAGGCCTTGCTGGCACCGATGCGACCAACCAGGGTCAGGTAGGCGGTAAAAGCGATCACCGAGCCAAACAGGGCGAGATAGACCATGGCCGCCAGATAGTGGCCATCGGTCGGCACCACCAGTTGCTGTCCGAGCAATGTGACCCAGCCCAGCAACAGCACCACGCCGTAAACCATGCCCCAGGGCACCAGTTGCAGTACGTGGTAGCCGTGGCGCTGCCCCCGTGCCGAGACCAGATTGCCTAGCGAAAAGCAGAGGGTGCCGCCGCAGGCGAGCAGCAGCCCCTTCCAGCCGTTTGTACCCAGTTGCGCATTTGCCAGCACCGGCCAGAACAGTAACAGGGTGCCAAAGAGCCCCAGCAAGGAGCCTTGCAGCCAGCGCAGGGTGGGGCGCTTGCGCTCGAACAGCCAGAGGTTGAGGCCGTTGAAGATGCTGGCACTGGCGAAGATCACCGCCGACATGCCGCTCGGGATGTAACGGGTGGCGTGGTAGAAGCAGAGAAAGTTGGTGGAAAAGATCAGGGCTCCGAGCAACGCGGCGTAACGCTGGCCGTGCAAGGGGAGGCGTGGAAAGCGGCCGCTGGCGGTGAGCAGGGCAAACAGTGCCACCGCAGCCAGCAGGAAGCGGTAGAGCACCGACACCTCGATGGGGATGGGGCCAAGTTGCCAGGCGATGGCAATCCAGGTGCTGCCCCAGATAAGCACGGTGGCAAGATAGAGCATCAGGTTCATCACTGTTCCGGTGAGTCAGGGAGAGATGACCCACTATGGGGCAAGCCCTGATGGCTGGATTGCACCATCTTGCGGTTTTTCATCGCCCTGCGCTGTCATCTGCGGGCGCGGTCGGTAAGATGGGTGGCAGCGACATAACACTTACACCGGAACAGGCGGCAGGGGCGAATGAAAACAGCAGGGGTATTTGATGCTCTGGTCAGCACCGGCGCCCGGCTGGACGACGCTTGCTGGCTCGAACCCGGGCTTGGCGTCGCCAGTTGGCGCAACTGCTATGACCAGACCCGCTATCACAAGCCGGGCCACCACACCCTGAGCGTCTATCTGCAAGGAGGCGAGCAGACCGAGCGACTCGATGGGCCGGGTGGCCACGGCGGCACCGGCAAGGTGTGCATCATGCCGGATCACCACAGATCCGAGTGGCTGGTGCGCGAAGAGTTTCGCTTCTTTCATCTCTACTTCACCCCGACTCACCTCACCCGTATCGCCGAGGAGGTGTGTGACAAGGAGGGGCGCCACCTGCAACTGGTGGACAAGACTTTCATCGATGATCCGCAGGCGGCCGGACTGGTGCAGCGCCAGTTGATGCAGCTTCAGTGGCAGCAAGGGGTCGATCGGTTGGCACTCTCCCACGGCGCCTGGATGTTGATCCTCCACGCCTATCGCCACCACACCGAGGAGGCTCCCGGTCTGCCGCCTCTGCGCGGCGGGCTGGCGCCCGTGGTGATCAAGCGGGTGCAGGAGTATCTGCAGGCCCATCTGGCCGATTCGGTCACGCTGGCAGAGCTGGCCCAGCAGGCGGGGCTGAGCGAGTATCACTTTGCCCGCATGTTCGGCCAGAGTCTCGGCTGCCCGCCCCACCGTTACCTGCTGGGGCTGCGGCTCAAACGGGCCAAGCAGCTGTTGACTGGCCCCGAGCCGCTGGCCAGCATCGCCAGTCAGTGTGGCTTCTCTTCGCAGGCCCATTTCGGTAATCGTTTTCGCGAGGCGTTTGGTTTGACGCCGGGGCAGTGGCGGGCGCAATTGTCATCTTCCCGTCACAGATAAGCCTGAGACTTTGGGCAAAAGAGGTGTACTCTCTACCACTTATCCATTGAAAGGAATGCCCATTGAATTATCGCAAACGTCAAATCCGTACCCGTCACCTTTGGTTCAGCCACTGGAATGCCCCGCAAGATCGCACCGCTGTCGTCACCCCTCCCGAACCTGCAGTGCCTCACAGTTCACGTTGAAAAAGCCCGGCTGCCGATAGGATTTTCCAGTTAACTTTGCCACTATTGCTCAATCTGAGTGACGTGGACATTGCAGGATGTTTCTGGAACGTATTGAAGTAAAAGGTTTTCGCGGTATAAATCGTCTTTCGCTCGGGTTGGATCACACCACAGTGCTGATTGGCGAGAATACCTGGGGCAAGTCGAGCCTGTTGCGCGCGCTCTGGTGTCTGCTGGGGCAAAATGCCGAGCCCTATCAGTTCACCGCCGATGATTTTCACCAACCGGAAGATCCCGAGCTGGCCCCTTCGCGTCATCTGCAACTGGTGCTCACCTTCAGTGAGCACAGGCCACAAATGTGCCAGCATTCTCGCCGTCTGGCTCGTCTTGGCGCCTCCTGGGTGCTGCACAAGGACAAGTTTCATCGCATCCACTATCGTGCCAGTGCCGAGCTGCAAGCTGATGGCTCTGTGCTCACCATTCACGACTTTCTCGACGGGGTGGGCAAGAGCCTGCCTATTGCCAATACTAACGAACTGGTTAGCCTGCTGATCACCATGAACCCGGTGTTCCGGCTGCGGGACGCTCGCAGTGCCCGCAACGGGGTGGAAACCCTGCAGTGGGGAGATCTCTCGGAGCACAGACTCAGTGAACTGGCGGACAAGCTGATCGATGAGCCCCAGCGCATCGGGGAGCCGGAGTTGAAGGAGGCGCTGCAAGCAGTGCGCCAGCTGATGGATCACTATTTCAACGCTCTGGCCCCCATCAAGAACAAACCGCGCAGCCAGCGTGACATCATCAATCGTCCCATGACGTTGCGCAATCCTGGCAACCTGCACACCCTGCTGCGCCATGCCGATAACCGCACCCTGCAACTGGCGATGGCCGGGATGGCGGCGACCCTGCTGCAGGCGCGAGGCAATCGCGAGCTGGAGGAGGGGGCCCGTCCCATCATGATCCTAGAGGATCCTGAGAGCCGGCTGCACCCGACCATGCTGGCGCTGGCGTGGGGGCTGCTGGAACAACTGCCGGGCCAGAAGCTGCTCACCACCAACTCGGGAGATCTGCTCTCTTCCCTGCCGCTCAACCAGGTGCGACGACTGGTGCGCCGTCAGCAGGATATCCTCTGTCACCAGCTGGGGGGCGAGCGTTACAGCAGCGACGATCTGCGCAAGATCGCCTTCCACGTGCGGATCAACCGCCCCATGTCGCTGTTTGCCCGTTGCTGGCTGCTGGTGGAGGGGGAGACCGAGATCTGGCTGCTCTCCGAGCTGGCCCAGATCTGTGGTTACAGTTTGCGGGCCGAAGGGGTGCGGATTATCGAGTTTGCCCAGTGCGGCCAGTCACCGCTGATCAAGGTGGCGCGGGATTTTGGTATCGAGTGGCACCTGTTGACCGATGGCGACGAGGCGGGGCTCAAGTATGCTGCTTCGGCCCGGGGCCAACTCAAAGGGGAGCGGGAACGGGATCGGTTGACTCAGTTGCCAGCCTCTGACATTGAACATTACCTCTATCACAATGGTTTTGAAGCCGTGTTCCGGCGGGAAGCAGGGGTGGGCGGACGAGCCATGTGGAGTGCCAGTCATATCATCAATAAGGCGATTCATCACCGCAGCAAGCCGGGGATGGCACTGGCGGTGGTGGAAGAAGCCGAGCGGCTTGGTGCCGAGCATATTCCTCCCGTGCTGCGTCAGATGTTTGCGCGGGTAGTGGCACTGGCTCGCGGTCAGGTGTGAAGTCGGTGTGATAATGGGCCTGTCGGCTGCATCATGACCTTCGGGGCATCTGCTCATTTTTTGCCGGTCTGTTTGTCGTGATTGGGGATAGCCGCAGGTTTGGGTATACTCGCCCACTCTTCTCTGGCGCCCCGGTGGCGCTCCCGAATTCTTGCTGCTGGAGGCGTAATGTTCGTCCAACTCCCACTTTGGCTCTTTCCCCTTACCGGCTTGATGGCACTTGGTGCCCTCATTGCCCTCGGTATCGTGTTATGGCGCGGTGATATCTGCCCCGGCCAGCGCTCACGCATCACTCAGCAGCTCTTCTCCATCTGGGTCATTACCGCGCTCTCCTTGATGCTGGCGGTAGAGGCCAAGGCGGCCAGTTGGCTGATCTGGAGTGGTGGTGCCGCACTGGTGCTCGGGGTCGGCTTGTCGCTGGCCCAGTCACGGCTGGAGGGCAAGCGTGCAGTCCCCTCAACGCTGCTCTGGCTACCGGCGTTGCCACTCGCTGTTTATGGCTTCGGGCTGCTGCAGCTGCAGGGCTGGGTGAGCGGTTTATTGCAGATGGTGATGCTGGGAGCGGCCTTTGCTCACCTGATGCTGTTGCGAGCCCGTCACCGCCTCAAGGCGTTTAATACTCTTCTGCCGCTGGCTGCGCTGGCGGGCGCCATGGCCAGCCTTATCTGGCTGGCCGTGCTGGTGGGCTGGCAAGGGGCTGAAGCCAATCTCGATGATCTGATCCCGGCGGTGGTGACACAGGCTGCCTTGTTGGTGGCTTCCCTGCTGCTCTGGTTCAGCCCGCTCTACTTGCAGCGTGATACCGCGCCTGTGGTGGTTTCCACTTCCCTGTGTGGCCTGCTTATCGCCCAGATCGCCGCTACCAGCGTGCTGTACCAGCTGATCTGACACTGGTACTGAAAAGAGCAAGCCCCGAGCCAAGGCCCGGGGCTTTTTCATATCTGACTCTCGAGAATCAATAGAAGTCATCGGCCCCGCAGATAAACAGGCAACTGCTGCGTGGCTGGGCCAGATACTCTCTGGTCAACCCTTCCAGTGGCATGCCGAAAGTGCAGATATCTTGCGGTGAGGGGAGGGCGGTATCGAGGATCCGCCGCCAGTAGCCGCCAACTCCCTTGGGGGGGCTCGGCAGGTTGAAGGTGAGGGGCTCCCAGTAGGCGTTAAACAGTACGTAAAGGGCCAGTCGGGTTTCGCTTGACAGGGCCGACATGGCGATGGCATGGGAGTGGGGACTGAAGTCTGGCTGCATGGCATTGACTCCGTGCCAGCAGATCTCGCTGTGCCGCAGGATTTCGGTGAGCGACAGTGGCATGCTCTCCTGCTCCGGGCGCTGGAACAGATGTTTGCGATATTGGATCAGCTCCTTCATGAAGCGGAACATCTCCTGGCTGCGGGGAGTTGGTTGCCAATCCATCCAGCAGGTCGCGTTGTCCTGACAGTAACCGTTGTTGTTGCCGTGCTGGGTGCGCAGCAGTTCATCCCCCATCAACAGCATCGGGGATCCCACCGATAACAGGGTTGCCACCATCATGTTCTTGGCTTGGCGCGTGCGCAGGGCATTGATCTGGGGATCGTCCGTTACCCCTTCATGGCCGTGGTTCCAGCTGAAGTTGTGATCACAGCCATCACGGTTCTGCTCGCCATTGGCCTCGTTATGCTTGTTGTTGTAGCTGGCCCAGTCCCACAGGGTAAAGCCGTCGTGGCAGGTGACGAAATTGATGCTCTTCTCGGGATCTGCATGGTGATAGTGATAGATATCGGGGCTACCGCACAACCGTTCGACAAAGGCGGTGACGCTGTTGTCATCCCCGCGCAGAAACCGGCGTACGTCGTCCCTGAACTGGCCGTTCCACTCACGCCAGCGGGCGCCGGCCAGTGATCCCACCTGATAGAGCCCCCCTGCATCCCAGGCCTCGGCGATCAGCTTGATATCGGCGATCTTGGGATCGGTATCTATGGTGCGCAGGGTCGGGGCATTGGCCTGTGGCTGGCCCGATTCATCCCGCGACAAAATGGCAGCCAGATCAAACCGGAAGCCATCGACGTGCATCTCCTGGCGCCAGAAGTGCAGGCTGTCCATGATCATCCGCAGTACCACCGGGTGTGCGCCGTTGAAGGTGTTGCCACAGCCCGAGTAGTTAGTGTCCTTCTGGTTGTTGTCGAGGATGTAGTAGGCCTCGTTGTCGATGCCGCGAAACGAGAAGGTGGGGCCATCATCTCCCCCCTCGGCGGTGTGGTTGTAGACCACATCCAGGATCACCTCGATATTGGCCCTGTGCAACGCCTTGACCATATCGCGAAATTCGGTCAGCGGATCATCGCCACAGGCGTACTGGGCATGGGGGGCGAAAAAGGACATGGGGCTGTATCCCCAGTAGTTGGATAGCCCCCTGGGAGCATCCTGAGGGTCGAACTGAAACACCGGCAGCAGTTCAACGGCGGTGACCCCGAGAGATTGCAGATAGGGGATCTTCTCAATCAATCCAAGATAGGTGCCCCGCAATGCAGGATCAACCCCGGAGCTCGGGGAGTTGGTAAACCCCCCCAGATGGAGTTCGTAAATCACCGAGCGGGAGAGAGAGTGAGCAGGCAGTTTGTCTCCTTCCCAGTTGTAGTGGCGGGTATCGACTACCCGATTTTTGGCGCAGCAAGCCATATTGCTGCCGGGGCGTGCAGCCGCCCATCGGTCATAGTTGGGGCCCAGTTCAATACTGCGCCCATAGGGATCGAGCAGAACCTTGTCACCATCAAAGCGGGTGCCACAATAGGGACGCCATGGTCCCTGGATACGGTAGGCGTAGCGTTGCCCGATGGGGAGTCCTTCAATATGGATATGCCAGTAGTAGGCAGTTCGGTTGAAACGGGGGGAGAGGGGAATTACCTCGGGACTATCATCTTCGGCACTGGAGAAAAGCAGCAGCTCTACCCGGCTGGCCAAGCGGGCCCAGATGGCGAAGTTGACGCCGCGGTTGTCGGGTGTCGCCCCCAACTGACGGCAGTGACCGGCGGAGATGCGCATATCATACCTACCCAAAATGAGGAGTGTTCATCTCACTGAGTGTAGTGCCTGGTATGTGGCTTTGACTCTATTGCCTGAAAAAACAGCATGATGCTGCTAATGTCCTCACTCTCTGTCTGATTAATCTACGAATAAACTTTTTTTGAGATATTTACTTGCAATCTGTGCGCTGGCGCCTATTATTGGCGACCTCAGACGCGGGGTGGAGCAGCTCGGTAGCTCGTCGGGCTCATAACCCGAAGGTCGTCGGTTCAAATCCGGCCCCCGCAACCAACTTTTCGTCAGCCTGCGATTGTGTAAACAGTCGAAAGCAGACAAACGCCATCAAGCTACTGCTCGGCTTGAGGGTGACAATTCGGACGCGGGGTGGAGCAGCTCGGTAGCTCGTCGGGCTCATAACCCGAAGGTCGTCGGTTCAAATCCGGCCCCCGCAAC